>CAMAVQ010000008.1 GCA_945861755.1 Gemmatimonas phototrophica
CGGAAAAACGATGGCAGCGACTGCACGGCTATCGGCTCCTCGACCAAGTCATCGCCGGTGTAGTATTCGTTGATGGCGAACTGAAAAACGCGGCTTGATCATGCAGGATACGCTCACCCCACATCCACAACATTTGACAAAAGCTCTCAGGGTCATCAGCGCTTTGCGACCCCAATCCCCGAGGGGCGAGTCCTCGTCCTGAAAGTATTCGGGGTAGAGCACCCGAAAGAGCAGACCGAAATGGAAACGCCGCGCCTCATCGGGGGTTGAGCCCGCCAAACCCGCTGCTACTCGCTCCTGGTCCTTGGCCGGCAACTTGATGCCCGCCAGATCCGCCGCCGCAAAAAGATCGGGCCGGCCCAATTCGTTGTTGAGGGCGTCGATGACTGCATTCCTGCCGCTCTCGTCGAGGGTGTCACCCCCGGCGGTTTTGGCGAGGGCCTGCTGCACCGGCAAAGGCAAGCCCTCCCAGAGCCGACGGCGGGAAACGGGCTGCTCGCCATCTGCCGGCGGGCTCAGGCGCCGGCCCAGTTCTGGCCAGTCCTCGATATACTGGGCCTTGAGCCGTTCGGGTTCCCACCCACCGCTGTTGAACAGAGAGAACAGGGGCATCAGCAGGACCGAAAAGAAGACCACCGGCAGCAATCGGGAAGCGGCCTGCCTTTTGAGAAAGGCTCCCAGCGGCGGCAGGTCGGACGCGGAGCGGGCCAGGAAACCGGCCAGCACCACGAAGAGCGGCATGTGGAACGCGTAGATCAGCTTCTGCTGCGCCAGGGCAGTCTGGTTGCCCTGGTCGTACACCCTTTCCACGAAATGTCCGTAGAAGACCAGAAACATGCCGCAGGCTTTGGCAGTGTCGAGCCACTCGATGCGAGGTCGGGAGGAGTGCTCCATCTCAACTTTCCTTGTTGCGGGGAGAGATCCGGGATAGGGGTTCTCCCAACAAGGTAGGGCAGACGAACCTCGGCTGAAAGAGCCAGGACTGGATGGAGTTCAAACCTGCTGGCCGAAGCAGAAACACACCCCGTAGGGCTCCCTGGCGAAGCAAACGCGGTATTGTTTCCCCTCGTGTTCGTCTAGCCGGATGGGCGTCGGCTCGATGCCTTTGGCCTCCAGTTCCCGCAGCAACGCCTCCACGTCGCCGACGGCGAAGTAGCAGCTGGCCTGCTCCGGGTCCTGGCCGTTTTCCGCCAGGCCGATCCGGGCCTCATCCCGCCGCAGCACTGCCTGCTTCTCTTCACGGCTCACCACCGAGAAGCCCAGGACCTGGGTGTAATAGCCGATGGCCGGACCTAGGTGTTTCACCGGCAGATTGTTCACATCGGTATCGCCGATGGGATAGACCCCGCTGAAGAAAACGCCGCCACTCATCTCGTGCTCCTCGTTTAGGTGCGCTTAGAAAGGCAGTTCAGCCGCCACTTCTTCGACCCCTTCGCCCGCCGCAGGCCGGGATTCCTGCCGGACATAGTCCAGATCTAGTTCGGCCGGGCCACTGGGTGAATCTAAGATCTGCAGGTCGCTGACCACCACCTCGGTCATGTAGTGCCGTTGGCCTTTGACGTCCTCCCAGGAACGGGTCTGGAGCTTGCCTTCCACGTACACCTTGCTGCCCCGGCGCAGGTACTGGCCGGCAATTTCGGCCAGCCGGCGCCACAGCACCAGCCGGTGCCATTCGGTGCGCTCCCGCCGCTCGCCGCTCTTGTCGGTCCAATTGTCGCTGGTGGCCAGACTGACGGTGACCACTTGGGTGCCAGCGGGGGTAAAGCGGGTCTCGGGGTCTGCCCCGAGGTTGCCGAGCAGAGTGACTTTATTGACGCTGTTGCGCGACATAGCTGTTTTCCTTGCTGCGCTAGGGGGTTTGCCGCGGGTCGGCGCCCGGTTCCAAGATATTAGTTGAGAGTGGCACCCCCGCTACAGTGATGCGGCGTTGCGGCTGCGTTTTGAGGACGGGCCCCTGTTATTCTTTGGGATCGGTGAAGGAACGCCTGAAGCTCTGGTGGTGCTGACGCTTGCGGCTCTGCGGCGTGGGAATGCCGAAACGGCGACAGAGCCGACCGAAACTGCCCGGGGCAATACCCAAGGCCAGACCGGCGTCGCGGTTGCTGGTATAGATCCGTGCGGCCCGCTCGATGCGTTCCTTGTCGATCTTGTTCATGGCCATATCCTCCCTTTTTAGGCCAGGTGCTCGATGAAATGGAGACTGGTGATGATCAGTATGCCCGCCAGCAGGGGTGCCCCCAGCAAGTGGGACATCCGGGCCAGACCGTAGAACGCACACACCATCCCCGCCGCGATGCAGTAGAGCAAGCCGTTGTCAGCCAGTTCCCGCCTCCAGCTCTTGCGCTCTTCCATGGGTGCTCCCTCCGCGATATGAGGTTTCGAGGCATTAAGTACGTACTCTCATTAAGTATACATTAGTATACTAAACAGATGTGCAGCTGTCAAGCAAAAAAACAGGGCCTCCGGAAAGAATTCCAGAAGCCCTATTTGCTATTTATTTACAGTATTTTACATATGACCCCAGACGAGCTTGTACACCACCAGCCTATCCCCTGCACAAACCGTGTTGTGCTCGATGGTGATCTCGTATACTGGCTGGAGGAGATTGCCTTCCTGGGCCAGGTGCGGATACCAGTTGGGCAGCATCACCATATAATCTGGCCTTTCGTGCTCCAGGAAGCGCCGCACCCCCTCATCGGCCAGACCACCCACCGGCAGAAACGCCAGGGCCCGCGGGGTGACCAAGCCGGTGGTGTCCAGCAGCCGGCGCCCCGAGAAGTAAGCGATAGCGCCCACATCGTGGCTGGCGATCACCGCCCCTGGCGGCGTGTTTGCTGCCAACCATTTGCCCATGGACACATGCATGTCCTCGATGTTGGTCACATTCCACCCATAGGTCTGGGCGTACCTGGGCAGGGCGATCAGCAACTGCAGGAACACCAGTCCCCAAACCGCTGGCCCGCCCCAGCGCTCCAGCCGGCGCCAGCGGGCAAAATCCCGCCCTTCGGCCAAGAGCTGCCAGGCCCAGCGCAGCCCCAGCAGGCCGGCCAGGGTGATCAGGGGAATCAGATGGGCCGCATAACGCCCGTGCTGAAAGAGCGCCCCCTTGAAGGGTGCCAGCATCCCCTTGAGCAGGGGAAAACTGAGCAGCACCAGCAGGATCAGCCAGGAGGCCCGCTTTTGCCGCAGCAGGAACAGGAATCCCAGGGGCGCCAGGCCGGCCAACAACAGATTATTCTCGGCGCTGAAGGCCACCAGCTCCTGGGCCTGCAAGAGCGGGTAGTAAAACAGCACCTTCGCCACCCGCATCCAATCCCCAGCGGCCAGAGCCCCGGTCAAACCGTAGGGCCCGACCTTGGCGTAAAAGGTGTTGGGTAGAGGTTTGCCGAGGGTCAGGAGGTTAAAGGCGGCAAAAGGCACCAGCAGCGCGGCGTAGAGCCCCAGGTGTTTCCAGGGAAGAGCATGGCCCAGGTGCCAACGGTCGATCAGTACCAGGGGGAAGAGCAGCAGGCATTCGGGCCGGGCCAGGGCCGCCAGGGCCAGGGCCGCGGTGCCCCACCCGCAGGGGGCTCGTTCTAGGGTCTCCAGATGTCGGCAACAGCCGTACATGGCCAGCGCCGTGTAGAGCATCACCTCCATGCCCGAGAGGCTGCCCCACACCAGGCGCGGGGTGAGCACCACCACCAGCCCTCCCGCCAGGGCCCAGCCTCGCTCCAGCCCCAGGCTGCGGCCCAGGCGCAGGACCAGCAGACCGGTGAGCCACAGCAGGCCCACCCCCAGGGCCTTGGCGCTCCACACCACCTCCCAGGGCAGCCAGAAAAGCAGCGCCAGCACCAGGGTCCACAGGGGCGCGGTGGAGGCCGAGACCACCTCCCCCGGATTAAAAGAGAACCCCTGCCCGTGGACCAGGTTGCGGGCAAACTGCAGGTGGATCCAGGAATCGTCGAGCGGAAAACCCCAGCGGCCGGCCAGCAGGTGTTCCTGCCAGAGGAAGAGCCCGGCCGCTGCCAGCGCGGCGAGGGCCAAGAGCAGACCCTCAGATCTGCGCCAGGGCATCCAGAAAGCGCTCCACATCGTCGCTGCTGTTGTACAGATGCCCCGAGACCCGCACCCGCCCGAATTCCCCCCACACTAGGACCTGACTCTTGGCCAGTTGCTGCTGTAGGCCCTTGGCATCCTCGTCCAGAAAGCAGGTGTTGCCCGATCGGGCCGCGTACCGCGAGGGCGAGATGACCGTGCGCCCAGCCTTCTGCAGCCCAACGTCGAGGTACTCGGACAAGCTCCTATCATGGGCTTCGATACGCTCCATGCCCAGATCGAGCAGGATCTGGAGGGCCCGGTCGAGAAACATCACCACCACCATGGCCGGATTCCCCGGCTCCAGCTTTTCGGGCATGGGTTTGAGATCTACCTCCGGGTGGCGCTCAGCCCGCTGGATCGGCCACACCGCCAGGTTGTGCCAGCCAAAGGAACTCTCCCCGGTGCGCTCCTCGGCCCGCTCGCTCAGGTAACAGGGCGCCACGCCGTGGGTAGCCAGCATCCACTTGTAGGAGCTGCTGAGACACAGATCGGCCAGCCCGGCGGACACCTGCACTGCCCCCGAAGCGTGGGTGGCGTCCACCGCCAACAGGGTGTCCTTGCCTTTCAGGCCGGCGGACAACTGCTCGATATCCAAATTCTGCCCGGTGTAGAAACTCACCTGGCTCACCGCCAGCACCCGGGTGCGCTCGTCCACCGCTGCCAGCAAGTCCTCCTCGTCCACCTCCCAGTCCTGGTGCGCCACCATGCGCACTTCCACCCCCATCTCGCGCAGGTTGCGCCAGGCGTAGGCCACTGAGGGGAATTCGAGGTTGGTGGTCACCACGTTGTCCCCTGGCTGCCACTCCAACCCGCGCGCCAGCCAACTCATACCCTCGGCCGCCGATGGCATGAAGGCCACCCTTTGGGCCGGCACGCCCCACAAGCGCCCCATTTTCTCTCTGCAGGCCTCACCCCGGGCGTAAATCAGACGCCGGCCCTCGTCTCCCCCGCTCTTGAGCCGGGCGAATTCGGCGTACACCTCTCCATGGGCCTTCAGCCAGGGGGATTCCCCCCCGGTACACAGATGGGTCAAGCCTTCTAGGCCCACAAAGGCCTCGGGGGAAAGCAGGGGATCGATGTTCATGCCTGGCCTCCTTGCGGCAGCTGCGCGCGTTCGATGAGGTGTCTGAAATTCTCTCCGAGAATCTTCTTTTTGCTCGACAGGGGCAGATCCGCCCACACCACCCACCCCAACTGCTGCCGGGGATCGCGCATGGGTGCATCCGTGCCGAAAAGCACGTGTTCGTCGTCGGTGGCGCTGACCAAGTACTCGACGATCCGGTTGCACACCGGAGTGAGGGTCAGTTCGGCGTACACGTTGGGGTGTTGCCGGATACAGGCGGCCACCTCCTCGGCAAACTCGTAACTGCCCCCGGAATGGGCAATGACCCAGCTCAGCTGCGGGTAACGCGCTGCCAACCGGCCCACCGCCGGCACCCCGCCGGTGTGCGGGGCCAGGTGCAGCAAGGCGTAGAGCTGATGGGCATTCCCAAACTCCCACCAGGGCATAAAACCCTCGTCCTCGTAGGAGAGGTTCATACGCACATAGGGCTTGAGCCCGATGAAGCCCTGCTCCACATGGCGTTTGTGGATCTCGGCGTCCATCGCGGCCCGGCTCATGTGGGTGGGGTCGATCACCGCCAACCCTGTGATCTCCTCGCCGAAACGCTGCATCGCCCGCCAGACGACTTCGTTGCCATCCTCGGCGTCGGTACACACCGGCCCGTGCCAGCTCATCAGGGCGATGCGATCGATACCGCACCAGTGGTTCACTTCGATCATGCCCTCGGCATCGCCCCGGTACATGATATAGTTGCCGCCTGCCGCCTGCCCGCCCTCGTGCAAGACATGGGCGTGGGCATCGAAGACAAAGACCGACTGGGGCCGCCCGGCCCGCGCGTCTGCCACACACACATCCTCGGGCCGGCGCGCCGGAGCTTCCTGGGCCGGCCCCTGTCCTTTGAGCAGCCGGCGCAAATTCTCCCCGGCGATGCGCCGTTTGCTGACCTCGGGCAATTGGGCGTAATCGACAAAAATGCGTGCTGCCCCCGGCGACTTCTCGGTGCCCCCGGTGCCAAAGAGCAGGCGCTCGTCGCCGAACTGGGCGGCGTACACCTCCAGCCCTCGGTTGATCTGATACCCCGAGAATTCGAGGTGCAGGTTCTCATGTAATTCCATCAGCCGGTGCACATGGCGCTGGTGCGGCCATATCGCGTCGGTCAGCAGCACGGGCAGGCGCGGATAACGCCGCAAGAGGTCGTGGAAGACCGCGAAATAGTCCTGCCCACCCACCCAGCCCGGATCGACCAGGGTGAGCACCTGCGCCTCCTGCAGCGCCGCAAAGGTGGGCCCCATCACCTGCTCGTGCAGGGAATAATTGCCCGGCACCAAACGCACCGCCCGCACCCCGGCCTCTTCCATGGCCCGCAGCATCTCTTCGCCAGTATCGTACCAGTCGGGCTGGCCCAGGGGCAGGATGCTCCACACCGGGAAGAGCCGGCCCGGCGCCTTTTCGATCTCGGCGTGTAAGCGGGCATTGCCGTAGCGCGGGTCGTAGGAATGGGCCAGCATGTGGCTGACCAGGGAGCCGGCGACTTCGGCCAGGTCCAGATCCTCCAGCCATTGCTCGGTAGACCAGCGGGTGCGTTTGTGCTTCTGGGGGCGTTGGCCGATCTTGGCGTTGCAGTCGAAATAGAGCATGCTCAGGCAGGGACCTCCAGCCCCATGCGCTCCATGATATTGAACAACATGCGGCCGAACTGCGCGTCCGTCCCCAACACCTGGGAAGAGAGCACGCTGCCGGCGGCGAAGATCAACCCCTGTCCCGGCCGCTCGCAGAGCAACATCTCGCTGGCCATCTCGCCGGTGAACTGCTTGTTGTCCCCATCTAGCACCGTCGAGCCGGGCAGCAGGGCCCGGGCCAGCATGGTCCATGCCGGGTCAGGGGGCTGGTCCAGGTCGGGCTCTGGTCTGGCGGCCCGGTCTGGGTACCGCGCTAGTTCAGGCCGGCCACAGCGCTCACACAGGGTGTGCAGGCTCAGGTCGGTTTCGTACCCGGCGGCCTGGTCGGCAAAGGGTGAGGTAGTTTTCACTTGGCGCGGCTGGCCGAAAGCCCAGTGCTCCGGGGCCAGCACCTGGTACCCGGCACGCGGTCCTTCGAGGGGCGGCGTGGTCCAGCCATTGCTCAACCCGCCCAGCAGGCCCCACTCTGGGTACCCCGCCTCGCGCATCGTCGCTCCGGGCTGACCGTCGAGCTGGTGGTGATGGGCCGCGTGGATCATCGGGTCGCAGGTGATGCCGGCGGCGGGCAGGCGGGCGTGTTTGCGCACCTCCATCACCCGGTTGCGCAAATCCAGGCTCACCCGCCAGTACGCGGTGTTGCCCGAGAGGGAGAGCAGATGTCCCCCGCGCTCGACGAAACGCTGCAGGCGCTGGTAGTGGTCTGCGGTCCAGTACTCATTGTGGCCGGCAAAAGCCACCACCGAATAGCGATCGAGCAACGAGGGGTCGGCCTCCAGATCCCATTCGCTGTACAGATCGTATTCGAGGTGGTGGTGATCGAGCCAGGCGTAGAAGGGCAGTTCGAACTCCACCGTGGCCCGCTCCCACAACTCGCCAGTGGCCGGTCGCGCTACCCCATGCAGATGGCCGAGGATGGGATAGAGTGGATGCGGATGGTACGCCCCGTAGTCGTATGCCAAATTGTCGAAGGGCCGGAAATTGTAGGCAACGCGGGTACTGGTGGTGCTCAGGCACATCAGCCGCGCCCGGGGTTGGCGGGGCCGCACCACAAAGTACACGTGGCGCACCTGACCGGCCTCGTCGCGCAGCCGGATGCCGTACTGGCCGCTGCGCGCGTCAACGGGCACCTGCCAACTCAAGGCCTGCGGCCAACGGCAGTCCACCAGGGCATCGGCCATCAAACGGATCGCGTGGCCAAAGTCGGGGTCGGCGGCAGGGTCGTAGGTACACCAGTCGCTGTCCTCCATGCGGCGCGGGCCCGGCACCATACGGATGGGATAATTGACCGGCTGGCCGTGGCGTCCCGCCACCGAAACATCGCGGCAGGGCAGGCCCCCCAGGCTGTCGAACTTCCAGTGGCCGGCGCAGGGGCCTGTCGGCTCGGTGTTTTTCTCCAGAAAGCGGGCCAGAATCACCGCTGATGAGAACACCTCTTCATAGAGTGTCGGCCCGCACAGATCCCCGGTGAAGAGGGCGCAGGTCCGGCCCTCCTCGTCGGTCAAGGCCCCCAGGCGCAGCGGACCGCCGCCGGCCAGGGCTGCGCCTTCCCCCTCAGCCACCAGCCGGCCATCCAGGTACAGGCGCAGTCGCCCGTCTTCGCAGCAACCCACCGCATGGTGCCACTCCTTCAGGCTCACCTGTCCGCCGCTGATCTTGACCTCGCCCACCGTCCAGCAGAGCCCATCCTCCTCCAGCCACAGGCCAAAGCCTCGCTGAGAGATCAAGCCACTTTGGGGTGCCAATACCAGAGTGCGGAACCACACTTCCGCACTAAAAGCTGCTGGCCGTGCCAGACCGCGCTCCACGTACACATAGCTGCCCCGATGCACCGGCTGCGGTGTGGCCTCGATAGGCGGCAACACCGCAATCACCTCGCCCTCGGCGACCTTGTCCCCCCGCAGGCGCAGCACCTCGGCCTGCACGCGGCCCTCGCCGCTGAGGCGCAGGTCCACCACCTCGCCTGGCTTGACACTCAGGCAGCGGCTGTACGCGTGGAACCCAGGCACCCAGGAGGGCTGGTGGGGCGGGAGAAAGGCGAGGTCGTCAGTCATGGACGGGTACCTGGTCTCGGTATTTTTCTCAGGAGTGACGCTTCACTCACTTCTCTGCATATCGGCGAGGTCGATGATGGCCTGGGCGGCAAAGAGCCGGTTGCGCGCCCGCCCGGTCACCTCTGTCAGAATGCCGGCATCGACTAACTTCTGGATATTCAGGCTCGCGGCCCGCTGGGTGACCCCCAAGACCTTGGCAGCTCGCGAAATGGTGAGGACAGGATACTCGAACAAATCATCCACCAGCCGCAACAGCAACGCCGAGGAACGCGCGACAGCAAAACGCTGGTGATATTGCTGCCATAGATTGAGCAGGGTTTCGGTCCGCCAGAGTGCATCCCGCGCCTGCTCGGCCACCCCTGCCAGCACGAATTCGATCCACGGCATCCATCGGCCGGTGTGGCTCACCTCCAACAAGAGGCGGTAATACTCTTGCCTATGCTGCTCAAAGTACGCGCTCAGATAGAGCAAGGGGTGAGCGAGCAATCCTTCATGGCACAGTAGCAATGCCATAAGCAAGCGGCCGATGCGCCCGTTGCCATCCAGGAAGGGGTGAATGGCCTCGAACTGGTAATGCACCAGCGCCAATCGCACCAGCGGCGGCAAGGGGGAACTGGCGTGCAGATATTGCTCCAATGCGCCCAGGGCTTCCTCCATCTCTGCAGGCGGAGGCGGCACATAGGTGGCGTCCATCAGGGTACACCGGGGAGGGCCGATCCAGTTCTGTGAGCGGCGAAACTCTCCAGGCGTCAGGTGCTCCCCGCACCCTCCTTCCATCAACTCGGCATGCATCTCGCGCAGCAGCCGCAGACTGAGGGGTAGTTCGTTCAGACGCTTCAGCCCATGCTCCAGGGCGCGGACATAGTTGGCCACCTCGCGCACATCCGGGGGGGTGGGGCGCACTGCCGATCCCGCCCCCGCAGCCTCAAAGAAAAACAGGTCTGAAAGGGAGGCCTGCGTGCCCTCGATCCGGCTGGACAGCACCGCCTCGCGCCGGATAAAGGGGCCAATCAGCAGATGGGGATTGGGCAGGTTGCGCGCGCTACCGGCCAACTCACCCAGCGCCCGATCTGCTGCGGAAAGTTTACCGGCCAGTTCCCAAGTCAATTCCAGCTTGGGCGGCAGTGGATGAGGTAAAAAGGCCCTGTATCCTGCTCCTCCAGCGGGGTTCCAGACGAGTTTCCCCCATTTATCCTGTGTGAAATCATCAGGTTGCATTGAACGATACTCAATTACCATTCATGCTAATTAATAATACTTTATCGATCAAAGGTATCATTGGAATGGAGCAGGGTCAATTCTGCCGCGCCAGACCCGTCATCCGGCAGCAAACGCTTCCCACTCAACCATAAGGCCCCTTGGGGTGCTTGCCCAACACCCGCAGCAGTCGTTCGTCCGCCCCCTCTAATACGTGCTCCGGCATGTGATAGTTGAGGAAGGGATAGAAGCGCTGGGCCACCCAGCGCCGGCCCATGGCGTGCTGGAGCAGGTAGCGCACCCGGGTTGAGGTGTTGGGCGCGCCCCGGTGCCAGCACTGACCGTTGTGCAGGTAGATGTCGCCGGCCCGGCCCAGTATCGAGACCGGGCCCTGGCCCGCAAAACTGGGGGTGAGCGGATCGCTGGGGTTGCGGCCGGAATAGTGGGAGCCGGGCACAAACTGGGTGGGGCCGTATTCCTCGACCTCCACGTCGGAGAGCAGGATCTGCACGGTCAGGCGGAAAACCGGCAAACGCAGGCGCGCATCGTGGCGGGGAATCTCGTCGGGCAGGGGGAATTCCACCTCGTCGTCCACATGGAAACGGTCGATGGCCTGGCCCTGGCCGTTGCGCACCAGGTTCTGGGCGAAGAGGTGGCACTGAGCCCCCAGCACCGCCTCGCAGAGACTGATGATGGGTTCGCGCACCAGCAAATCGCGGAACATGGTGTCCAGTTCAAAGAGGCGCACCATGACGATCTCGCCATAGCGCAGGTCCGACTGGCCCACCGGGTGCGCGGCAAAGGCGCGGTCTGCCCGTTCGCGCAGCTGGGCGCACTCTTCAGCGCTGAGCACCTTGGGGATGTAGGCGAAACCGTCGCGGTAGAAGCGGCCGAGAATTTCGGTGCTCTGTTCTTGGGAAAAAGGCTGGTCCTGCGGGATAGGTGCGGTCATGGCGGCCTGCAGCTTTGGGGGAGATTCAGATAGGTCAAAGATAGGGAGGGTCAACCAGAGGGACAACCAGAGCAGCGAGGGCCTAGCGCGGACGGATCTAGCACCACAGAGCCCTCTTTTCCCCGCAGTAGGATCGACTTATCTTCTCGCCGTACCCCTCAAAAGCACAGCCCAGGATACCAAAGCGTTCGAGATGGCCCCCGGCGGCTTCAACCAGGTCGAGGGCCCGCGCTTCTGGGGCTGCAAACCGCCCTACCTGCCCCTGGGCTCGCGGCCCGACGTGCTGGTTTTCCAGACCGCGCCCCTGCCGCAAGACCTGGAGGTGACCGGCCCCATCGAGGTGTTGCTCTGGGTGGCTTCCTCGGCCCGCGACACGGACTTCACCGCCAAACTCATCGATGGGTACCCGCCCAGCAACTGGTACCCTCCCGGGTATGCCCTGAACATCACCGACAGCATCCTGCGCCTGCGTTACCGGGGCGAGGGCAAGAAGGCCCAGCCCTACACCCCCGGCGAGGTGGTCGAGATCACCATCACCCTCTAACCCACCAGCAACCTCTTCGCTGCCGGCCATTGCCTTCGCCTGGACCTTTCCAGCTCCAACTTCCCGCGCTTTGACGTCAATCCCAATACCGGCGAGCCCCTGGGCACTGAGCGCAGACGAGCCGCTGCCGACAACACCATTTTCCACCACGCCCTTCGCCCCTCGCATATCGTGTTGCCGGTAATCCCCTCCTAGCCAGGGCAATCAGCTCCGCTTCGCCCCCAGCGCCGCCATCGCCGAGCCGCTCACCACCATGGCTGCACCTACCAGGCTGAGGGTGTTGAGGGGCTCGGGGGCGAAGAGCTGGGGAAAGAGCCGGGCCCAGGTCAGGGAGCCGGCCACGGTGATCAGCGGGGTCAGGGCCATCACCACGCTGAAGCGCGAAGCAGGCAGGCGGCCCAGGGTGGCGGCGAAGCTCAGGTAGGAAACCAGGGTCATGAGGATACACAGGCCCAGCAAGAGCAGGCGGCCCCCGTCCAGCCCCGCCAATTCGTCCGGGCGACACCGCGGCAGCAACCCGATAGCGCCCCCGGCAAAACACACCATCAGCACAAAGTTGGTCGGCAACTGGCGCTGCAGTTGTTTTTGGATCAGGGCATAGATCGCCCACGAGAGGGAGCAGCCCACTGCCAGGGGCAGGCCGAGGATCAGGTCGCTGTCGCTGGAGAAGAATTCGGCATAGCGGTTGTTGAAGAAGAGGGCCAGGCCCACCAGCAAGAGCGCGAAGCCGGCCCACTGCCTGGGAGTGAAACGCTCCCCAAAAACCAGCATACCCCCGACCAGCAGGAAGACCGGCGACATCTGGGTGAGCACCTGAGTCGCACTGGGGGCCAGGTGGTCCAGGGCCATCAGGTAGAAAACATAGTTGGCGGTGAGGGAAACGACCCCGGCCAGCAGCCATCCCCAGATGCGGCCCGGCACCTGACGCAGCGCCACCCGCCCCTGCCCGCCCCGCTGCAGCAAAGAGAGCGCAGCGGCCGTGACGATCAGCCTGCACCAGGTCAGGGTGTAGGGGTCCAGGGTGCCGAGCAGGTTCTTGAGCAGGATGGGCAGCGATCCCCACAGGAGGGCGGTGATCCCGGCAAAGAGCAGGCCTGCGTTCAACCGGCCCACCTCAAGGGAAGAGGGTTTTCAGCGCCAGGCCAGCCAGGGCGCAGGCGGCGATGACCTCGATGACCCGGCGCTTGTACCCAAAAAGCGCTACCACAGCTCCCACCGAGACCAGAGCCGAAGCCCAGTCCACCCCGCCGGCGAAACCCGCGGGCCAGAGGACATGGTAGCCAAAAAACAGGGCGAGGTTCAGGATCACGCCTACCACCGCGGCGGTGATCGCCGCCAGCGGCGCGGTGAACTTCAGGTCCCCGTGGGTCGACTCCACCAGCGGTCCACCTGCCAGGATGAAGAGGAAGGAAGGCAAAAAGGTGAACCAGGTCACCAGCGCCGCTGCCGCTGCCCCGGACCAGAAGAGCAGTTCGGGCCCCAGGAGCGCCTGGGTATAGCCGCCCACAAAACCGACAAAGGCCACCACCATGATCAGGGGCCCCGGCGTGGTCTCGCCCAGGGCCAGGCCGTCGATCATTTGCTCCGGGCTGAGCCAGCCGTAGTGCCCCACCGCCCCCTGCCAGACATAGGGCAGCACCGCATAGGCCCCGCCAAAGGTCAGCAGCGCGGCCTTGGTGAAAAACCACCCCATCTGGGTGAAGGCGCCCCCCCAGCCGTACTGCACCCACAGCATACCCATGGACCCTGCCCACAGCAACCCTCCCACCCCACCCACCCGTGCTAAGCGGCCCCAACTAAAACGGGCGTGCGCCGGGGTCGGGGTGTGGTCGTCGATCAGCGCCGGCCCATAGGACTTGGCCCCACCGCCGTGCCCACCTCCCCCGCTGAATTGCCCAGGGATGATGCGCCCACCCAGGTACCCGGCTAGGCCCGCGCCGGCGACAATTGCCGGGAAAGGCACCTGGAGCACAAATATCGCCGCCAAGGCCACTGCAGCGATGGCCCACTGCACGGGATGGCGCAGTGACCGCGCGGCGATGCGGTGGGCCGCGTGGGCGACGATGACGGTGACCGCCGGCTTGATGCCGTAGAAGAGCCCGGCCACCAGGGGCATTTCGCCCAGGGCGATGTACACCCACGAAAGCGCGATGAGGATGAAGAGCGAGGGCAGGACGAAGAGGACCCCGGCCGCGATGCCGCCCCAGGTGCGGTGCATCAGCCAGCCCAGATAGGTGGCCAACTGCTGCGCTTCGGGGCCGGGGAGGACCATGCAGTAGTTGAGCGCGTGCAGGAAGCGCTTTTCGCTGATCCAGCGCCGGCGCTCCACCAACTCGCTGTGCATGAGGGCGATCTGCCCGGCCGGCCCGCCAAAACTGATAAAACCGAGCTTGAGCCAGAAGCGGAGGGCAACCCAGAAACCTACCATCTCGGGCCGGCCCACTGGACCCCTTGGCTCTGCGCTCTCAGCCACCGCTATTCAGCACCTCCTCGCTGAGCGCCGTGGGGCACCAGAACTTCTCGATGAACTCCACCACCAAACGCGTGCCTTCCTCGTGGCTGACATAGGGAGGCCGGGCCGGGTTGTACATGGTGTCGGTCAGGTCGCGCAGCAGGGTCACCTCCATGCCCCATTTCACCATCTGCTTGATGGCAAAGGAGCGGTTGAGCACACACATATTGGTATGCACCCCCAAAATCAGCAGCCGGCGGCGGCCCTCCCCGCGCAGGAAGCTGTAGACTTCCTTCCCTTGGTCGGAGATGCCGTCCTGGTCCTGGTCGATGTGGATGGCTGGATGCTGCCGGCTCCAGGCCTTGTGCCAGGTGGGCTCGCCGGTGTCGGTGCCGCTGTCCGAAGCGTCCACAGGCAGGGGAGGGTCCTCGCGTTCGGCCGGGGTTGGCAGTTCCACCGCCCTGGCCTCCTGCACCCGCTGCCGCGCCGGCGTCCCCTCGTAAAAAGCCATGGTGTCAGATGGGGCATGGATGATCCGCACCCCCAGGCTGCGGGCAGCGCGCACCACCTGGTCCATACGCGGCAACAGGGGTGCGAGCCTTTCGTTGGCCCCCCGGCTCCAATGCCGGTCCCACACGTCGCACAAAAGCAGCGCGCTCTGGTTCGCCGGCCAGGCAACGCGGGTCTCGCTCACCTGCCAGACATTGCGCCCATGCTGGTCCTGCCCCAGGGTCTGGGTGCGCCGTTCGAGGTTCAGGGTCTTGCCCATCGCCGTTCCTTTGCGAGGTGAGGGTTAGTGTCCACTATCGCAGCCTTCGACACAGACACCATTTTTGAAAATCATGGAATTTAGTACTCCGCCCTCACTATCATACCAAATCCACTCCCCTTCCTGTTTCCCAGCGACGTACTGTCCCTCGCCGTATTTTGTTCCATCTTCACTGTATGAAAGCCACTTTCCCTCCCGCTTCCCATCTTTGAATTTTACCTCCCACTCTACCTTCCCATCCTCTTGATACCCTACCCACTTCCCCTCTGGTATCCCACCTTTGAAATTTACCTCCAAAACAGGCTTGCCTGTCTCATAGTACGCTTTGTAATACCCCGCGAAGGCGTGATCGTTCTTTGCCCTGACAATGTGGTCTTCTTCTGATTTCGGTTGGGCGCCGCCGACATAATACTCATACTTGAACTTCGTCTTCCCATCGGGGTACTTTTCCTCCCATACCAGCACCTCCTCCCCCTTTGGACCGGTTTTCTTTTTGTTATCGGTGGCGGGCGCGCCAACCTCCTGGGCGGCAGTGCCGCTTGCCTCGACCTTCCCTTGGGGACTCAACTTCCAGAATTGGCCGGCATAATCGCCCATCTCGCCCATAAAGGGGTCATTTGCGCCATCCCCATAGGTGTCCAGCGCCCACCCCGCTTCCAGACTTTGGTTGGTCAAACGGTAGTATCCCTCTCCGAGCGGGGTTATTTCCCACAACTGCCCAGGGGAGATCTCCTCTGCCGGGGTCATCAGCAGCTTAGTGCTGTCCCCCGGATCGATGTCGAGGGCCAGGCCATCACCCAGGTATTTGTTGGTAAGCTGATACACCCCCTCCCCCTCCGTCGGCTGCAGGCGCCAAAGCTGGCCCGGCACCTGAGCTGCTTTGCCCATGGCCGGATGGCTTTGGTCCGCCGCGTTGATCTCCAGAGCCCGTTCTGCGCCGAGAAATTCGTTGGCAAGGCGGTACCAGCTTCCCGGGTCAATGGTCGATTGGGCATGTGCTGGCAATGCCGCAGCGGTGTACAAAAGGGTGAGCAGCACCAGCAGGGCAGAACACTGTACTCGGCAGTATATTTTTTTCATGGCGCGATTTCCTCCGTTTGGAAACTAGCGTGAGGTCCCGTCGACTTCCGATGTCGCTTCCACCTCAAACAGAACCTTGTCCTTCATCCGCTGCAACCATCAGTTCCGCAGCCGCGCCGGCAAACCCACCGGCTGGCCGCCCTGGAAAACCTTGGGAAAGTGCGGACCGGCCTCGGCCATAGGCGCTCCGTCCGCTATGCTCACGAACTGCTTCATCGGGTGCTCCCCCTTGGCGTCGTAGCAGGCCTCGCCGGTCATGTAGTGGATGGCGATGGCCCGGCGCGGTCGGGGCGAGTGGTTGGCGGGCGAACCGTGCCAGGTGAGGGAGTGGTGGAAGGAAACCTCACCCTTCTTCACCGGCCAGGGTTTGGCCTCTACGGTCTGGGCCTGGGTGCCGCCGGGAGGCGTGAAGCCCTCGAGGTGCCCGAACTCCTCCAACTGGGTCAGCTGGTTTTGGGTGCGCAGGAAATCCATCTGGTTGCCCCAGGTGTGGCTGCCGGACACCATCCACATGCAGCCATTCTCCTCGTCGGCGTCGTCGAGAGGAATCCAGGCCGAGACCGGGGTCATGGGGCGGATGATGGGCCACAGCGGCGCGTCCTGGTGCCAGCGGGTAGGCCCCCCGTGATTGGCCGGCTTGTACTGGATCTGGTCGTGCCACACCTGCAAGTCCTGGTGGCCGGTGAGTTGGCTGATGCCCTTAGTGATGGCCGGATGGTAGATGAGGCGCTCAAAGGCCGGCGCGGCCTCCCAGATGTTGACGATCTGCCACACCGGGGTGGGACCGGGTTTGCCATCGACCGCCCCGCCGCTGATATCGCGGAAGAGCACGGGCGGAGCTTCGTCCGGGCCGAAGCCCTCTGGTCCTTTGGTCAAGATCGCTGCGAGGCTATCCCGCAGCTCAGCGACTTCTTCCTCGTCGAGCACCAGGCCGCCGTTGAGGAAACCCTGGCGGTGGAACTGATCGACCTGCGCGGTGTTCAGCATTCTCTCCTCCTGTTTTTTCCCTTGAGCATTGGTCAAAATAACGCTAACTTGCTCTGCTGCGCCAAGAGACTTTTTACCCTTTTTCCTGTGTCCGCCATCTTGATCAAAACCCTGTTGGTCCTGCTGCTCTCGCTGACCCTGTGCGCCTTCCTCAATTTTGTGGGGGTCCGCGGCTATGTCCTGCTCGACCACTACTCGGGCTTCGCCGACCACTTCAACACTGTGGGCGTGGTCTTTCTGCTCTTCTGGGTGACTCTCATCGGCCTGCTGCTGCGCCCGTTCCTACCCCTTTCCCCCGCTTCCTTCGCCCTGATCTACGCCAGCCTGATGGTGGCCACCGTCATCCCGACCATGGGTTTTGGCGGTTACTTCCTCCCGCTGATCGCCGGGGTCATCTACTACGCCACCCCGGAAAATGACTGGAGCAACCTGCTGTGGGACCACATCCCCGAGTGGGCCGCCCCTCACGACCTGCAGGCGGTCCGCGGCCTGTTCGAGGGCATCGGGGCGGACCAGCCCATCCCCTGGGGCCTGTGGACCACCCCCCTGATTCTCTGGGGTTTGTTCATGTTCGCCTTCTACCTGGTCAGCCTGGGCTGCGTCAGCCTGGTGCACCACCAGTGGTCGCGCGAGGAGCGCCTGGTCTACCCTCTGGCGGTGGTCCCCACCCTGATGGTGGAGAGTTTTGATCCGTCCTCGCGCAGTTTCCTGCGCAGCAAGCTGCTGTGGGTTGGCTTCTTCATCTCCTGGAGCATGCCGACGATCAACATGCTCGATCAGGTTTTCGACTTTCAGGCCATCGGCTACGTGGGCATCCCCGGCACCGCTATCTACATCCGCCAGCTCAATCTCAATTACGCGATCTACACCGACCTGTTGACCGTGGGCCTCAGCTACCTGGTCAATCTCAACGTGCTCTTCAGCGTCTGGTTCTTCCACCTGCTGGTGTCCATGGAGGAAGGCCTGCTGGGTTATGCCGGCATCAGCCTGCCCCTGCCCACCCAGCCTCACGGCGCCGGCTCGGTACTGCTGGCCAACCAGCAGATCGGCTCCCTGCTCTTTCTGGTGGTCTCTTCCCTGTGGATGTCGCGGGACTTTCTCCGTCGCCAGTGGCGGCTCATCGTTGGGCGCGAGCAACACGATCACGACAATCTGATCTCGCCGCGCGTCTCCGCCCTGCTAGGCCTGATTGGTCTGCTCTACATGACCGGCTTTCTCTGGGCTACCGGCCTCCACCTGGGCTGGGCCCTGCTCTTCCTGCTGGTGGGCCTGCTGGTCTTCTTCGGCACCGCCCGACTCCTGGCCCAGACCGGCATCGGCCGGCTGCGGGCCGCCTACTCCATTCCCCCGCTCTTCACCAACAACCTGGGCACCGCCGCCTTTGGCAGCCAGGGCCTGGCCGCCATGGGCCTGAGCTTTGTCTGGTCGGCCGACATCCAGCTCTTCCTGATGGGCACCCTGGCCCACGCCTTCCGGGTCTGCGAGGATACCCGCCTCAAGATCAGCGGCCGCAAGCTGCTGCTCTTCCTCACCGCCGCGGTGATCGTCAGTCTGGTCACCACCATCCTCTGCTATATCTGGATCGGCTATCGCAAGGGCCTGATCCACGGCTTTATCTGGTACTACGTCATGTCCCCCAACTACCATTGGGGCTGGGTGGTCAACAGCATCAACAACCCCCACCCCCCCCAGTACCTGGCCACCTTCTTCCTGATCCTCGGCGTCGGACTCGCCGCCCTGCTTTCCTTTGCCAATCACCACCTGGCGGGTTGGCCCCTGCACCCAGTGGGGCTGGCCGTGGCCCTGACCAACACGGTCAGCTTCGACTGGTTCGGCATGTTCCTGGCGTGGTCGATCAAGGCCCTGGCCCTGCGCTACGGGGGCATCGTGCTCTACCGCCAGTTGCGCCCCTTTTTCGTCGGCCTGATCCTGGGCAGTTGTGTGGGCCTGGGCGGCGCTGAACTGGTCTACACCTTCTACTATATCTGAAAGGAGTTGCCATGAGCATCCTACTGGCCCTGCTCATCGCCCTGGGAAGCACCTTGCCGGCCCTGGCCCATTTCCCCGACGGGGTGACCTACAAAATCTTCCAATTTCCCGATGACCGCGTGCCCAAGATGGATGGCAAGGCCGAGGACTGGGCGGTGGTGCCGCCAGCGTATTTCCTCGGCCAGACCGACCACGCAGAGGTTTTCCGCGGCCTGGGGGACGACTACGACCCCAAGGACCTGGACATCAAAAAGGTGGCGGTGGGTTGGAACGAGCGCCTCAACCGGCTGTATTTCATGGCCGAGGTGTACGACGACGTACATCGCTTCTTCAAGGAAAAGCTGGACCTCAACACCCTGTACAGCCGCACCGCCGGGGCGTACGTACACGGGGACGACATCTGGGAGATCGTTATCGACGCCGACCACGCCGGCGATAAGGTGGTCAACTTCTCCAAGGATGACATGGAGGTGGAGATGCGCCAGCGCAGCGCCTTCACCCAGAACTACCACCTCTACATGCCGCCCCTCAATGGCTACTACTGGCACTGGCTATGGGGCAAGGCCATCTGGAGCGAGAGCGCTGCGTACTCGGGGGTGGGTTGGCAGTATGCCGGAGAGAACCTCTCCAGCGGCACCTGCTTCTACGAGTGCTACCTGACCCCCTTCGACGATCTCAACCCAGCCGGACCGGACAGCAGCAGGGTACACAACCTGAAAGAAAACGCCATCATCGGCCTGAGCTGGGCCTTCCTCGACGCCGACAGCAGTGACACCGAATTCGACGCCTTCTGGAGCCTGTCCAAGAAAATGGAGATGTACTGCATGGGTCAGTACCTGGTGGACTTCCAGCTCATGCCGGTGGAACATGGCCTTTTCGGCGGCGACCAGAAATAGAGAACAGGTCTAGGCAGCCATATCAGTACACCACCGCGACCAGACGTGTCACTACCTCGGCGCCACGGTCCGGCTCCACCCGCAGGCGCGCCAGGTAGATGCCGGGCGTCACCCTCCGGCCCTGGTCGTCGCGGCCATCCCAGGCCACCGACAGCGGCCCGCTGCGGGCGGTCCCCTCGACCAGCCGCCGCACCCGCGCACCTGTCAAGTCGTACAGCTCAACACTCACCGGCGCCTGGCCGCCCAAGTTCACCAGGTCGTACTCGATGCTCGCCTGGTCGTTGATCCCGTCGCCATTGGGAGTGAACACCGCCGGCAGCACCCGCACCTCCTGCGCGATCCGACCCCCCAGTTCTTCCAGTTCCACCTGCAGCCGGTTGCTGTCCACCAGCGGGTCGGCGTCCCCCGGGGTGACGCGCTGATGCACCTCGAGGGGCCGGCTGCCGTCGAAGACCCGCACTGGGAACACCGCGCCGAACTCGAACACCTCGGCCTGAAACACCACCTCGATGAACTCCCCGGTCCGCTTCGCGTCGATGCGCGGCATACGCAGGGCAAAACCCCGTTCGTCCAGCCGGGTCACGGCAAACTCCACCTCTTGCCGGTTCAGGCGCACCGCCTCCACGCTGAGGGGCCGGACCGGGGTGTCGATCTCGATATGGTCAAACCCCAGGTCGTCGGCGTTCATTTCGGGCCTGAGCACGCAGGTGAAGCGCACCGGCTGCGCGGCAGGCACCACCGCCGGCCAGATCTCGGCCAGCACCTGGCTGACCACCGGCGGCATGGACACGGCGAACTCTAGCCAGTCCACCTGCCCCCCGGCCTGTTCACCAGAGGAGAATTCCGCCCGGAATTGCAGGTACTGCCGCGGTTCGAATCCGGCCATCGCCCCCTGGGCCTGGCCAAATTCATAGGGCGGTGTCCAGAAGTCCCAATACTCCGTGTCATAGGTGATGCCAGCTTGCTCCACGGGCTCCAGCTGGGCATAACGCTCCAGGGTCAGGGGCCGGCCGTCGGTGCCCAGGCGGCTGCGCTCGTCACCGCGGAAGGTGCGGCGCCAGTAATTGTCCGGATCTGCGTCGTTGCCGCTGCGCATGCTCAGCGCCACACTGGTTCCGGGCGGCTGTTGCCCCGCCCAGGAGAGGTCTCCCAGGCCGGCTGGTTGGCCCAGGTCTATGATGTTGGAGGTATAGGTGGCGCGAGGAGCAAAACCATTGCCGAAGATCTCGAACTCGGCGATCTCCCAGATGCCGCGCACATTCTCGGGCGCCTCGAAGAGCAGCCGGCGGATGGGCTGGGACGGCAGTTCCAGGTCGATGGTGGAGCGGGTGTTCTCGGTTGCTTGGGAGATGATATCAAAATCGAAGTAGCGTCCGTCCCGGAGCCCCAGATTATACTGCCGCGTGCCCTCCTTGAGCGGGTCGCCGTCGCTGATACCCACGGCGAAGCGCTCTACAAAGCGGGTATCGGCAAAGCGGAGGCGGGGATAAAAGCGGAGGCGGCGGATGAAGAAGGGCCCGCCGAAGTCGAACATCCAGGCCTTTCTGGGCGGGCCGAGGTGCCCGTCGCTCAGGAAGGCGGTATTGGGATCGCGGTCGAGGATGGTTCCGTGGTCTTCTTTGATCGGGACCCAGCCCAGCCAGCTCAGGTCCCAGATCTGACCCCCGAACTGCTCGAGGAGCGGGGTGAGATTGACCGCGGGGTCCAGTTGCCGAGGGCGGATGAACTCCTGCTCTGCCTCCAGCAGTTCGGCGCGGCCGTGCCGCCCCTCCTCCACCGGGATCCAGGGCAATTGCACAAAGTTGAAGGCACCGGGCAGTTCGGGTGGGGGCAGGCCCTGGCCGCCGAGGCGGTACACGGTGAGCCCCTCGGCCAGCCCTGCCATTGCCAACCAGATGCCGGCTAGGCCGACGGCGAACCTCCCTAGAGCCACGTGGTAACCGCCGCGCCCCGCCAGTGGCATGGCACTGGGGATCCTTTCGACTTCCCCGATCTTCATCGGTCAGCCCTTCGGCGAGAAAGGTTCAGTCCTGGTCTTCGTGGTAGCGCCAGCCCTTGTCGGGGGAAAGGACGAAGTGCTCCACCAATTCGGTGGGCAGTTCGATGCCGATGCCGGGCCGCTCCGGCAAGGCCACCGCTCCATCCACTATCGGGAAGAAGAGTTCCTGCAGCGCCTGGCGCAGCGGCGACCAATACACCTCCGCAGGGGCCATCTCGAAGATGGGGGTGATGGGCGAGTACGCGGCCAGGTGCACCGAGGCTGCCCCCAGCAAGTGGGTGGACCAGTTGCCGGGACACACCAGCGCCCCGCGCGGCTGGGCCAGTTCGACGATGCGTTTGGCCTCGGTGAGCCCGCCGCAGGTGGTCATGTACGGCTGGGCCACCTGCACCCCGCCCCGGTCCATCAGGTCGAGGAATTCCCAGCGGCTCACCGTGTGCTCGCCGGCGGCCAGAGGGATGGGGGACCGCGCTGCCAGCTTGGCGTACGCCTCCATGGAGTCCACCGGGAAGGGGGTCTCGAAAAAGAAAATGTCGTGTTCGACCAGGCGCTCGATGGTGGCCAGGGCGGTGCCCACGTCGTTCCATAGGTACCCGACATCGACACACAGGATCACGCCGGGGCCCACGGCCTGGCGGGTCAGCCGCGCCAGCTCGACGATGGTACCCGGATCCTGGTACATGGGCTCCACCTTGAAGGCCCGGTACCCCAACTCCCGCAGTTTGACCACCCGCTCCACCTGCTCCCTGAGCACGCTGTCGCGGTCCCACTGATCGGAGATGATGGTGCAATAGGGCACCACCTCGCGGCCATCCCCGGCGCGCCAGACCTGGTGAGAAGCGCGCTCGGCCCCGCCCAGGAACTGGTACACCGGCTGCTTGAGTGCCTTGCCGTACAGATCCCACAGGGCCACGTCCACCGCGCCCAGGCAGATGATGGCCCAGCCCCGGCGGTTGCCGTGCAACATGCTGTGGTAGAGTTTGGTCCACAGCCGCTCCGGATGGCCGACCTGCTCGCCGATCAGTTGCCGGCCGTACAGGGACTCGGGGCCGTCGAGCACCGCCCGGGCCACCCCGGGCGGCACGGTAAAGATCTCGGAGATCCCGGTGAGGCCCTCGTCCGTATGCAGGCGCACAAAGGCCAGGCCGTGGATGCGCGAGGCATCCACCTTGCCCTGGGGCTCAGGGTCGCCCAGAACGAACACTTCGCTGCGGGTGATTTTCATCGTCTCGCCTTTCAGATGATGGAAAGGGCCTGGCCGGCGATCTGGTCCCAGTCCGGCTCGGGGGGCGGCTCGGGACTCCAGGCGATGGACAGGTACCCCTCGTCGACCACCACCCTTCCCAGGCAGTCGAGTTTGGCATCCGGCGGCAGAGGCTGCAGGTGGTGTACCGCCTCGTAGAGCGGATCGTTGGGAATGGCCAGGATCACCTGGGGGTTACCCCCGTGTACCTGCACCCCGAAGCTCTCGGCCAGGTGCGCCAGTTTCACCTGGCCGGTGATGCCGATCCCGCGCTGGCGCAGGATGTCGATGGCCTGCATGGCCAGGAAAGGGGCGGCGTTGAAGGGCTGACCGCCGATGGCCCCGATCCACTCCAGGGCCAGGATGGGCAGGTCGAGGCTGTCGCTGAGTTTCTTCAGACCGAGGAGATCATAGTCCTGCAACGGCTCCTCCATCCAGACGTAGTTGCATTCCTCGAGCACCCGGCCGATCTTGATCGCCTCGTCCACGGTGTAGGACTCGACCGGATCGTGCAAGAGCAAAAAGTCCTCCCCCACCGCTGCCCGCAGGGCCCGGGCCAGTTCGCTGTTGCCCTTCACCCCGCGATAGGAGTGGTCCTTGCAGCCCTTGAAACCCTGCTCCCTGGCCCGCAATCCATCAGCCACCAGCTCGTCGATAGTGCTGCCGCCGATATTGCGGTACGCCGGCACCTGCTCGCGACACCCGCCCAGGAGTTTGTAGATCGGCAGGCGGGCGTGGCGGCTGGCCAGCTCCCAGAGCATGTTGTCCACCATGTCCAGCGGTCCCCTGCCGGTGTAGAAGAAGCGCTGGGCGTACCACAGCCGCTGCCAGATGAACTCGCGGTCGAAGGCATCCACCCCCACCAGCATGTGGGTGATACGCGCCTTGAACTGGCGGGCATCCCACTCCAACTCCTCCTGGCTGAAGCCGCTGCCGAAGGAGGTGTACGCGTCGAGGGGGCCGTCGGTGACCAGGTGCAGGGTGGCCGTATAGGTGGGCTGCTCCTCGCCCTGGTACTCGACGATCTCCTCGGGCCGCTGGGCGCGGAAACCCAGGGCGTGGGTGAAGAGCCCTGAGAGCCCCGGCGGTACCGGCTCGATGGTGCCCAGCCCGCGGTTGGTGGCCTGCCGGCGGCCGGGCGGTCCGGGCAGGATGTAGATCCTGGCTTCCTTGATCAGCATCGCTCATCCCTCCTTCAGAGCACCCGCTCGGTGTGTTTTTCCACGGCCGCCCAATCCAACTCCACGCCCAGGCCCGGCCCGGTCGGCACTTCCAGATGCCCGTCGGCAATGTGCAGCGGATTGCGGATCAACGGCTCGCCTCCCAGGGACCCCAACTTCCAGCCCTCGAAAAAGCGGCAGTTGCGGATGGCCCCCAGCACGTGGGCATGTGCGAAGCCGTGCATCACCCCCACCGAGGTGACCTCGCAGTTCAGCCCGAAGGCCTCGGCCAGACGGGCGATCTTGAGCAGGTCGGTGATGCCCCCGCGCCAGGGGATGCTGGCCCTCACGATGTCCACCGCCTGCTGGGCTACCAGCTGGGAGGTGGAAAAAGCCGTACCCGGCAGGTACTCGGCGGCGGCCACCGGCACCTCCAGCTCGGCGCTGAGTTTCTTCAGGCCCATCAGGTCGTAATCGCGCAGCGGTTCCTCGAACCAGGTATAGTCCTGCTCCTCGAGGGCGCGGCCCACGCGCAGGGCGTCGATGTAATTGTAGTTCTGCACGCAGTCGTGCATCAGGTGGAAGTCGGGGCCCACGGCCTGGCGGGTGGCGCGGGCCACCTTGATCATGCCCTCGGCTCCGTGGTAGCAATGGTCCTTGTACCCGAAAAAGCCCTCCTCCCTGGCCTGGACCGCGTCGCGGGCGAAGTCGGCGACCGTGGGCAGGTTGCCACCGCTCTTGTACACCGGAAGCCGCTGCCGGAAACCGCCGATGAGGCGGAAGACCGGCAGTCCCACCGCCTTGCCGGCCAGGTCCCACAGCGCCACGTCCACGTACCCCCGCACTGCGTGGGGCATATAGGCGAAACGGTCGAGGCGCAGCAACTCCTGCCAGAGCCGCTCGCGGTCGTGAACCTCCTGCCCGATCAGAGGCTGGCGATACACCGCCTGGATCAACTGCGCCGAATTGGGGTCCACCCCCAGGCACCAGCCTTCCAGGCCCTGGTCGGTGATCAGGCGCAGGAGCCCGGCCGGCTGGTGGATCTTCAGCTCGGTGATTTTCATAAATTCCCACCTCATTTTCAGGGTTAGCAACCGCTAACGCAGCAGCACCAGCTTGCGCATCTCCACCCACTCACCGACCTGCAGCCGGTAGAGATAGACGCCGCTGGCCAACTGGCGCCCCTTTTCGTCCCTCCCATCCCAGTGTACCTGGAAAACACCGGCCTCCCGCGCTCCGGCTGCCAGGGTGGCCACCCGCTGCCCGCTCAGGTTGTAGACCGCCAGTTCCACCTCTCGGCGCTGCGGCAACTCAAAACGAAACACCGTCTCGCCGTTGAAGGGGTTGGGGAAATTCTGCTGCAAAGCCACTCCCCCGGGTCTCGCCTCCAGGCGTTCCTCCAGCACGGCGGTGCTCAGCCGCTGCGATGCGGCCACCAGGCGCACCTCATCCAGGTAGAAGGCGCCCTCCAGATTGCCGGCAAAGCGAATGGCCTCGAAAGGCCCTTTGAGTTCGAACCGCTCCACAGGAATCTCCACTATCTGCCAGGCTGGCCGGCCCATTTCCACCAAACCCTCCTTGAACAGGTTGACCGTCTTGCCTGGCCGCAGGGCCACCGAGAAGATCTCCCCCCTGGAAGGAAGGGTCGCCTCACCCGGATTGAAAGCAAAACGCACCGTCTTGTATCCGGCCGTCTCCAGAGGAAGGGGCGGTTGAAAATCCACGTTCCACCCGCGCAAGGCACTCTCGGCTTTGGCCTGCACCGCAATTGCGCTGCTCCCTGAGAAGACCTGCGGGGCGCCAAAACTCAACTCGGCACCGCCCGCGCCCGCCGCCTGCCAACCCGCGCCCAATCCATCGCCGGCCACTATCAGGTCCTCTCCCGGCAAGACCGCGATCTGGTGGACCAGCCGGGTCATCAGGCGATCTGCAGCGGTCTGCTGGGCGATATTGATGGTCACCCGTTTCAGGCCGGGCGCCACCTCGAGAGACAGCGAGACCTCCAGCCGGTACTCGCCTCCCTCCGCAGCCTGTAATGGCAAGACCGCAGGGCCGCCCAACGCGCTCAGATCCGCAGTGACCACCGGCGCCTCGCCCTCTGGATCCGTCTGGACCAACCGCACCGTGGCCCGCACCCTCAGCTGCTCGCCGACAAAGGCCGAATCCGGCAGCTGGTGTTCCCATTTCCCCTGTAACACTCCGGGCGTCACCTTCAGGATGACGTTGGTGATCCAGTCGCTGCTGGCGTAGAGATTTCCCTGCGGGTCGGAGGTGATACCCACTGGTTTCCCCCATACCTCGCCATCGGCCCGCTGAAACCCGGTCATGAAGTCCGCCACCTGTGCGCCGCGCCCATCCGGCTCAGCGAAGAGTACCCCGACCTTGAAACCAGCCTCGGCCGAGCTTTGCCCGCCGCGAAAGGCGACGAAGGCCGCATGGTGGTACTGGGGAGGAAAGCGCTCCTGGGTGTAAAAGTGGATGGCCATGGGGGCCAGATGCGCCCCCACCAGGGCCGCCGGGCGCTGCATGTGCTGCACATCCAGGCTGTCCTGGAGAGTGAGGGGGAGGATGGCGTCTTTGTACTGGGAGATGGAAAAATCCACATAGACCTGATAGCCATAGGCCAGGGGCCAGCCGTAGAATCCTCCGTCGCGGATGATGTCGATCCACTCCGGCGGCAGGGATCGGCCCTCCCGGTCGTGGCCGTTATTGGTGGCCCACAACTGGTTGGTGACCGGGTGCAGCGCCAGGCCCACTCCGTTGCGCAGGCCGCGCGCAAAGACCCTCCTGCCGCTGCCATCCGCGTTGAATTGGAGGATGGCGGCCCGCTCTGGATCCTCCTCTCTACACAGATCACAGGTAGATCCCACGGAGACATAGAACTTGTCATTCAGTGCGTCGAAGAGCATGGTGCGGGTGACGTGGTGCTCGCGCTCTCCCTCTGCTGCCCTGGGCAGGGCCACCACCTGCTCGCGCTGCTCGTAAACCCCGTCTCCGTCCCCGTCCCTGAAACGGATGACCTGGTCGGTGTCCGCCACATACATATCGCCCTGGTAGAAGGCCAGACTGTTGGCCCACCAGAGTTTGTCCGCCACCACCAAAGCAGTGTCTGCCACCCCGTCGCGGTTATTGTCTGGCAGGGCCAGGATCTGCCCGCCCATCCGGCTCGGGTCCGGCCCAAACTCCGAGGCCTTGCCGGCCTTCATATTGGCCACGTGCAACACCCCTGAGGGACTCCAGGCCATCAGCCGCGGCCCGCGCAGACCCGTGGCCGCAAACACCTTGACCGAGAATCCCGGCGGCAGATTCACCTCCAGCCCTTCGGGGACCAGTTCCCTGAACTTTTCCGGTACCTCCACCGGCACCGGCTCCAGTCCCAGGTCGAGACGCGGGGTCATCTGAAAGGTGCCTGGCGGGTAGTCCTCCTGAGCGTATAGACCAGGGGGAAGAGCGAGTAAAAAGATGATGACCCACTTTATCGGTACGTGCATTGGGGCGGCCTTTTGTTAAGTGAGTTACTATATTTCGCAGATCGCAGATAATGTTGCCGCTCTCCCCGGTGTTGAAATCCACTGGGGAAACCCCGGTAGTGCACCGGCCACCACAAATAAGGCTGCCGCGCACACATGAGCAAGCCCATGACCGCCGCGCCGATGCCTGAGAACTTGTTGATGGGAGTTGGGCGCCCTATGTTTTTCGTCGTTCCCAGACCACTGCATCCGGCGCGTGGGCAATACGCAACCCCTCGCGCCTGTTCGGCGTCAATTTTACTTGCTGCACACCGCCCTTCGCTTGGTATTCCCAAGCGCATCACCGCCAGGAGGCACTCTATGTGGAGCGAAGACCAACTTGCCCATTTCCATACCTTTGGCTTCTCCCTTCAGCCTCAACTCTTCCGACCTGACGAAATAGCAGCGACCACCAGCACCGCTGAGTCCCTCTGGGAAGAGGTCTTGGGCCGTCTCCCAAAGGGCGAAGAGGCCATACACATTGTCCCTTTTGTCGAACTGCGGGCCCAGCTGACGCAGCTGCTCGAAGATGACCGCATCTACCAACCCCTGGTCCAACTCATGGGGGCGGATTTCGTCTGGTCCGGCTCCGAAGGCAACCGGGGGTTTGCACCCGGCCGCACGGCCCACCACTGGCACGCCGACCGGCCGGGCGAACCGGAACTGGACTATCTGCGGGTAAAGGTCATGATCTACCTCGATAGGCAGCAAAAGGATACCGGCGCCTTCCGGGTCATCCCAGGTTCCCATCGCCTGCCCCTGCACCAGGATCTGCAACCCTTCCAGCACCGTCATAGTGACAGCGATCCGACCTTCTTCGGTTTAACCGGCGACCAGGTCCCCTGCTGCGCGGTCGAGACCCGACCCGGCGATGTGGTGTTCTTCAACCAAAGCCTCTTCCACGCCGTCTATGGCAAAACCGGGCGCCGGCGCTTTATCGCCCTCAAGTTTGCCTCCAGGCCGGCCAGCGCTGCCCACCTCACCTCCCTGGCCCAGTGGTCTCCATATATCTTCGAGCCTCACCAGAACTTGGTACACCATCAGAGTCAACGCATCAGCCGCATGGTGGAGGGCTTGGTTGAGCTTAAAACTGGATAAACAATACGCTGGACTTGCCCCGGCTTGCTTGACGCCTTCGCCGTTGGGAAAAACGGGGGATCTTCATATCTGCATGCCCACGTAGATGATGTTGCCGCTCTCCCCGGTGATGAAATCCACCAGGGTCCAAAAGCCCGAACAAGTAATCTGCCCCAGGATCAACCCGAGAAAAATGGGCCGCAAGCGGCGGTACAGCCCCACCCCGCCGTACTTCAGGACCAGGGCCTTGAGCGACCAGCCGATCAGGATGCTGAACCAGGTAGAGCTGATCATGTAGGTGGCGCCGATGGGAAAGCCCAGGTAGTGCACCGGCCACCACAAATAACGCTGCCGCGCGTACATCAGCAACCACATGACCACCGCGCCGATGCCGGCGAAGAGGAAGCGCGGCGCCACCACCGCAAAGTCGGCAAGCGGGTTGAGCGGATTGGCCACCTTGTAGGCCGCGTCGTTGTGGATCAGCTGGCCCAGCAGGTTGTAGAACCACCAGTGCAGGTTGATGCCCCCGTAGGTGTACCCCATCCAGATCAGCGCCCACACCGAACTGCCCAGGGTCACCCCGATGGCCAGCAGCATGGCCCAGAAGAGGGGCCGGCCCCGCACTCCGCCGGCATCGGCCAACTTCATGCCGTTGATGGCCGAGGCCATGACCATAGTGCGCATATCCCCGGCCCAACTGAAGGTGAAGCCCAGGGTGGCCAGGCCGGACGGGGTCAAGTAGTCGGTGCCCAGGGCGCTGACCACGAAGGGCTGGGCGGTCATCTGGGCCCGGGCGAAACCCAGGCCACCTTCGGCGACGATGCGCGCCAGGCCGTAGAAGAGGGCAAAGGCTACCAGCAGGAAGAGCAGCACCGCCCCCGGGGGCAGGCCGGCCAGCCACAGCCAGCCGGCGGCGTAGAGCGAGCCACCGCAGAGTATGAGAAAAGCCGCCCGGTAGGAGAGGATCTCGTCCCTGTCCTCGGCGGCATCGGGCCGCCCCAGGATCCGGCGTGCCACCTGGCGCAGATGGCCGCGGCCGGTCCACAGACCGAATCCCACCAGCGCCAGCATGGCCCCCATCCCCTGGTAGGAGACGCTCATCGAGCCCTCCATGAACAAATCCTGCCGGCCCGGCAGGGTGTAGCCCAGAGTGTTCTCCACCGCCATCTGCACCTGAGTCAGCAGGTGGAAGAGCCAGATGCTCATGCCCACGTCCAGGCTGAGGAAATAGGCCAGGCCCATTACCGTGAAACTGATGAACAGGTGCAGGATCATCGAATTGTGGAAGAGGGGCAGATACGGGCTGAACTGCAGGGACGGGATGAAGGGGAAATAGTGGTTGAGGCCGCGCGTGCTGAGCGCCAGGAAGGCCACCCCGAAGCCGGCCCACATCAGCGGGTTCTTCAGCAGCGGCCCCACCCGGGTGCCGGGCGCCCCCTCCTGGGCCAGGTCCATGGGCAGCTGTACCAGGGGAAAAGTGAGCCGCTCGTGGTCCACCCATTGCCTGCGGATGAGCACCATGAGGGCGATCATCATCAAGTGGACGGCGACGATGAAGGAACACCAGGCGGCGATGGGCACGGCCCAGGCGCCCCAGGGGATGGGCGTGTCCTTGGGCAGACCCTCGAAGAAGTACTTGATAGCTTCGGGGTCGTGGGGCACCAGCCAGGTACGCACGTAGGGCTGGAGCAGTTCGGCCCAGTTGTTTTCGGGGGTGGCGTAGTAATAGACCGCCGGCAGCATGGGGATGAGGTTGGCGGTGAACCCCCAGCTGGGGATGGCCGAGGCGATGAGCAGCATGACGTACACCGTCACCAGCTCGGCCTGACTCAACCCCCAGGAACGCTTGAGCCCCTTGAGCAGCGGATTGAGCAGCCCGAGGACGATGAAAAAGAGAAACACCGCGCCGGCAGTGATGTAGTCGGAAGACATGCCGGCGGTGTTCATGACCAGGAGCGCGCAGGGGAAAACCGCGCCGATCACCAGACACAGCAGGGCGCCCACCACCAGCGCGCGCAACCGGAAAGCTCCTCCTAGCACCCCGCAGCTCCCGGTAAGGGGCTTGCTCAGTAGGCCAGCGAAACAACCTTGAGCACGTTTTCGCGCCCAACGCGAGCGCCCTTCACCTCGGTATCGATACTCAGCCGAGCGTAATACACTCCCGGCGGCGCGAGGCGGCCCCCAGCGTCGCGGCCGTCCCAGCCCATGGCATAGGCTCCAGTGCTCAGTGACCGCTGCTCGACCAAGGCACGCACCAGGCGGCCTGCCAAGTCGTAGATGTGCACCTGGACCGGGCTGTCGTCGCCCACCCGCACCACCTTGAAATGGAACACCGCCTGCTCGTTGATTCCGTCGCCGTTGGGAGTGAACAGGGCCGGCACCACCTCGACCTGGTCGATCAAAGCGACACTCCTGAAGGCGCCAACCAGGGTGGTGGTGTTGCCGGCGACGGCGGGATTGGCGTCCCCTGGATCGACCCGCTGCCAGGATCCCGAGCCTCCGGCGCGGTGCTGCAGGGCGGCGTGTAACACCGCCCCTGTCGAGTAGAGGGCAGTGCGGAAATCGAGGCGAACCAACTCAGACCCAGCGGCCGGGCCGATGAGCGGGAAGCTCAACAACAGGCTGTCGCCGGCGGTGGGCAACTGCTCCACTCCCTCGACCCCAGCCAGCTGGTCTTGGCTGCCGGCGTACAGGCCGGCGTATTCGAGGTTCATATCGGGCGGGGCCACCAGCAGCAGTTGGTCGAAACCTGGATCAATGCGGTCAAAGCTCGGACGCACGTACAGTGAGAAGACCCGCTGGCTGCCCAGGGTATCCACCAGGACCGGGGAGACCTCGCCCACCAGGCTCTGGGCCACCGGATCGGCAAAATGCAGGCGCAGGGAGTGCAACTCCGCACTGGTCTCCAGATCGGCGGAACGCAGGGTGACCTGCACCTTGAGGAATTCGCGCGGGGAAGGCGAGGTGATGGAGCTGCCGGAGGGGTCGGTGTACGGCTCGCTCCAGCCGCTCCAGTCGTTGCCGGGCACCTCTTCGGCCACTACCTCGCCTTTGAAGACGGAGAGCAGTTTCTTGTACTCACCCTCGGTGACCTCGGTGCCGTCCTTCTTGAAATAGTGCTGCACCTCGGCCAGCTGGTCGCCGGTGCGGGTCTGGATCAGCAGCTGGGTGCCCGGCGGGGTGATGGCGTCCCAATCAATGGTGAGCAGGTTGCGGCTGCCCCCCAGGCGGATCAGGTCGGACTCCATAACCACCTCGGGCTGCACCCCCTCGCCGTAGAGTTGGACCTCGCTCAGGTCGATGGACGCCCCACCACCACCGGCGCCGGTGCCGGTGGCGTAGAGCGTCCATTTGAGGCGGAAGAAGCGGGCTTTGACCGGGTCGAAGTGGTTGCCTTCGAAGCGCACCCCGCCGCGGATGGTCTGCCGGCGTTCGGCGGCCACCCTCCACTTGAGGGTGCCATCGGCGGCCCTGGCCCCGTCGGAGAATTCGAGATTGTAATCCCCGAAGGTGGTGTGCCCCGGGCCATAGGCCAGGCGCTGGCTGTCGATCCAGAAGAAGGAGCCCAGATCGAAGAAGACCTCGCGGTCGTTCTCGGCCCCCAGGGAGACCACCCCGACGAAGGGCCGGGAAAAACTCTCTAGATCCCCGTCCATGAAGCCGCCCAGGCTCAGGGTCTGGAGCGGGGCGCTGGCCGTCCCCCCGCGCGCCAGGGTGCCGCTGAGGATCTCGTCCCCCTCGGTCCATACCTCCAGCTCGGCCAGGCGGGGCCGTTCGCGGCGAAAGTAGTGGATACTGCCCTGGCGCTCGGCGGGCAGATCCCGATAGATGTCCAGGTCCACCTGGATCTCCCGGCCGTCGGCCAGGCGTTTGTAGTACTCCACAGCTCCCTGCTCCCCGGCGGCCAGGACTGCGTATTCTTCCTGGGTGACCTCGCGGCCACGGCCAAAATCGCTGCCATTCACCACCACCTGCACCAGGCGCAGTCCCTCGCTCCGTACTTCCGGATTCTCCCCCTGCAGGTCGACCTCAAAAAGGCGCTGGCTCTTGTTGGGCTGCAGCAGGCGCATCACCGTCTTGTACTCCGGAGTGGTAGCCCCCACCACCCGGGCCGGCTTGGTGCCATCGGAGACCAGCACGTCGAAGAGCAGAAAGGGATCGCCCAGGTCCTCATCGACGAACTTGAGCACGATTTTCTTGGCAAAAACGAAGCGTCCTAGGTCGACGGCGAACCACCACTGGGCGGCCAAGTCCACTCCCTCGCTGGGCGGGGAGGGCTCCCAGTAGGTGGCGGGATCCCCGTCCAGGGCCAGGGGCACCCCCTGGCGGTTGGAGCCGGCCTGCACCGCGTCGAGCAGGGTCAATTCTTCGGGCTCCTTCTTGGCCAGGGCGCTGGGGGTATAGAGGCGCAGGTAGTCGACGATGTCGGCGGTGGCGTTGATGTTCTTGCGCAGCTGGTGGGCCCGCACCCCGCCTTCGGCGGTGAACTCCAGGGTGCCTGGGGCGTACGTCCAATTCTGCCAGTGGCGGCTGCTGTTGACCACCACCTGGTCGCCGCTCAGCTGATGCCCCTGAGCCAGGGCCTGGCCGGCCAAGATCCAGGCCGCCAGGATGCCGCTCCACTTGATCATCGCCTCGTCCTGTCTTAATAGACCAGCGCGATGCGCCACAGCAGGCTGCTGCGAGACACATCAGCACCCTCAGTGTCGGCATCCAGGCTCAACCGAGCCAGGTAGATTCCCGCCGGGGTCAGCCCACCCTGCCCATCGCGCCCGTCCCAGAGGACCCGGCGGCGCCCGGTCCCTACCGATTCACCGACGCTTTCCATTCTTCTCACCAGGCGCCCTCCCAGATCGCGGATCTCGACCACCACCGGACTGGTGTCGCCCAGCAAGACCACAGAGAATTCAAGTACCACCTGGTCGTTGATCCCGTCCCCGTTGGGGGTGAAGAGCGGGGGCTCCACTTGGACCTCGCCCAGCAGCTCCTTGCGCTGGACCACGCTCACCAAGGTCAGGGAACTGCTCTTCACTCCGGCAAAGGCATTACCCGGATCCACCCGCTGCCACTGGCTGGCCCCGGCGCCGCTGTGCTGTAGGGCTGCCTCCACTACCGCGCCGGTGGCGAAGAGGGCGCTGTGGAAGTCCACCCGCAGCAGCTCAATGCCGGACTGGGGGCCGATGGGCGGAAAGGACAGGTGCAGGGAATCGGCCCGACTGGGGATCCGTTCCACCCCGGCCACAGCCAGGTGCTCCAGCTCGGGATTTTCGAAGTCAGCCGGCCCGCCCGCGTACACTCCGTCCAGTTCCAGCCACATGTCCGGTGGCACCCGCAGCAGCAGCTGGTCGAAACCCAGGTCCGCAACGGCAAAGTCGGGTTTCACGTAGAGCGAGAAGACCTGGCGCTCCCCCAGGCGTGGCAACTGCACCGGATCCAGCTCCCCCACCAGGCCCTGGGCCACTGGATCGGCAAAATGCAGGCGCACCTGGCTCAGGGTGGCGGTGGCCTGCGAATCGTCGGAGAGCAGCACGGCCCTGAGCTTGAGGAATTCGCGCGGCGAAGGCGAGGTGATGGGGCTGCCCTTCGGATCGGGGTAGGGCTCGGACCAGTCGCTCCAGCCGCTGCCCTCCACCTCGCGGGAGACAATCTCCCCCTTGAAAATAGATAGGAGTTTCTTGTACTGTGCCTCGCCGACCTCGGTGCCGTCCTTCTTGAAGTAGTGCAGTTCCTCCTGCAGGTCGTCGCCGGTGCGGGTCTGAATCTGCACCTGGGTGCCTGGAGGCGTGTCGGCTCCCCACTCGATGCTGAGCAGATTGCGGCTGCCCCCTAGGCGGATCAGATCCGACTCCAGCTCCACCTGGGGCTGGTAACCCTCCCCGTAGAGCTGGATCTCGGCCAGGTTGGCCGTCTGGTGCCCCCCGTTGCTGAGGGTGTACTGCAGCCGGAAGAACCGCGCCTTCAGCGGCGCAAAGCGGTTGCCATCGAAGCGCACTCCGCTCTGCTGGACCTGTTTGCGGTCCACGGCCCGCGTCCACCTGATACTGCCGTCGGCAGCCAGGGTGCCGTCGGAAAAATCCAGGCGGTAATCGGCCATGCTCCCCCGGTACAGGCCCTGGCCGTAACACATGCGCTGGGTATCCACCCAGAAGGTGGAGCCCAGGTCGAAGATCAGGCTGCGCTCAGGCTCGGCTACCTGCACCACCTTGCCGATGATCAGGTTGGAGTCGGTCACCAGGTCGCCGTCGACAAAGCTGCGCAGGTTGACATCCTCGCCGCCGGGCAGGGCCATGTTGCCGCCGCGCTCAAAGGTGCCGACCAGCACCTCGTCGCCCTCGGCCCACACCTCCAGCTCGGCCAGGCGGGGCCGCTCGCGGCGGAAATGACGAATGCTGCCCTGCCGCTCGGGGGCCAGCTGCTCGTACACCGCCTGCCTCACCCCTACCTCCCGGCCACCGCTGAGGCGTTTGTAATACTCCACCATTCCCCGTTCGGCCAGGGGCAGGGCCTCGTACTCCTGGCGGCCCATTTCCCGGCCGCGGTCAAAGTCGCTGCCGGTCACCACCACCTGCACGAAGCGCAGGCCCTCTCCGGCCACCACCGGGTCCAGTTTGGTCAGGTCAATCTCAAAGGTTCGCTGGGTTTTGTTGCGCTGCAGGGTCTGGAGCACGCTGCGGTACTCGGGGTTGGCCGCCCCGCGCACCCTGTCCGGCCGGGTGCCGTCGGAGACCAGCACGTCGAAGAGCAGAAAAGGATCGCCCAGCTCCTCGTCGACAAACTTGAGCACGATCTTATCGGCAAAAACCAGGCGGCCCAGGTCCACCACCAGCCACCACTGGGTGGCCAGATCCACCCCGGCGGGCAGGGGGGCGGGTTCCCAGTAGGTGTTCGCATCCCCGTCGAACAGGGCGGCCACCTGGCCCGGGTTGGAGCCGGCCTGCAGCGCGTCTGACAGGGTGATCTCTTCTGGCTTCTTGCTGGCCAGAGCCGCCGGGGGGTTGAGTCGCAGGAAATCGACGATATCAGACACGGCGTTGATCTTCTTGCGCCAGTACCGGGCCCGGACTTGCCCCTGGGGAATCAGTTCGAGGGTTCCAGGAGCATAACTCCAGTTCTGCCAGTGCCGCCGGGCGTTGACCACCACTTGGTTGCCGGCGATCTGATAACCCCGCTCCTGGGCCTGGGTGGCCACGCCGGCCAATAGCAGAAGCGCTACCACGCCCAGTGCCTTCATAACTCAGTACCCCACCGCTCAGGATTTGTCACGAAACACCCGCTCTGTTTGGCTAGGTGAGATTACTCTCAGTTGCCTGGGGAAATCGATCAGTAATTGTCTCACGATTCCTCAGTACGCCACGGACACCAGGCGCAAGATCTGTCGGCGGTCTAAGTCTGCCCCTTGGGTATCCGACTCCAGGCGCAGCCGGGCCCCGTAGACCCCGGGCGGCACCAGTTCCCCACGCTCGTTCCGGCCATCCCAGCCCACCAGCCGGCGACCGGTACCCCGGGACTGCTGCTCGACCAGACGCCGCACCAGGCGGCCGCCCAGGTCGCGGATCTCGATCACCACCGGGCTCTGGTCACCCACCAGCACCACCGAGAAATCGAAGCGGGCCTCGTCATTGATCCCGTCTCCGTTGGGGGTAAAGAGTGCCGGCTGCACCTGCAGGTCGATGATCACCTCCTTGCGCTGGGCAATGCCCACCAGAGTGGTGGAGTTGCTCCCCACCGCGGCCAGGGCATTGCCGGGCTCCACCCGCTGCCAGAGACCCTCCCCGCTGGCGCTGTTCTGCAGCGAAGCCTCCAGCACCGCTCCGGTGGAGTACAGGGCGGTCTGGAAGTCGAGACGCAGGGCCTGGCCCGCAGCTGCGGGCTTGAAGGGCGCGAACCTCAGCCACAGGCTGTCTGGGCTGGTGGGGACCACCACCACTCCCTCTAGGCGCAGCCGGGCCAGGTCCCCAGCCCCGGCGACTAGCTCATCCTCCTCCCCCTGGTACAGGCCGTCGAAGCGCAGGCGCATGTCGGCGGGAACTTTGAGCAGCAGGCCATCAAAACCCGAATCGCGGGCGGCGAACTGCGGTTGAATAAAAAACGAGAAAGGCCGCTCTAGGCCCAGCTCCTCCACCTGGAGAGGACTGACCTCGCCGACCAAACTCTGGGCTACCGGACTGGCAAAATTCAGGCGGATGCTCCGCAGGGTGGCATGGGTTTGCGGGGAGGATGAGCGGAGGATGGCGCGGATCTTGAGGAACTCCCGGGGCGAGGGCGAGCCAACAGAACTGCCCTGCGCCTCCTCGTACGTGGTGCTCCAGTCGCTCCAGTCGTTGCCGGGCACCTCCTCGGCCACCACTTCGCCTTTGAAGAGGGAAAGGAGTTTCTTGTACTGGTCTTCGCTGACCTCGGTGCCATCCTTCTTGTAATAATGGAAAATCTGGCCCAGCTCGTTGCCGGTGCGGGTCTGCAGCAGTACCTGGGTGCCGGGCGGGGTGTCGGCCTCCCAGCTGATGCCGAGTAGGTTGCGGCTGCCCCCCAGGCGGATCAGGTCCGACTCCAGCACCACCTCGGGCTGATAACCCTGGCCGTAGAGCTGCAGCTCGGCGATCACCCCCAGATTGGCGGGAAAGGTGGTCAGGTGGGGGGTGTAGCGCATGCGGAAGAAACGGGCCTTGAGCAGGTCAAAATCATTGCCCTCGCCCACCACTTTGGTCAAGGATTGCTCGCGGTTCACCACCTGTTGCCACTTGAGGCTGCCGTCGGGAGCGCGCGACCCATCCGAGAAATCGAGCCGGTAATTGGCAAAACGCCAGGAGTGGTAGTTGGTGGGGTTATACGCCATGCGGTGGGCATCGATCCAGTAGAAGGAGCCCAGGTCGAGGAAGACCTCGCGCTCGACAATGATGGTGCCGCTGATTTCCTGGTTCATGCTGGCGTAGCTGTCGATGTCGCCGTCGACGAAGGTGGCCCCGTTGACTACCTGAGTGGAGGTGATGAACCCGCCCCGCTCGATAGTGCCGTTGACCATTTCGTCCCCTTCGGTCCACACCTCCAGCTCCGCCAGGCGAGGCCGTTCGCGGCGGAAATAGCGCACCGTCCCTTGCCTGGCCGGCTCCAACTGGTTGTAGACCTCTTGTTTGACCACCACCTCATTGCCCTCGGCCAGCCGCTTATAGTACTCGACAGCACCCCGTTCGCGGGCCACCAGTTGCCCGTACTCCTCCTGCGAGACCTCCCTGCCGCGGGCAAAGTCGCTGCCGTTCACCACTACCTGCACGTAGCGGGCCCCCAGGCTGCCCAACTCGTTGCCGGCGCCCACCGTCACCGTCCCTCCCCCATCGCTCTGGTCGCGGGCCCCGGTGTCCTCGGCCAGACTGGCGGAGGCGCCCAGCTCCACTTCGAAGACCCGCTGGCTTTTGTTGCGCTTGAGGGTGCGCAACACGGTCTGGTACTGGGGGCTGGCCGAACCCTGCACATTGCCCGGCTTCAACCCATTGGAAACCAGCACGTCGAAGAGCAGGAAGGGATCGCCCAGTTCCTCGTCGACGAATTTGAGCACGATTTTCTGGATGAAGACAAAGCGGCCCAGGTCCACGTTGAACCACCACTGCGAGGCTAGGTCGATGCCCGCCGCCGGCGGGTCCGGCTCCCAATAGGTCGCCATATCTCCGTCCAGCACCGCCACCACCCCTGCGCGGTTGGAACCGGCCTGCACGGCATCGAGCAGGCTGAGTTCCTCGGGCTTTTTGCCCCCCAGCTCCTTGGGGGGATGGAGGCGGAGGAAATCACCGATGTCCCGCACTGCGTTGATATTGCGCCGGATCAAGCGCGGGCGCACCGTCCCGTCTTTGCCCAATTCCACCGTGCCGGCCGGAAAACCCCAGTGCTTCCAGTGGTCGAGCCCGGCCACCACCACCTGATCGGCGGTGAGGCGGTACCCGGTTTGCTGGGCAGGCGCCCCGGCTGCGGCGAGCAGCACCAGGGCGAGGCTGATTCGGTTCTTCTTTGCCATCCAGCTCTCCTCAATAGACCAGGGAAACCACGGCTTGGCTGGTGGTGGTGCCCTTGTCCGCCTCGACCTTCAGCCGCACGATATAGAGCCCTGGTTCCATCAGGTGGCCCTGACCGTCGGTGCCGTCCCAAGGCCGCCAGGAGCGGCCGCTGACTTGGCGGTCAGCGTAGATCCGGGCGCGCATCCTGCCCGATAGGTCGAAGACCTCCAGGCTCACCGGCACCCCCCCGGCCAGGTTGAGCAGGTTATACTCGATCAACACCTGGTCGTTGATCCCGTCGCCGTTGGGGGTAAACGCCGCCGGTGCCAGGCGCAGATCCTGGATGGCCTGGGCATCCAATTCCTCCAGATCCACCCGCAGCGCCTCGCCCTCCACTAGTTCATCCGCATCCCCCGGGGTCAGGGCCTGGGCCACCTCTTGGGGGCGGGCACTGTTGAAGACCCGGCCGGTGAAGATGGTGCCGTATTTGAAGATCTCGGCGCGGAAATCCACTTCGATCAGTTCTTCGGTTCCCTGCAGATCGATGGGGGGGATACGCAGGCCCAGGCCGCGCTCGTCCAGGCGCACCAGTTCGAAAGCCACCGGCTGGCCGCTGATCCGCACTGCGTCCACGCCCTGGGCCCGGGCCGGGGTGTCGATCTCGATGGTATCGAAGCCCAGATCCCCGGCATTGAGGCTGGGTTTGATCCGGTAGGTGAAGGAGGTAGACCGGCCAGCCGGGGCGGACAGCGGGGCAATCTCAGCCAGCACCTGGGTGGCCAGCGGCGGGATGGACACCGAGAACTGCAGGTAGTCCAGCTGCCCTCCGACGTTCTGGTCCGAGAAGAAATCCGCCTTGAACTGCACATAGCGCCGGGGGCGGGAGGCGGCCATGGCCGCCTGGGCGGGAGCAACGTCATAGGGCGGCGACCAAAAGTCCCAGTTTTCGGTGTCGTGCGTGGCGCCGGCCTTTTCACCCTTTTCCAGGGCAGTGTAGGTAGCCAGGATCAGCGGCCGACCCTTGGCGTCGAAACGGGTCCGCTCCTCGCCCCGGAAGGTGTAGCGCCAATAGGTGTTGGGTTCGTTGTCGTCGCCGCTGCGCATGCCCAACTCAACCCGTGCCCCCGTATCCTGCCTTCCCCCCCAAGTCAGCGAGCCCAGGCTGGCTAGGCTGCCCAGGTCGATGATGTTGGACACGTACCCGGCAGCGGGCACATATCCCTCCCCGTAGATCTCGAATTCGGCGATCTCCCAGATGCCGCGGGTATTTTCGGGGATCTGGAAGAAAAGCCGCTGCACCGGCCCGGGCGGCAACTCCAGGTCGATGAGGGGCTTGGTGTTCTCGCGCACATCGTAGGCGATGTCGAAGTCCAGCACCGTGGCCCCATAGTTGCCCCCGGTGCGAAACTCGCGGGTGCCGTCCTTGAGCGGGTCGCCGTCGTTGGTACCGATGCGGAAACGCTCGATAAAGCGCTCGTCCATAAACTGCTGGCGGGGGAAGAAGCGGACGCGGCGGATGGGGAAGGGTCCGCCGAACTCAAAAAACATGTTCTTTTCGGCCGGGCCATGTACGGCAAAGTGCCCGTCTCCCAGATACGCGGTTTCCGGGTCGCGATCGAAGAAGAGGAGGTTGTCCTGGACCTTGGGCTCCCAGCCGGTCCATTCCAACACGTAAAATTGCCCTCCCTGGTCGATGAGGGTAGGGGTCAGATTAACCGCCGGATCCAGCTTCAGGGGTTCGATGGTGCCCGGCAAGATCGTCAACAGGCGGGATTCACCGTGCTGACCCTGGGCCGCCGAGGCCCAGGACAGTTGTACGAATTCGTGCGGTACCCCTGGGTCCGGAGGCGGCAGGGTTTCGCCGCCGATGCGATAGATGGTCAACGCCCCGGCCTGGCCCACCCACCAACTGGCCAGCGCCGCGAAGATCAGCTTTCTCATCTCCGTTCCTTTCCTCAGTACGCCAGCGAAACCACGGTCTGGGCCACTGCCTGCCCTTTGTCCGCCTCCACCTCCAGGCGGAGCACGTAGATCCCCGGGGGCACAGGCCCACCCCCTTCGGCCCGGCCGTCCCATTGCAGGGCGAAGCGGCCGCTGGCCCGGGTGCCTCCCTCCACCGTCCCCACCCGGCGGCCACTCAGTTCATAGATTCCCAGCCGCACCGGCACTGCCCCGACCAAGTTGAGCAATTCGCACTCCACCTCCACTTGATCGTTGACCCCGTCGCCGTTGGGGGTGAAAAGTGCGGGGTCGACCCGCAGCGAGCGAATGGTGCCCACCTCCAGCGAGCTGAGGCCCACGGTCAGGGTATTGCTGTCCACCAGGCCGTCGGCATCCCCGGCGGTCAGGGGCTGGTGCACCTCGTGCGGGCGCTGGCTGTCGAAGATGCGGCCGGGGAAAACCGTCCCGTACTTGAAGACCTCGGTGCGGAAGTCGACCTCGACCAGTTCGCCAGTCTGCTGGGCTCCCACCCTGGGCAAGCGCACGGTCAGTCCGCCCTCATCAAGGTGCACCACCTGGTAGTCGACCGGCACCCCGCTCAGGCGCACGCCCTCTACTCCCAGAGGCCGGGCCGGAGTGTCGATTTCGATGCTGTCGAAACCCAGATCCTCCCGCCGCAGCCTGGGCCTGAGTTTGTAGGTGAACAGCGTCGCCGTGCCCGCTTCGGCGGCCAGGGGGATGATCTCGGCCAGGGCTTCGGTGGCCACCGGCGGGATGGAGACAGCAAATTCGAGGTAATCCAGGCGGCCGCTGGTCTGTTCAGTGGAAGAAAATTCGGCGCTGAACTGCACATAGCGCCGGGGTTCTGCCGCTCCCATCGCGGCCCGGCCAGCGCCGAATTCGTAGGCGGGAGACCAGAACTCCCAATGTTCGGTGTCGTGGGTGACGCCCGCCTTTTCAGCCGACTCCAGTCTGTTGTAGGAGGCCAGAGTCAGGGGTTTGCCCGCCGCGTCAAAACGGCTCCGTTCATCGCCGCGGAAGGTGTAGCGCCAGTAAGTGTTGGGCTCCTCGTCCTCCCCGCTGCGCATGCTCAGGCTCACCTGGGCGCCCTGGTCCAGGTGGCCCTGCCACGACAACTGCCCCAGGCTGGCCGGGCTGCCCAGGTCGATCACGTTGGAGACATAACTGGCAGAGGGCACGTAACCTATGCCATAGATCTCGAATTCGGCCACTTCCCAGATTCCCCGGGTGTTATCGGGGGCCTCAAAGAGCAGGTGGCGAATGGGGGTCCGGGGCAGGTGCAGTTCGATCATGGATTTGGTATTTTCAACCCCTTCGTAGGCCACCTCGAAGTCAAAGGCCCCGCCCCGACCGCCGAAATTGTGCGTGCGGGTGCCATCCTTGAACGGGTCGCCGTCGTTGGTGCCGATGATGAAGCGCTCGACAAAGCGGTTGGCGAGAAAGCGCGAGCGCGGGTAGAAGCGGATCCGGTCGATGAGGAAACGCCCCCCCAGGTCGAAGACCACGGACTTGTTCTTGATTACCCCGTAGTCCCCGCCCCAATCCCCATCGCCCAGGAAGGCGGTATTGGGATCTCCATCGAACATGTCGAGATCGCGCCCAAAGGCCGGATTCCAGCCAATCCAGGTCAGCGAGAACACCTGCCCGCCCTGCTCCTTGAGCCGGGGTGCCAGATTGACTCCGGGATCTAGTCGCTGGGGGGCGATGGCCTTCTGGGAGACCTGGATCTGCTCGGTGCTCCCGTACCGCGCGGCCTCGATCGCCGACCAGGGCAACTGGACAAAGTCGAAGGGCGCCTCGAGCTGGGGCGGCGGGATGCCTTCCCCGCCGATCCGGTAGATGGTGAGGCTGGCGGCCGGCCCTACCATGCCCAGCGAAAGGAGCAGCACCCAGTGCAGCGCAGCTTTTCCGGTGTACATGGACGAGCCTCCAATCATTACAGTAGAGGTGTTATATATAAAAAAAAGGAGGGCAGATCAACAGCGATCTGCCCTCCCAAGCCAACCAAGTCTGCGAATCAGTTGCTCACTGGTTGAAGGAGGCCTTGATATGGCCCCAGGTATCGTTCTCCACCGCAGTCGGCAGGCGCTCGTTGTCGACCGGGAGCAGGATGAAGTCGCTAAAGGAGCTGGCATTGCCGAAGATATCCGACTGGCCGCCCAGCACCCACTTGGCCGTGCGGGGATCTTCTGCGGTGGGGCCGTTGTCGTTGTCGACCACCTGCAGACCCGCACCGATGATCTCGCCCTCGACAAAGTCGTGGCGCACACTCACCTCGGGACCCTGGTAGTTGAAGTCATCCCAGGAGACGGTGTACCATTCGGCCTGGAAGGTGGATTCGCTGCCGTGGCTGCCGTTGAGGGTAAAGGAGGTGGCGCAGCACTGGTAGGGCTCTTTGTCGAACCAATCGGCGCTGCTCATCCAGAACCAGGACCAGCCGAAGGGAGCCAGGGCCGGCCAGCGGTAGTGGCTGGTCTGGGCCTGGCGGCCGCGGTTGCGCTTGAGTTCCTCGTCGGTCCCCTCAAAGGCCCAGAAGAAATCGCCGCTGTGGTCGGCATCCAGACCGATCTCGATGCTGTCGTCCCCGCCGCAGCAGCCATTGCCACCCGCGTCGCGGTCCCAGACATCGTCAAAACGGTCATAGACATAATAGATGCGGTCGAGGTCGTTGTTCCAACCCATGGCGAAGCGGAAGTTCAGGTTGGCAGTGTCGATTTCGCGCCCCACATCGCCTTCAGCCACCGAGGTGGAGAAGATGTCGATCCAGTACTCGGCCGGAACCACGTTCCACTCGGAAATATCGCCGTCCAGGCTGGGAAGATGGGTGCTGGGCCACTGCCAGGCGGCAAAGACTTGTCCTTCGGGAACGTGGGCCGAGGCGGCGGTGTTCAGGCAAAACACCGAGGCGGCGGCGAACAATGCTGCTTTCTTCATGCCTTCCTCCGTTGGTAAGTATATGGGTTGGAATAACCCTGAACTGCAATTTTACCTGGCTAATATATACATGCTATTTGCTAATGTCAAAAAAATCTAGTTTTCTCCAATGGGTGTTCCCGTGGCCCAAGGCATGGCGCTCTGCCCCATTCGCCGGCGGCGCGAGGACTGCTGTAACTCGATCGCCTTCGCCGCCTCGGCAGCGGCCTCCCGCTGCCGTCCCTGGCGCAGGTACACCTGCCCCAATGCCTGGTGGGCCTGGGCGTACGAGGGATCCAGATCGATGGCTGCGGCAAAGGCGGCCCGGGCGTTTTCCGTCTGTCCGGCCTGGAAATACTCGACGCCGAGATTGTGGCGGGCCTGAGCCAGGCGCGGATCCAGCCGTATCGCTTCGAGATGCTGGCTGATGGCCTCCTCCCGTTGCCCTCTGACCGAGAGGGCGATGCCCAGGTGGGTGTGGGCCGGCGCCCACTTCGGAGCGATGGCGATGGCCCGCTGGTGGGCGGCGACGGCCTCCTCGAGCCGGCCGGCGCGGGTATAGGCTACCCCCAACCCGTCCTGTGCCGCGGCCAGCGAGGGGGCCAGGCGGACCAGGTATTCGCGGGTTTCCACCTCGGATTGGGAGTAGGAGACGTCCGTCCAGGCCAGGAAGACGATGGGAACACCAAAGTACACCAGTTGTTTCCCGGTTTCGAACAGGTAGGGGAAGGCAGGCCAGCGCTGCTGCCGCAGTTCCAGCCAGGCCCGCCAGCGCGACCTCCACGGGGCCTCCCCGGTGCCCTCTACCCCCGCCGCCAGGTTCTGCCGGATCTCCTTCTTTCGCACCTTCCACATGAAACCATCGTAATAGTAATGGAGGAAGGCGGAGGTGGCGATCAACACCTTCACCAAGTCGTAGATGAGGTAGTTCTGGGTGGACCTGGCCACCACCTCCACCCCGCCATAGGCCAGGATCAGCCCCAGGTAGAACAGGACGATGCGGAAACGACCATCGCGGAACAGGTAGCGGAAAAAGGAAGCGCCCAGCGCCTCGGAACGCTTCAGGACCCCATGGTTGTAGATCCAGACGATGGCGTAGTACTGGATATCGTGGGCCATGGCGATGATCGCGTAGCCCAGGAGGATATCCTGCAGGACGATATAGGCGTAGTACGAGGTGCCAACGGTGATGGCGGTGATCGCCAATTTGGGCCAGACGACCGGCAGTCCCTGGCGCCGTTCACGCACGACATTGGCGGCATAGACAAAGGTGATGGCAAGCGCGAAATACCCGACGGCGGTGCCGAAGCGGACCACCCATTCGGGCTCGATCCAGGCGTACAGGCCAAAACCATAGCGGTGGCAACGTTCGAGAAAATTGATCAGGTAGTGGGGACTGGCGACAACCACGTACCCCAGCCAGGCCGCGCTCAACAACCAGTCGAGACGGGCACTGATCCGCGAGGGCCGCCGGCATTTCATCTCGTAGATACGCATGAAGCCGAAGTGCTGCATGAAGAAATGCCACAGGTCCCAAAGGGCGAGGAAGATAAAAAAACCCAGATGGCCGTTGAAGACGCTCCAGCCAACCAGCAGGGCAACCAGGATCGGGGTGACGAGGAAACGGGCCCGGTAACGGGCAAAAAGCTCCCGCTCTCCGTAGGCGCGCATCAACCCGGGAAGGTGGTGGCCGACGGCAAAAAACGCCAGCACAAAAAGGGCAATATCGGCAGAAGCGTAGTAATGAGAGGCGAGCAGGAGGACGAAGAGGCAGACTAAAGGTGTGCCGACAAAAAAACACAGATCGGCGGGCCGACTGATGATCCACCCTGGGGCCGGGGCAACCCCGCTCACAGGCCGCTCCTAGAGTCCGGCAAAAACGGAGAGAAAGGCCATGCCCGAGGTGCGGGTATCGCGTTTCCCGCCGGCAACCTCCCGCGAGCGCCGATCGTAGCGGATGCCCAACTGGGTGGTGAGGCTGTAGCCGAGGTAGGGTCGGATATTGGTGAGCTGGCAAGCCAGCACGGAGCCGCGGAAGTCCCCGGTTGGCCGTCCGACCGGCAACTCGTCTTCCTCGGCCAGCAGCTCGAAGAATTGCCGGCGTTCAAGTCCCAACTGGACCTGCGATTGCGGAAAAGGGCTGAACTGGACCAGGAAGGTGAGGATGCCGTCCCAGGACCGCCGCTTGGCCTGGGTCCGGCTAAACGGGGTCTGGCTGAGCCACTCGCTCTTCACCCGGGGCAGGAAGTTCAACTGCTTCCAACGGAGGATGTACTCGGCCTTGTCGATCAGGCCGAAGAATCCCGACACCTCGCGCCCATTGCGGCCCTCCGGTCCCAGGGGATCGAAGGCCACCAGGGCCTTTCCCTCGGCGTCGCGCACCAATTCCCCCGAGGGGTCCAGCTGGTATTCGACCGCTGCCTCGCGCTGCCGCCACGTCTCCCATTTGATCCGGTGCCGCGTCGCCCACTGCCGCGGGCTGTGGTACTCCCAATCACCTCCGAGCGAATTGATCCAGGTATTCTCCGCTGCCAACGGATCTGCCACCGGCTGGTTGCGACCACTCGTTTCCCCAGGCTGACCGAACTCTGGTTCCGGGATGATCCACTGCGACAGGTCATCGGCGATGGTGTCTTTTGCCAGACGGGACATCCCGAAAAACTGCACCCGCCCCCAGGCTGGCCAGTCGCGCTCATAGACAGCCATGCCGTACCAGGTCTGGTTTCCGCGCCGCGCCGCGTGTAACTCCTGATCCAGGCGCCCTAGTGTCAGTTCCAGTTCCGGCACCACCACGACACTGGCATAGAGGTTGTGACCCCAATGGTCCTTCCTGTAGGGATAGTCCGGCAGGTCATCGTTCTCGAAGCGGTCCACCCAGCCGTTGTTGTTCAGGTCGATGCCGAACAGGAACCCGGGGCGGTCGCTGCTGTAACGCAGAAAGGGTTCTTCGTAGTCCGGGAAGGAGTTTTCGCGGTCTCCGTTGTTGTTCTGATTGAAATCGGAAATAAAATCGCCGTTCTCGTCGTACCCAGGAAAAACCGCTGGATCGGCCACTCCTTCCGGGCGGATCTTGAAATCCTGCCCCGGGATGGGAATCAGGCTCCCCTGGAAGATGCGCTGTTGATCCGGGTGCCTATCGTTGTCGTCGTTGTCATCGACCAGATCGTACAGTTTGCTCTTGGCCTCAGGAGAGTAGTCGACCACCCCGCGGCCGTCGACGGGCAGGATGCTGGTGGTATACCCATCGTCCATGCCGAAGCCTTCGGCAAAGAAACGCCAGGGGCCCGCCCGCCGGGAGACATTGGCCATCCAGCCCAGGGCATGCCGGTCGCCAGCGATCCCGGCGATGCTCCGGTGTTTCCTGCTGCTCGAGGTGGGATACTTGCGATACTGGGTGTTGACGTTGAGCTCGCCGTAGAAATCGAACCCCTTGAAATCCCGCACCTCGGCCGTCACCCCGTAGATCTGGTTGGCGGTAGGCAGACCGTAGTCGAAGACGACTTCGCGCTGGTTCAGGTTGTTCTTGATGTTCCCCGGCGCCCGGCTGACCACCAGGAACTGCGGTTGCCCCACAGCGTTGGCCTGACGGTCGGAGGCGACCTCCACCCGGTAATCGTTGGCCAGCACGAGCCGGAAACGCACGTTTTTGATGGCCGCGATGGCGTCCTCGGCCTCGGCCAGGGTGAGCCCCAGGCCCTGCTGCAGGAGCAGGCGCAGCGACCCCTCCTCCCCTTCTCCGGTCTCCGGCGCCAGGATGTATTTGAGGTTGATGCTCTCCGCTCCATTCGCGGTGAGGAAGCCGCGCCGGAGTTTTCCGCCTTCGCGCACCCCTCTGAAACCGATGCTGCTGCCGGCAATCACCGTATCGCGCAACACCATCTGGAAGCTGTCGCCGACGGCCACCTGCCGGCGGAGGGAGGTGGTGATCTCCACCTCTTCGCTGAAGAGCACCACCCCGCCCTGCTCGTCCTCGGGGGAGTCGTCGCTGAGGCGGACCACCAGGAGGTTTAGGCGCCGGTCGAGCTGCCCCGAGGTCAGCAGCCCCTTGAAGGGGTTATCGCGAAAACTCTCGCGCGAGCCATTGGCATTGTGGGCATTGACCGCCGTCAACCCGAGGGTCAGGTGGCCGGCGAGGTCGGCCTCGACGCGGGCGGCGCTCAGGTTGGTGGCGTTCTCGACCGCCACCGTGGGTATGTCGGCGTCGATATTGATAATCGGCAGGGTGAGCCGGGAAAACAGGGTGGTGGCGCGCAAACGGGAGGTCGCCAGGCTGGTGGCGATGCCATTGAATCCCGCCTTGCGGAAGGTCATCGGGGTCAGGGTCGAGTTGATCTCGTCCCCTACCATAATGGTGTAGCTGTAGTCACCGCTCGCGTCGGAGGAAAGGATCAGCCGGTCGAACCAGCTGGCGTAACGGGAATCCTTGGTGATGGCGCTGCTTTCAAAGGCCAGAGGCTGGGTCTGGCGCCAGTTGTAGATGAGCCAACCACGGGTGACGAGATCGCCGTAAAAATCGTAGAAGTAAGATCCCTCCTGGGACCGCTCCAGGTAGCGACGGTAATATTCCCCGGCGTAGTTGGTATAGCGCCATTGCCGTCGGCCGTATTCCTGAAAAAGCTCCTGGGGCAGGTACCAGCGCTGCACGGTGGGATCGAGGCTGCCGATCTGGACGGCGGTGCCCACGGCCGAATAGAGCGATCGGTCCCCCACTCGGTGTCCCAGGCGATTGCCGTAGTCGGGCTGAGTCCAGGCCGAGTTTGCGCCCCCCAACCAAAGAAACAGGGCCAGGAGCAATACCCATAGCATCACTGCACACCAGCGTAGACGGTGATGAAACTGGTGGTCTCGTTGCTGCCTTCGGAGATCTTCTCGAACTTGCCCGGCTGCAGCCCTTCGCGCACCATCTCGGTCCGCAGCCGGCTGAACCGCAGCCCTAGCTGGGTGGTCAGGCGATAGCCCTGGTAGTCCGAGGTATTCGACAGCTGCAGGGCCACCGTGGTGGCGCGCCGGTCGCCGGTTTCCCCGGCCAGCCCGGCGGCGACCAGCTCGTCCTCGTCGCGCACTAGATCCCTGAACCACAGCGTTTCGAGCCCCACCTGGAACAGGGTATGCTTGAGCGCCGGTAACTGGGCCACCAGCTGGCCCACTCCCATCCAATGCCGCCGCTTGTCCTCCTGCACCAGGAAGGGCGTCTGGCTGAGATACTCGCTCTTGAACTTGGGCTGCAGCTGGAAACGGCCAAACCGACGGAGGTAATCTACCTTGTTGATCAGGCCCAGAAAGCTGGTCCGATCCTCCAGCCGCCGCCCCTCGCGATCGCGTGGGTCATCTGCCCCCTGGGCGTAGAACTCGTATTTGAACTTGTTCACCACGTTCAGGTTTTTTACCCCGGTGTAGTCGAAACCCAGCCACGCCGTGTTCACCCAGGTGTCCTGGGCGGGAAGCAGATCCTCGACCACCGGCTGGATGGGTGGGCCATCGACGAAGGCGGTCAGTTCGCGGCGATCATCGGGGATGGTATCCTCGGCGCGTTTCAGCAGGTTGTACACCCGCAAGCGCCCCAGCCCGGCGAAATCCTCGTCGAGGGTGACCATCAGATAATTGGTCCGATTTCGCCGCTCGGTGGCAATCATTTTTTCGCTGGTGCGCCCGGCAGTCACCCGCAGTTCCGGTACCACGTTCACCCCGGCAAAAGCATTGTAACCGCGGCGATCGGGTTTGTACGGGTAATCGGGCAGGTCATCGTCCTCGAAGCGGTCGATCCAGTTGTTGTTGTTCATGTCGATGCCGAAGAGGAACTCGGGGCGGTCCACCTGGTACCGCAGGAAGGGCTCCTCGTAGTCGGGCACTGAGCTATTGACCGTGGAGTTGTCGTTCTGGTTGAAGTCGTTGATGAAGTCGCTGTTTTCGTCTAGCCCCGGGAAGATAAGTCGGTCATTAACCGTGCCGAAACGCGACCAATCGGGGAAGCGGTCCTGGTCGTCGTTGTCCTCGACAAACTCGTAGAGGTGGCGCTGGGTATCATCGTAGCGCACATCCCCGTTGGCGTCCACCAAATAGGCGGTGGTGGAGTAGGTCGGGTCCATGTGGTACGACTCGCCGTAGAAGAACCAGGGGTGCAACTGCTTGGAGACGTTGAAATGCCAGGCGTCGCCCTGCTCGGCGGAGATACGGTGTTTTTTGCCGGCGGTGAAGAGGGCGGCATTGGGATACTGGGAATAGCGGCGGTTGCGATCCCACTCCCCGTAGAAATCGAAGCCGGCCACCTTGGTGCCCTCGATGGTGAAGCCGCCGACGAGATTGGCGGTGGGCAATCCGTAGTTGAACCGCACCCGCTGCAGATTGGAGATATCCTTGACATTGCCGTCGGCGCGGCGCAGGGTCAGCAGGGCCGGCCTGGAGGCGTCGATGCTCTCGGCGCTGAGAGGCGGCGAGGGCGAGGGCCGCCGGCCGGTCTGGCGATCGGACCACAAATCCACCCGATAGTCGTTGGCCAAAACGTACTCGAACTCGACGTCGATGATCGAGGTGGGGTCGGGGCCGATATAGGCCGGATCGTTAAAGTCGTAGTTGAGGACGATACGCTCCGCGCCATCGGCAGCGAGGAACCCACTGCGGCGGAACCCGCCGAAGATCACCGGCCATTCCGAACCGGGCCGCACCACCTCCTGGAGGTTGTAGGTGCGCTCGGCGCCGGTTTCGAAGTTGCGGCTGACGATCCGCACCTCGTGTCTGAACAGGGCCGCCCCGCCTTCGCCGTCGGCGGGGGTATCGTCGCTGAGCACGATGGCGATGGCGGTCAACGGGGTGGTGCTCTGGCCGGCGGTCAAGCTCCCGGCGACCATGTCGCCGCTGAAAAGGTCGAGGGTGGTGTTGGCGTTGCGGGTGTCCACCAGGGTGGCGCCCACCTCGATGAAGTCCCCCAGCTGCGAGGTGACGCGCCCGCCAAAAAGACTGGTGACGTTGGTGCGGGTCTCCGCCTCGCGGGTCTCGCCGATGATGGGATCGCTGACCCGGGCCGCCAGTACGGTGGCGGCGTACTTGTCGGACATGAAGTCGATCTGGATCCCGTTGAAGGTGGGCTTGGAAAAGGTCAGCGGGGTCAGGGTGGTGCGCAGCTGGTTGCCCACGGTGATGGCGTAGTGGTATTGTCCCTGCGAATCACCGCCGATCGTCACCGAGCTGAACCAGCTATTGAAACGGGCATTCTGGAAGATGCTGTTTCCCAATTGCTGAGGCTGGCTCTGCCGCCAGTCGTAGACCAGCCAGCCCCGGCCGATGAAGTTGCCGTAGAAGTCGTAAAAATGGTCGCCCTCGAGGGTGGTGCTCACGTAGCGGGCGTATGCCTGCCGGGCGTAGTTGGAGTATTCCCATTGCCGCCAGTGGTATTCGTTGAAAAGCTCCTGCGGCACATACCATTTTTTGACCGCCGGGTCCAGCGCCCCGAACATCACCCCCGGACCCCGCGGCTCGAAACTCACACTGCCGCCGCGGCGCTGGCCCAGGCGCGCGCCGTAGTCCTGGCCGAACAAAGGGCTGCTGCCCAGGATGCCGAGCAACCCGAGACCTACACCGAATTTCACCAGGCTTTTCAAGCCATTTCCTCCCGGTTTCGCTGCCATATCAGTACACCACCCCGACCACTCCCAGTTGCCGCTGGGTGCCAGTGCCCGCCCTTAACTCCACCGAAAAAACATAGGTTCCCGGCGGCACCAAGGCCCCGGCGGCGTCGCGGCCGTCCCACCCGCGGGCAAAGCGGCCGCTGAGGTCAGCAGCGGCATAGAGGCGCCGCACCAGACGCCCGCTCAGATCCCGGATCAGGATCTCCACCGGGGCGGGACGGGCGATATTGGTGATGTCGTAGCGGATGGCCCCCTGGTCGTTGACCCCGTCGTTGTTGGGGGTGAAAACCGGCGGTTCGGCGCCCACATTGAGGAGCAGGTCCCGGGCAATTGGCACCTGCACCGACAGATTGCCGACGATCCGGGAGCCCAGGGGCTGGACATCGGGGTCATCCTGGCCGGCTGCACCAAGATCGGCGGCATTGCCGGCCACCACTTCCTGCCCGATGTCGGAACCCGACTGGCTGTTGCGGGCCCGACCGGCGAAGGTGGTGCCGTACTGGAGCACACCGCTGTCAAACTCCACCGTCAGCAGACTGCCGCTTTCCTCGACCAAGGGAAAACCGATCAGCAGCTGTCGCTCCCCGACCTCGCGAATGGCGAACCCGCCATCGACCAGGGGCAGGCTCGCCAGGCTTTGCCCGGTAAAATCCGCCTCCACGGTCTGGCCGCCGGGCCGGATGGTCCGGATCCGGCCGACACTTTCGGCCCGCAGCGGGGTGTCGATGACCAACTGGTCGAAGCCGCGGTCTTTGCCGGGCCGCGACTGGTTGCGCACCGCATAGGTGAAACGCGTCTTGGCCCCCACCTCGGTCTGGCGTGGGATGATTTCACCGACCAGCTCGGTGGCGAAGGGGGGCGTGACTACCTCGAAGGCCAGCGCCCCCAGTCCAGCGGCGGACTCGAAATCCTCGCTGGTAAAGTCGGCGGTGAATTGGAAGTACCGCCGCGGCTCCGAGGCCGCGATCTGCACCCCGAGGGTTCCGTCGCCAATCGACTCGGGCGCCACCTGCCCGAGCGCGGCGGCATAGGGAGGCGACCAACCGCTCCAATTGGTCAGATCATCGCGGATATCACCCTTGTCCTCGTTCCGCAGCTTGCCGTAGTCGACCTGGTCGAGGGTGATGAGATTGCGCTCATCGACGCTGAGTTCCCTGAACCGCCCAAAGGCCTCTCGCACATCGACTTCGTCGTTGTCGAGCAAATTGGTGATCAGCCGGCTGAGACTGGCATCACTGACGTCTTCGGCGCGCCGCCAGGGAACCTGCAGGCCGGCCGTCGTGGACCCCTGGGTGCTGGCCCCGGCTCCGCCCCCCTGCCGGAAGATCCGTTCGCCCGGCCGGATCTTGTTGAACTCGACGGGCTGGGGATCGAGGCCGGTGCGGGTACGGATCTGGATCGCGGAGCGATTGGGATCCCCCTGACTCCCGCCTACCCACCGCAGCCTGCCGAGCAGCGCCAGATCGCCAAAGTCGAAGATATTCGATACGTACCGCGCCTCCGGCACATACCCCGTGCCGAACACCTGGAGTTCGGCGATCTCGAAGCCGGCAGCGGTCAGGGACTTCAGCCTGAGATACCGCACATACTGGGGGGCTACCAGGATATCCACCACCGCGTCGGTGTTCTGGTTCGCGATGGCAACGGTCTGGAGGATCGGGATCCCCTCCCGTTGGGTCTCGGTCGTGCCATCATTGACGAAGATCTCGAAGCCCCGCATGAAGTCGTTCTGGAAAGGGAAGTTGGGCGCTGGGTACGCCGGGTCGGCATTGCGGGGAAAGAAGCGGAAGCGGTTGACGCCGAACCGGGCGCCCAGATCCAGATCGATGAGGATGCCCAGCACCCGGGCGCTCTGACCGCCGGCGGCGGCCCTCAGGTCCAGGGCGCTATTACCGTCGTCATCGATGATGGAAGGCAGATCGGTGCGGATGCGCTGGGTGTTGGGCGAGGTGATACCACCGCCCCGCTCGGGCGAATCGGCACCTACGGCGATGTTGCGGGTGGTATCGGCACGTTGCGGCAAGATCCAGTCGGGGTACCCCTCCGGCTGGTAGTCGATGACACCGCCCGGGGCGTTGGTGCGCTCCACCGTGCGCGCCGTGCGGATCACCGTGGCGGGGATGTCTCCCCCGCCTCCGTCCCAACGGCGTCCATCGCCGCCGACAACGATGATCTCGGCGCCCCCCGGAAGGACAAAGAGCAAAAGGGCAGCGAGGCAGCGCCAAGCCCCGGAGATTCCAATGTTAGTTTTCGGCATTGATTTGGAACCATCCCAAGGTGAAAAAGGCTTGCCTTTGCACTGGTAATTGTAGACTTTCTCCCCGTAGTTGGGACACAAAATAACAACTTGCCCAGGCTTGGGCAAGCATTTTCCCCACGAGAAAGCCCTTTTTTTGCTTCCCGACCTCCTGCTTTCCGCCGGCCTGCTGACGTGGCTGGCCGGCTGTTCTCAACCAGCCAGCCGCCCCGCCGGCCCCTTCTTTTCCGAAGTGGCGCAGGCCGTTGGAGTGGATTTCCGGCACCAGAGCGGGGCCAAGGGTGCCTATCTGCTGATCGAGACCATGGGTGCCGGGGGTGCCTTCCTCGACGCCGACGCCGACGGCCTCCTCGATATCTTCTTGGTCGATGGCTTCGCGCTTTCCGGGGATGCAGACGCCCTACCCCCAACCAATCTGGTGCGGGAAGACGCGGACGCGTACTGGGTCAGTGAGGGGGGCCTGCCGCCCCTGAGTTTTGACGGCGGGGTGGATCCGGCCTTTGCCCTGGTGCACCCGCCGCCGGCGGAACCCTTGGCCGGGGACCACTTTTTCCACAACGAAGGAAACGGCCATTTCGCCGACCAGAGCGCCAGGGCCGGGGTTGGCGACCTGGGTTATGGCATGGGCTGCGCCACGGGAGACTACGACAACGACGGGGACACGGACCTCTATGTGGCCAACTACGGCCCCAACACCCTGTATCGCAATGACGGGACAGGCCGATTCGCCGACGTCACCGCCGCTGCCCGCGTCGGCGACCCGCGCTGGAGCACCAGCCCGGTCTTCTTCGACTTCGACCGCGACGGCGACCTAGACCTTTTTGTGCCCAACTACCTCGATTTCACCCCGGCCGCCAACCGGGTGTGCGGCGGCACCGTGTCGTCGCCCGGCAGCCGCCTGCTGAAGATTCCCCGCTCCTGGCGCAGCTACTGCAGCCCACGCCATTACAACGGAGCGCCCAATACCCTGTACCGCAACGAGGGGGACGGCACCTTTGTCGATCTGACCCGGCCCACAGGCCTGTTCAACCTGTTCGGCAAAGGCCTGGGCGCGGTGGCTGGCGACTTTGATCGCGACGGGGACGACGACCTTTTCGTCGCCAACGACGGCACGAGAAACTTCCTCTACCGCAACGAAGGCGGCCGCAGTTTCTCCGAGGTCGGCACCGAGGCCGGCGTGGCTTGGGGGCCGGGCGGGCAGGCCGAAGCCGGGATGGGCACCGACTGCGCCGACTACGACGGCGATGGCGATCTGGACCTGGTGGTCACCAACTTCTCGCGAGAGAGCAACCGGCTCTACCGCAATGAAGGCCCCTGGCGTTTCGGCGATGCCACCGACGAGGCCGGTCTGACCCAGCCCAGTTTCCTGCCCCTGGGTTTCGGGACCCTTTTTTTTGAGGCCGACAACGACGGCGACCTCGACCTGGCGGTGGCCAACGGCCATGTTCAAGACCGCATCGCCCTCCTGGAACCCGACCTCAGTTATGCCCAGACCAGCCAGCTGTACGAAAACCGCGCCGGCCTCTTCACCGAGGTCTCCGCCAGCAGCGGCCCGGCCTTTCTGTTGCCCCTGGTCGGCAGGGGCCTGGCCAGCGGCGATTACGACAACGACGGCGACCTCGACCTGCTTGTCACCAGCACCGGCGGCCAGGCCCGGCTCTTTCGCAACGACCTGCAACCAGGCTCCCATTGGCTAAGCCTGAAACTGCGGGCCCGCGCCCCCCGCGACGCCACCGGCGCCTGGGTTGAACTGCGCTGCGGCGGCCTGGTACAGACCCGGCAGGTAAAAACCGCTGGCAGCTACATGGCGGCCAGCGACGGCCGGCTGCACTTTGGCCTGGGGCCCTGCACCCACATCGAGAACCTCACCGTCCGCTGGCCTGATGGCGGCCACACTGAACTGCACGACCTGGCAGCGGATCAGTTCCTGACCGTGGACCAAATCCCCTCGACCCCATAGATTTCTGGCTGCGAATTCGCGGAGGAAGACGACGATGAAAATGAGATTTCTGCTACTCGCCCCCTTTTGTGCTTTCCTAACTGCCTGCGGGGGCAGTCCCGAGGACCCAGTGCTTGCCAAGGCCGGCACCGAGGAGGTGCGGGCCAGCCATCTGCAGCAGTTCATGGATCGGATCCCCGAGGGCCTCAGACAGGGCAACTCCCCGCTCGAGGTGCAGCGCCGGCTACTCGAAAGCCTCATCGACATGCGGCTCCTGGCCCAGGAGGCGAAACAAACCCAGATCGAGGAAGATCCCGCCTTTGTCGATCAACTGGAGACAGTCCGACGCGGTGGTCTCTTGGATCTGTACCAACGCCGCCAGATCAATGAACGTCTCAGCGTCAGCAGCGAGGAACTCGAGCACCACTACCACGAAACCCACCGGGATCGTGCCCTGCGTTTCAGCGGCATCATGCTGCCCACCAAAGAGGAGGCCGAACGCATCGTCTCCCTGCTCAAAAAGGGGGCCGACTTCCACCAATTGGCCGCCGCCCACTCCGAGCACAAGGAGACCGGCGAACGCGGGGGCGATAGCGGCGGGTACAAACTCCGCGACCAGATGAGTCCCGCCGTCGCCGAAGGGGTCGCCCATCTGAAGGTGGGCGAGATCTCGGCTCCGGTGCCGGTCCAGTACAACCGCCGCACCCACTTCGCCGTTTTCAAGATCCTCGACGAGATGCCCGCCCCGCCGGCCGCCTCCGAGGCCCTCCTCCGCGAGGAGTTGATGCGCGCCAAACGGATGGAACGCATTCGCCTCGTACTCGACTCCCTGATGCAGGTCTACGCGCCCCAGGCCCAGGAGGCGCAACTGACCCTCTTCAGCCAGCGTTGTCAACAAAGCGGCGAGGTGCTGCCCCAGTTCAGCGCCGCGGAATCCGAACTGCCGCTGGTCACCTTTCAGGGCGGCCAGATCACCGTGGGCGACCTGCTGCTCACCGCCCAGGAGGCCCACTTTTCGCCCCGCCAGTTGGCCAGTGTCGCGGCAGTGGATCATTTCCTGAAAAACGTCACCATCCCGGCGCATCTTTTCGAAGCAGAGGCGAAGCGGCTGCACCTGGACCGCGACAGTACCCTGGTGGCTGGTCTGGCGCGCAAACGGGAGGAACTCAGCCTGGAGGTGTTGCGCCAGCGCGAGGTGGACAGCCACATCAGTGCCAGCGAGGAAGAGGCCCGGGCCTTCTTCGACGCCAACCCGGAAAAATTCACCGCCCCGCTGACCATCCTGGCCACCGAGATTTTGGTTGCCTCTGACTCGCTGGCCCAGCAGCTGAAACGGCGCCTCGAAGAGGGTGAGGACGCCAGCAAGCTGGTGCTACAATACACCCAGCGGGAAGGCGCCATCCACCATGAGGGGCAGATCCGGCTGAACGTCTTCACCGAGGTGTTCTTCCAGGGAATCCACGCCGCCGCCCTGCGGCTGGAACCCGGGGAGGTAGGTGGACCGGTGCGGGTGCGGGAGGGATATTCGGTGTTCAAGGTGACCGACAAGGTGCTGGAAAAGGCGCCCTACGACGCCGAATCGCGGCGCCGGGCCCTGGCCTATGTCAAGGTCGACAAGGCCAAACACTCTTACGTGGACTACGTGCGGGGCCTGCGCGAAAAGTATCGGATCGAGGTGGACGAGGCCGCACTGCGCAAAATGCCGGCCCCGGCCCCAACCGCCAAGTCCTGAGTTCAGTCAGTCTCGCGCACCTTCAGCAGTTGGTTGCCCGGCACCTGGCGCAGCACCTGCCGGGTGCCGCTGGGCCAGCTCAGCTCGAGGGAGTCGGCCGCCGCCAGCGGGCCCAGGCCAAAGTGTACGACCAGGTCGTGCTGGGACAGATAACTCGAGCCGCTCTGGACCTGGGCGTACTGGCGGCGGCCACCGGCAAAAAGCACCAGGCGGGTGCCGATGGCGGCCCTGTTGCTGCGGGTGCCCTCAAGCTTGATCTCTAGGTAATTGCCGGCAGCGCTCCCCTCGTTGCGCAGCAGATAGGGGGTATCGTTGAGATTGAACACCGCCAGGTCCACATTGCCGTCGCGGTCGTAGTCGGCGGCAGCCACCCCGCGGCTGACGGCCCGCAGTGCCAGGCCGGTGCCGGTGGTGGCACTGACGTCGGCAAAACGCCCCTTGCCCTGGTTGAGGAAAAACCAGTTCGGCTGGGCGTAACTGGAATTGGCCTGCGCCAGATCGGCCTGGGGATAGGTGTGGCCGTTGGCGATGTAGAGGTCGCGGTCCCCGTCGTTGTCGGCATCGAAGAATACCGCCCCCCAGGCCACCTCCCGGATGCCGACGGTCCCGACCAGGGAACTGAAGGAAACATCGGCGAAAAAACCGGCCCCCTCGTTGCGGTAGAGGGTGTTGTGCTCGTCGGCGAAGTTGGTGACCAGAATATCGGGCAAACCGTCGTTGTCGTAGTCATCCACCGCCGCCCCCATACATCCCTGCAGCACCCCCTCGCCGCTGTACGCCACCCCCGCCATCACCGCGGTGTCGGAGAACCGGCCGCCACCCTCATTGTGGAACAGGTTATTGGGGGTTGAATCATTGGCCACGAAAAGGTCCGGCCAGCCATCGACATCGACGTCGGCAAAGACAGCCGCCATGCCGAAATAGGGCTCCCCGGCGACGCCGGCCTGGCGGCTGACCTCGGTAAAGGTGCCATCCCCTTCGTTGCGGTACAATACATCGGGTGCTGGCCGCAGCCCCAGCGGACCGCAGTAGACCGGGATGTTCTTCCACAGGCAGGGGATGGTGGATTGGTATTCCTGGGAGAAGTCGACGTAGTTGGCCACGTACAGGTCGACATCGCCATCGCGGTCGTAGTCGCCAAAGGTGCAACCCGTGCCCCAACGGGGGTCGCCGACCCCCGCGGCCCCGGTGCGGTCCGTGAACCGGCCACCCTCGTTTCGGTACAGGGTATTGCGGCCATATTTGGTGACGTACAGATCCAGGTCGCCGTCGTTGTCGTAATCGGCCACAGCACAGCCCATGGACCAGGCAGTGTCACTGATGCCTGCCGCCACCGCCACCTCGGTGAATTTCTCGCCGTCGTTGCGATAGAGCTGGTCGAGCGGCTCCGCTCCCCTGGGGGAGCCGTCGAACCGGGAGCCGTTGGTCAGGTACAGATCCGGATCATCGTCGCCGTCGTAGTCGAAGAAGGCCACCCCGCCCATCATGCCTTCGACGATGTAGCGCTGGGTGCTTCCCGAGACATTGAGCCCGCTCACCCCGGCGGCGGCAGCCTGGTCGGCAAATTGGGGCCCGGCCCAGGCCACCTCGCAAGCTGCCAGCGCCACCGCGGCTCCCACCCAGAGTATCGACACCTTGTTGCTCCTCTTCGCTGTTGGCAACCCGCTGTTGGCAACCCTATTGATCGCGTATTATTATTGCAGGCCAATTTACGCGAGGCTCCCCCGTTCTGGCAAGCCGAGACCACCTATGATCCTCCTGCGCCTGGGTTTGGTCATCTTACTGGGCGGCTGCGGCCAGCAGACCCAGCCAGCCCCAGCCCCGCCCCCGGCAGTCGAACAGGCCCGCCAGTTGCTGGCCGCGGCCCGTTACGCCGAGGCCATCTCCCTGCTGGCGGCACAGCCGGTCGAAAGCAAGACCTGTGCCCTGCTGGCCCGAGCCTACCTGGAGGTAGGGCAGTACGAACAGGCCGGCGTCCAGGTGGCCAACGCGCTGCAAGCAGGCCCGCCCAGCGCCGAACTCTACGACCTGCAAGGCGCCGCGCTGCTGGCCCGGGCCTTTGCCCAGGCCCGTTACACCGAAACCGATTCGGCCATCGTCTCCTTCAACCGGGCGCTCGAGCTGGAGCCGAAACGGGCCCTGACACTCTACAACCTGGGAATGGTTCACGGCTACCGCGACAGCACCGCGCTGGCGGAACGCTATTACCGGGCTGCCCTCGCGGCAGACTCGACCCTGGCGGCAGCCCACAAGAAACTAGGCCTGCTCTACCGCCGGCGCGGCGATGACACGCTGGCCCTGACCGAAATGAGCGCCGCAGCCAGGCTGGCCCCGGAGGATGCAGAAGCCCAGTTCCACCTCGCTTTGCTGCACCGCGAAAGCAACCAGCTGGATACGGCCCTTGCCGCCTTTGAGCGGGCCGCCAGCCTGAATCCCGCCTCCCCGCAGGTGCAGCTCAACCTGGCCAGCACCTACCTGCGCCTGGGCCGGCGCGCAGAAGGGGAACAGGCGTTGCAGCGCTCCGAGATCCTCCGCCAGTACGACCGCGGCATCGGGTCGGAACGCACCGCCCCGGTCGGCCAAAACGTGGCCATCGGTCCGGCCACGGCGCGGTATAATCTGGCCCTCAACCACGCCCTGCGCGGCGAGTACGCCCAGGCAGTCCTGGAGTACCGCGCCGCCCTGGAGTTGAATCCGAAGTTGCGCAACGCCCATGCCGGCCTGGGCGTCACCCTGTACCTGATGGGCAGGCTGGAGGAAGCGGCGACCGCATTGACCGACGCGGTGGTTCTGGACTCCGCCGATGCCGTCAGCCTGACCCGTCTGGGTCTCATCCGGCTCAAACAGGGGCAAAACGAGCGGGCGCGGCAGGCGCTGGAACAGGCGGCGCGGGCCGACACCAGCCTCGCGGAGGCCGCCTACGGCCTGGGCTTGCTGGCGGCGCGCACCCAGGACTACCGCGCCGCCCTCATGCGTTTCTCCCGCGCCCTGGCGCTGCGGCCCGGCTATGCCGACGCTTGCCTGAACCTGGGGGTGGCCCATATGCACCTTGGGCAGCATCTCGAAGCCGCCGCTGCCTATGAGGAGGCCGTGGCCGCCGATCCCACCAACCCGCGCCCCCACCTATACCTGAGCGACGCCTACGCCAAACTCGGAAAGACCGAGCAGAGCCAGGCCCACCGCGAGCAGGCTCGCCGCCTCAACCAGAAAAACGACTGATGCCCGTCGCCCTGATCTTTCTGCTCTTGCTGATGTGGCCCGGCCCCGGATCTGGGGCACCGGCCAGCCCGGACACCACCATCGCCGGCCACCCTTATATGCGGGTGCCCGTGGCGCAGTTGCTCAACCAGCTCCGCCAACCCGGAACCACCCCCATTCGTTACCAGCACACCGCGTTCACCGGCCCGTTCGATGCCCGCCTCGCCGGACTGACCGAGGTGGTTGCGGGCCTGGAGTTGGAAGACGTGCTCTTCCTGGAACGGGTGGTGCTCGACGGGGTGGTATTCCGCGGCCCCCTGCAGGGTCGGCGCCTGGGGTTTGGCCAGGGCTTGTCCCTGCTGGGCACCCGTTTCGCCGGCAGCCTGCACCTCGAAGATTCGGAATGGCGGGGGCCCTTGAGCGCCAACCAGGCCGTGTTCACCGGCCCCACCAAGATGGAGAACTGCCACTTTTTTGCCGGCGCCTCCTTCATCGGCGCCGGATTCAACGGCCCCTCCCTGTCGCTGGCCCGTTGCCGCTTCGAGGAAGGCGCCTTCTTCGAAACCGCCTCCTTCAGCGGGCCGGCGGGTTTCACCGACGCCTACTTCGAGGCCCAGGCCTCGTTCAAAGACGCCCTCTGGAAGGAGGGCGTCTCCTTTGCCGGCGCCCGCTTCAAGGGCCGCAGCTTCTTCTGGAACGCCACCTTCGGCGGGCCGACCACCTTCGATGAGTCCCGCTTCGGCAGCGAGACCTCCTTTCGCGAAGCCCTTTTCGCCGGCCAGGCCTCCTTCCGCCGCATCACCTTCGTGCATCCGGCGCGTTTCGACCGCGCCAGGTTTGCCGCCGGCGCCGACTTCAGCGGCAGCCACTTCAAACGCCTGGCCGACTTCAGCGGCAGCCAATCCGGCGGCGACCTGGAATTGGCAGCCCGCTTCGACGGGGACCTCGATCTGCGCCAGAGCCGCGCCACGGCCATCGAATTGCGCCAGCCGACCGCAATGCCCGCGCCCGACAGCCCGGCCGATTCCACCGCCAGCCCGCGCGTCCTATTGCAGGGATCCCGCACCGACCGCCTGATTTTCCTCTGGGAGGACCTGGCCCCGCGGCTGGCCAATTCGGACTCGGCGGACCTGCAGGGGATGGCCCCGGTTTATGCTTTTGTGCAGCAGCAACTCCGCGACCAGGGATACACGGAGGACGCCCTGGCCTGCCGGGCCGCCGGCCTGGAGTTCCGGCGGCAGCACCTTCCCTGGACCAGCCCTGAACGCTACTTTCTGCTAGGGTGGCGTCTGACCACGAGGTATGGCAGTAGCCTGGGTCAGTTCCTCCTTTTTTCGGCGCTGCTGGTGGTGGGCTTCGCGCTGCTCTACTGTTTTGGCCACCATCGCTTCCGCCCCGTGCAGGGCGCCGGCGTTTTCGCCTTGCCCCAGAGCCTTCGTTTCAGTCTGCAGACCTATCTGCGACTGGGCACTCCCGCCTGGCTCCCGGTCGGAAGAATACAGGGACTGGCCCTGCTGCAGGGGCTTTTGGGCTGGTTCTCCTGGGCCCTGCTCATCGCAGCCCTGCTGGCCCGGATGTGAACATGGCCCCCTTCCTCCTCCTACTGCTCTTGGCCTGCAACCAGGCGCCATCCCCCACCTCCCCGGTGCAGTTTACTGAGGTGACCGTGCCGGCCGGCCTGGACTTCGTGCACTATAATGGTGCCCAGGGGGAATATTATTACGTGGAAACCTTCGGTTCGGGCGGGGCATTTTTCGACCACGACGGCGACGGCTGGCTCGATCTTTTCCTCGCCAACGGCACCTATCTGTCGGGGGAGCGCCCCGAGCCACTGCCGACCAGCCACCTCTACGCCAACCGCCGCGACGGCACCTTCGCCGACCAGACAGCGGCCACCGGCCTCGGCCATTCGGGGTACGGCATGGGCTGCGCCGCCGGCGACTACGACGAGGACGGCGACCAGGACCTCTACCTTTCCTGCTTTGGGCCCAATGCCATGTACCGCAACGAGGGCGGGCATTTTGCCGAGGTGGGCCACACCCTCGGGGTGGACGACGGCCGCTGGGGCGTCAGCTGTGGTTTCCTCGACCACGACCAGGACGGCGACCTGGACCTCTTTGTCGTCAACTACGTCGACTTCTCCCTGGCCAACAACGTGGTCTGCAAGCAGGGACGGATCCGGTCCTACTGCGAACCCACCGTGTACGAGCCGACCAACAGTGTGCTCTACCGGAACGAGGGCCGCGGCGGACATTTCAGCGATGTGAGCCAGCGCGCCGGCATTACCCTCAAGGGCCGCGGCCTGGGGGTGGCCTTTACCGACTACGACGAGGACGGGGACACCGACATCTACGTGGCCAACGATGGCATGATGAATTTTCTCTATGAGAATCGCGGCGGGCAGTTCGTAGAAAACGGGCTAGCGGCGGGGGGGCGGTACAACCGGGACGGCCGCGCCGAGGCTGGCATGGGGGTCGATGCCGGGGATATCGACGGGGACGGCCATCTGGAGCTGGTGGTCACCAACTTTTCGCGCGAGACCAACACCCTGTACCACAACGACGGCCAGGGCCGTTTCGAGGATATCACCCCGCGTGCCGGCCTGGCCGAGCCCTCGTATCTGCCGCTGGGATTCGGGGTGTGTTTCCTCGACTACGACCACGACATGGACCTCGACCTTTTCGTCGCCAACGGCCACGTCATGGACCGCATCGCCGAGGTGGACTCCTCTCTCTCGTACGCCCAGCCCAACCAGCTGCTGCGCAATGAGGCGGGCCGCCGGTTCACCGACGTGTCCGCCCAGGCCGGCGGCGCGCTGGCAGTCCCCAACGTGGGCCGTGCCGCCATCCGGGGCGACTACGACAACGACGGCGACCTCGATCTGGTCGTAACCACCGAAGCGGGCCCGGCCCGGTTGCTGCGCAACGATGGAGGCAACCAGCACCATTGGCTGGCAGTAGCGCTGGAGGGCAAGGCGCCCCGCGACGCCCTGGGCGCCCGGGTGACGGTGGAGGCGGGGGGAGTGCGACAGGTGCGGGAACGCCACTCCGGGGGCAGCTACCTGGCCAGCCACGACCCCCGACTCCACTTTGGCCTGGGAGAGCATGCCCGCGCCCGGGTGGAGGTGGTTTGGCCTGACGGCCAGGTGCAACAACTGGGCGAGGTGGCGGCCAACCAGTTCCTCGTGGTGCGCCAGCCCTGAGCCGGCGCCCTCCACTCACATGACGGTGATCATGTTCCCGGTTTCTCCGGTAATCCAGTCGATGATCAGCCAGACGCCGCCGACGGTGGCCTCCCCCAGGATCATGCCCAGGAAAAAGGGTTTGGCCCCGACGTAGAGTTTGATGCCCCCGTATTTGAGGATGAGCAGTTTGAGCAGCCAGGAGACGAAACAAGAAAACCAGATCTGGCTGGTCAGCCAGCCCACGCTGATGACAAATCCCAGGGGGTGCAGCGGCCACCAGTGGAAGCGGTGCTGGCCCCACAGGAGCACGCCGTCGATCACCCCGCCAATGCCGGTGAAGACCCAGCCGCGCAGATCCGGCGCAGTGGGATTGAGCAGGGGGCGGGCCATGTCAGTGAAGGTGCGCACCGCCTGGCCGGTCATGAAGAAGGGGTGCAGGTTGATGCCCCCGTCGCGGTAACAGATGGTCAGCACGATCCAGGTGGCTCCCGCCAGGCTGCACAATAGGGCCAGCCACATGGCCCAGAAGAGCCGGCGCTTGGGCCCGGGGATACTCTCGGCCAGTTTGAGGCTGTTGGCGGCGCCGATCAGCGGGAAGAGGCGCATCTCCGACTGCCACACATAGGTGAAGGTCAGCGCCACCAGTCCCTTGGCGCCGATCAGCGAAGTGCCCCAGCCGGAGATCACGAAAAAGGCCGCCACTTCCGGGGCGCGGGCGGTGGCCACTCCCGCGGTGGTCACCGCCCGGGTCACTAGGATATAGAAAACCAGGCAGGCGGCCAGGAAAATGGGCAGGATCAGCAGCGGGATGCCGGATAGCCAAAGCCAGAACCCCACCAAGAGCAGACTGACCAGAAAACCGATCACCGCCACCCGATAGGGGATCAACTCGCCCGAATCGTCCACCCCCGGAGCATTGCTCCAGGCCTTGTGCCACACATCCCGCAGATGCGCCCGCGCCATCCACAGGGTGACGCCCACAAAGACCAGGCAGGCCCCCACCGACTGATGGGTCAGATCGGCGGTCTGGGAAAAGGAATAGAGGCTCAACTTCTCGGTGCTGGAAAAGCCGACTAGGTTGAAGACGCCTTCCTCCACCTTGGTGAACAGGTGGAAAAACCAGATGCTGAAAGTGATGTCCAGATTGACCAGATAGAAGAAACCCACCCAGGCGTAGCTGAGAGCAAAGATCTCCCACACCGAGCGATTAAACCACCACACTGTATCGATGAAAAAGGGCACTGAGGGCACAAAGAGGAAATAGTGGTGCAGGCCGGTCATCGAGAACAACACAAAGGGCAGGGCAAAGCCCATCCACATCACTCTGCTGCGGAAAAAAGGCCCCAGGGCCCGCAGCGGCCCTTCTTCCTCCTCGATCATACGCAGGGGCAACTGCACCATCGGATAGGCCAAACGCTCGTTGGCCGACCACTGCCGGTGCAGGATGGTGGCCATACAGATCATCATGAAACTGAGGGCGATGAAAAACACGTACCAGGCCCCCAGGATCTCGACCCATCCCCCCCAGGGAATGCCCTCTCCGGGTGGCAGTCCCTCGTGAAGGTCCTTGACCAGCTTGAAATCCAGGGGCGCCAGCCAGGGCTCCACGTAGGGCACAAAAATCTCGCCCCAGTTGTTCTCGGCAGAAGCGTAATAGACCAGGCCGCCGATGACGGGGATAAGGTAGCTGACAAAGGACTGGGTGGGTACGGTCACTGCCATCAACAACATGACGTAGACCAGCACCAAGTCGGCTTTGCTCAGGGAGAACTGCCGGCGGATCAGGGCCAGCAGCACATTGAGGAAGAGGGTGATCACGAAGAAGGAGAAAATCGCCGCCGGCGAGGAGCTGTTGAGGGCCATGTACGAGCCCTGCAGCATGATCTCGCCATAGGGCGCTCCCACCCCGATGAAGAAGGAAAAGACCGCCCCGATCAGGATGCCCTTCCACGTGAAGGGAGATTCGGTGCCCAGCCCCTTCACGCCTCAGCCCTCCTCATTATTGGCTCCCTCCGCCGATCCTGCTCCAGCAGCTGTTCCGGACCCATCACTTCCCTCCCAGTACCCGTGCCTGCATCTGCTCGTAGACCTGGCGGATACGCGCCGCATCCTGGGGATAGTCCCGCTGCGCCTGCGCCACCACCTCTGCGGCCCGGCCGAATTCCCCGGCCTGCAGGTGGAAACCCATAAGCTCCAGGTAGATCTGGGGCCGGTGGGGTGAGGGCAACTTGAGCGCCTCTGCGTAGGCCTCCCGCGCAGCGTGCCCCTGTTGGAGTGCCCGGCGGGCGTGGGCCAGGTTCATCCAGACCTCCAGCTGGCCTGGCCTGGCCTGGGCCACCCGTTCGAAGATCCCCGCCGCCTCTTCCATCCGGCCGGCAACCGCCGCCACCGAGCCCAGGTTGAGCCAGGCCTGCCAGTAGGTCGAATCCAGGCGCACCGCCCTGGTGTATGCGTCCAGCGCCTCAGCCACCCGCCGCTCCTCTGCGTAAGCCTTGCCCAGATTGTAGTGAATGGCCGCATCCCCCTCCATCTGCATTGGCGGCAGGCCCCAGTTGCACCAACAGAGCAGGAGCACCACCCCGGCCAGGGCCCACCTGCCCTGGGGCAGGCGGCGATGCTGCCACAGCCACCAGACACCCTGAGCGGCAAAGAGCAGGAGCACCGGCACCGTGGGCAGGCGATAGCGGTCGGCGACAAAAAAGGCGACGACCACCGCGAAATGGGCAGCCACAAAGAGCAGGGGCAACTGCGCCTGCCCCCGGCGCAGCGCCAAACCCAAACCCAAGAGCGCCAGGGGACCGATCAGACCAAAGGGGAAAGCCAGGCCAAACTTCCACAGCAGCCCGCTCAGCAACACCGAGTAGTGGCGCCAGTAGTAGACATCCTGGTTGCGGCCCAGCTCGTCTCCCTGCCAGAAGATCCAGGTCTTGTGCAGCAACAGCCCCAGGTAGTCTAGGGGCTGGCTGCTGATGTACTCCCACGCCTTGCCGTAGAAAAACGCCGCCTTTTCCGAAGGACGGGAAATCCCGGCGGTGAAGGGCATGGCCACTAGATCGTCCCACTCCCAACCGGGACGCACCTTCACCGTGCGCTCGTAGTCCGGGTTGTTGCCCAGGAAGAAGTTGACCCCGCCGTTGTAGGAAATCAACACCGTGTCCCCCCCGACCAGGTAATTGCGCAGGCTCACCGGGCCCAGGACCAGCATCACCCCGGCCGCCAAGAGCCCGGCGCGACCCAGCGCCTGCGCCCGCCCGTCTTTCCACCCCTGCCAGCCGAGCCACGCGGCCCCAAGCGCAGCGACCACCAGGCTCTGGGCGATCGCCAGGCTGGCCAGCCCGAGGACTGCGCCGGTGAACAACCAGTGCCATCCCCTGCCGCCCCGCACCAACAGCGCCAAAGCCAGGAGGTTGAGACTGGTGGCCAGGGTAGCGGGCAGCAGTTCGGCGTCGTAAAAGATCAGCGGGCCATAGACCGCGGCGGCCAGGCCCGCCGCCACCCCTACCCCCGGGCTGAAAAGACGCCGGCCCAACCAGACCACCAAGCCGCAGCTGAGGGCTCCCAGCACACACTGGGCCACCCGGGCGACGTACCAAAAGGTGTCGGGGAACAAGGCCTTGACCACCCCGAGGAAATAGGGGTAAAGCGGCGGCTGCCAGAAGGGCCCTTCCCCCCGGCCCAGCCAGTTGCCTGCCGCCAGGGCGCTTGCCTGCTGGGTATAGGCCTCGGCATCCACCACGG
>CAMAVQ010000009.1 GCA_945861755.1 Gemmatimonas phototrophica
TCCCCGGTGGCGCGGCTGGCGCCCGATGAGTATCTGGCCCTCGATGATCCGGTGGTCACGAATCTGATGTGGGGCATCGGCCGGGGCGCGGTACTGAAGGAATTCACCCCAACATTTGAAAGGTTAGTAGGCGCGACCTTGACCCAGCAGGGTATGAGCGCTGCTGAGGCCGAGACCGCAGCCCAGCAGTTGTCGCAGAGGTTGCCTGCCGTGTTACCCCAACAACTGTTGGGTTTGAAGAACAGTCTGCGCGTGGTTAACCAGGAGACCCGCGGATTCGATGAGGTTACTGATGCCGATGTGGTGAATGTAGCGCTCACCAAACCGACCATCACCCAGACCTACGAAGTGGGGTACAAGGGGCTGATCGGCGGCAAACTGGTGATCACCGCCGACGCGTACCGCACCCGGACCAGGAACTTCGTCGGGCCACTGCAGGTTATCACTCCCAATGTCTTCCTCGACACGACCAGTCTGGCCCAGTCCCTGAGGCCGGCTCTGGCTGCCGCGCTGCAGGACCCGGCCAACGCGCTCCTGGCCCAGGCCCTGGGGGGGCTGGATAACCAGGTGCTGGGCGGCAACGGCAATGGTTCACCGCTGGACGAACTGGCCACCCAGATCGTCAGTGGCGTGGCCCGCATTCCCTTCGGTACCGTCTCCCCCGAGCAGGCCTATGATCCAAACGCCGTGCTGCTGACCTACCGCAATTACGGGGCGGTGACGGTCAATGGTCTGGATTTGAGCCTGGCTTATTATCTGGGCAGCCTGTGGAGCTTCACCGGCACCTATTCCTATGTGGATGAGAACCTCTTCGAGAACCTCGACAACATCGCCGACGTTACCCTCAACTCGCCCAAGCAGAAGATCCGCTTGGGCGCCACCCGCGAACTGCCGCAGTGGCGTCTGCGGACGGCGGCCCAGCTGCGCTACAACGGTTCCTATCCGATGGCTTCGGGCGTGTACGCGGGCAAGGTGAAGGCTTTCACCCTGCTGGATCTGAATCTGGCCTACAAGCTGCCGGTACACCGCGACCTGTCCCTGATTGTCAACGCCGACAACGTGCTGAACAAAAAGCACCGGGAATTTGTCGGGGCGCCGGAGATCGGGCGACTGGTCATGGCGCAATTGGGGGTGAGTTTCTGAGCAGCCCATTTTAGCGCCGGTTCCCACCTGCCGCCGGCGGTCCAGTTTGCTTCAGGCCCTGGTGAGCCGCCGCGCTCATCAGGGCCTTTTGCGGTACAAAAAATCATTGACACTGTTCCACCTCTTCGGCGACAGCATCGTCTGCCTGGATGCGCGCACCGGAAAACGGGTCTGGCATTTCCAACTCACCCACCACGGCCTGTGGGACTACGATCCGCCGGCCGCCCCGGTGCTGCTGGACCTCAAGGTGAAGGGCAAGCGCATCAAGGCCGTGGCCCAGGTGACCAAGGAGGGTTTCTGTTTTGTCTTCGACCGAGTGAGCGGGAAACCGGTGTGGCCTATCGAGGAGCGGCCTGCGCCTCCCTCGCACACCGAGGGAGAAAGGGCTTCGCCCACCCAGCCCGTTCCCACCCTGCCGGCCCCCTTCGAGCGCCAGTGCCTGAGCGAGGACGACCTCATCGAATTCACCCCCGAACTGCGGCAGCAGGCTATGGAGATCGCCAGTAAATTCGACTACGGGCCGCTCTACACCCCGGCCACGGAAAAGGGCGTCATCCTCCTGCCCGGCCTTTATGGCGGGGCCGACTGGGTGGGGGCCGTGGCCCATCCCGGCAAAGGGGTGCTCTATGTGCCCTCCCACACCTTGCCTTCAGTGGCCTGGTTGAGCCGCGCCGAACCCAATGCGTCCTCGGCCTATGTGGCCACCATCAACAACCGGCTCTCCGGTCCCGAGGGGCTGCCGCTGACCAAGCCGCCCTATGGCCGGATCACCGCCATTGACCTCAACACCGGCGAACACCGCTGGGTGCGCCCGATGGGGCGCGGCCCTGTGGATCACCCGGCCTTGCGTTCGCTGCACCTGCCGCCTTTGGGCTGGGACAACCGCACCTTTGCCTTGGCCACCTCCACCCTGCTGCTGACCGCTTCCCAGGACCCGCGCGATTTGGGCAATGCCGGCGAGGGGTACTTTGTGGACCGGGAGGCATACCTACAGGCATTGGACCTGGATACCGGCGAGCCGGTGGGGCAGGTGGCGTTGCCCGGCAATGCCTATGCCAGTCCCATCATCTACATGGCCGGCAAGCGGCAGTATATCGCAGTGTCGCTGGGCGATGGGTTCAGGCCTAGCGAATTGGTCGCCCTGGCCCTGCCGCGCAAAGGCGAAGCGCTGCCTCCCCAGGGGCTGGAGCGGGGCGACGCCGACCACCCCGCTTTTTACCAGGCCGTGGCGGCCTTGGACGCGGGAGATCTGGAGGGGCTGAAGGGATTGCTGCAGAAAAACCCCGGGCTGGCAAAGGCGCAGGGGTACCTCGACGAATACTACGAATACGCCAGCCTGCGCGGCGCCACGCTGCTGCATTTGACCGCTGGCAACCCCAATCGCGTTGCCCTGCCGCCCAACCCCCTTGCCCTTGCCGCCGCGCTGCTGGAAGCCGGCGCTGATGCCAACGCCGCCACCCTCGACACGGTCACGGCCCTGGGGCTGGTGATCGACAGCGCCCAATTGAAATGGGCCCAGCGCCAGGGCGAGTTCATCGAACTCTTGCTCAAGGCCGGGGCTGACGCCAACGCGAACCAGGGAAAAATCCTCTGGATGGCCCTGACCGGCGAAGAACAGCAAGAGGCTGCCAAGGCCTTGGTGGCGGGTGGGGCGCGGGTGGATCTGCGTTTTGCCGCCGGGGTCAACCGCCTCGACCTGATGGCCGCCTTCTTTGGGCCAGATCACCACCTGACCCCGGAGGCCGGCAGTCTGTATCGGCCCGCTGCGGGCACTGATCCGCAGCACAGCGAGCAGGACATTCTCGACGAGGCCTTGGGCTACGCCAGTTACGGCGGGGCCGCAGAAGCCGTAATTTTTCTCCTGGAGCGGGGGGCGCATATCGATGCCCAGCCTCCGCACTTCTGGCCCGGAGACCGGGGGTGTACGGCGCTGCACAAGGCCGTGTCGGGCCGCCATGCCGAGATCCTGCGCCTGCTGCTGGAAAAAGGCGCTGATCCCCGCATCGAGGACCAGCAGTACCACGCCACGCCGCGCCGCTGGGCCGAGTACTTCGGGCAGGGGGAACTGGCCCAGATCCTGCGCCAGGCAGAGGAAAAAAGGGCGGCATCATCAAAATAAAAAAAGGGTTTCCCATGAACTGCAGCGTCCATCTCCCCGCCCTGTTGGTCTGGCTGGCCCTCGCCCCAGGTGTCGATGGCGAGGAGGTCACTGGGGAGAAGGCTCCCGTGGTTATGGGCGAAGTGACGGTGAGCGCGGCGCGGACCTCGCAGGCCCTGGGGGAGCTGCCCGCCCAGACCACGGTGCTCGAAAGGGGGGGGATCAGGCAGGCGCCGGCCCTGTCTGCTGACGAACTGCTGCGGCAGGTCCCCGGCTTCAGCCTCTTCCGCCGCGCCAGCAGCGCGGTGGCGCACCCCACCACCCAGGGGGTTTCGCTGCGCGGGCTGGGGGCCAGCGGTGCCAGCCGCGCCCTGGTCCTCTTGGACGGCATGCCTTTGAACGACCCCTTCGGCAGTTGGGTGGCGTGGAGCCGGGTGCGGCTGGCCAGCCTAGAACGGGTCGAGGTAGTGCGCGGCGGGGGCGCTCAGTTGTGGGGCAACTACACCTTGGGTGGGGTGATCAACCTGGTCACGGCCCAGCCTCAGGAGCGGGCGTTTGCTCTCTCTGGGGTGGCCGGCAATGGCCGGACCGGGTCTCTGGATTTTGCCGCTGGCGACCGCCTCGGCTCGACCAGTGTAGGGGTAGAGGGAGGGTACTCGACGACGCAGGGGTATCCCACGGTGCGGGCCAACCAGCGGGGCAGCATCGACCGGGAGGCCGGTTCCCAGAGTCAGAGCCTGCGGCTGAAGTTGTCTCGGCCCTTCTCGTCTGCGGGCCAACTCTACCTACACGCGGGTCTCTGGCGCGAGGAGCGCGACAACGGCACGCCCCTGGCGCATAACAGCACCCGCGCCGGGTTTGTGGGCGGCAGCGCAATCTTGAGGACCGCTGCGGGCGGCCGCTGGACCTTCTCCAGTTTTGTCCAGGCCCAAGGGTTTGACAGTTTCTTCTCTTCGGCAGCGGCGGACCGCAATGCAGAGGTCCCGGCCCTGGACCAGTACGATATGCCGGCCAAGGCCGCCGGGGCGAGTGTAGAGTGGTCCAGGCCGGTGGGGGCAACCCACCTGCTGGCCGCCGGGGTGGATGGCCGCTGGGTCAAGGGCGAGAGCGACGAGAATTTTCGCTATGTCGAGGGCCACTTCACCCGACAGCGCCAGGCCGGCGGTGCCCAGCAGGCCCTGGGGCTCTATGTCCAGGAGGTCTTCATTCCCCATCCCCGCTGGCAATTCACCCTGGGTGGCCGCCTGGACTGGTGGCGCAATGCCTCCTCCTTCCGCCGGGAGCAGGACCTGGACAATGGGCAGTCCCTGCGCGACGACGGCTTTGTCGACCGCAGCCGCCAGGTCTTCGATCCCAAGGCCGGGCTGCGCTTCAAGGCCACGGACCGACTCTCCCTGCGCGGGGCGCTGTACCGGAGTTTCCGCACCCCCACCCTCAACGAACTCTTTCGCCCCTTTCGGGTGCGCAACGACATCACCGAGGCCAACGAAGGGCTAGAACCCGAGCGGCTCTTGGGCGCCGAGGTGGGGCTGGACTATCAGCGCTCCGCGCTGAGCGCTCACCTGACCGGGTACTGGAACGAGGTAGAGGACATGGTCTTCAACCTGACTCAGGGCAGGGGACCGGGCCAGGTGTCGCCCTGCGGTTTTGTGCCCGATGGCGGGCTCTGCCGGCAGCGGCAGAATTTGGAAAAGGTGCGGGTCCGGGGCGTGGAGGCAGAATTAAAAGGGCAGCGCGGGCCAGCCTGGACCTGGGCTGCGGGTTATTTGTTCACCCACAGCCGCATCGCCACCGCGCCGGGCGACCTGGAGGGCAAAGACCTGCCCCAGGTGCCGGCGCACCATCTGACCCTGCAGTTGAGTTATGCCCAGCCGGCGCGCGGGCGCTTCACGGTCCAGGGGCGCTATACCAGCGGTCAGTTCGAGGACGACCTCAACACGCTGGAGTTGGGAGGGTTTGGGGTGGTAGATCTCTTTGCCTCGCGGCCCATAACCAAGGGGATCGAGATCTTCTTTCAGGTGGAAAACCTCTTCGACCAGCCCTACGAGGTGGGGATTTCGGGAGATGGGGTGGTGAGCGTGGGGGCGCCGCGCTGGTTCCAGGGGGGATTCAGGATGGCGCTCTGAAATCTCGGGGTCTCATTAAAATGAAAAGGGGCGGGGAAAACATCCCCCCGCCCCTTTTTTTATTGCCAGTGCGCTCGCTCAGGTGGAGTAGGCACCCCGGGCCATGACCACCTTGCCGGTGCGCACCATCTCGCGCAGGTCAAACTTGCCCAGCAGGGATTCGAGGGCATCCATCTTGTCGGAAGTGCCGGTGGCCTCGATGGTGATGGTCTCCTCGGAGATATCGACGGTTTTGCCGCGGAAGGCTTCGGCAACCTGCAAGATCTCGGTGCGTTCGGGCACCGAGCAGCCCACCTTGAAGAGGGCCAGCTCTCGGGTGACGGCCTGGTCGTCGGTGTGGTCCTTGGCGTGCATGACATCGACCAGCTTGTTGAGTTGGAGGATGATCTGGTGTAACACGTCGTCCGGCCCGGTGCAGGTGATGGTCATGCGCGAGGTGCGCGGCAGGTGGGCCGGGGAAACCACCAGGGACTCGATGTTGTAGCCGCGGCGGGCAAAGACCTGACTGATGCGCATCAGCACCCCGGGCTGGTCGTTGACCAGCAGGCCGATGGTATTCTTCTCTGGTTTTTGAGCAGTGCCGTTTTCCATCAGGTGCTCCCGGTTGGCTTTTCTAGTTTGTACTTGGGCGGCTCGATGAGCATCTCACTGAGGGCCGCCCCGGCGGGAATCATCGGGAAGACGTTGTCTTCTTTTTCGCACTCGGCGTGGATCAGGCAGGGACCCTCGTGGTAGTCCAATGCCTGCTTGAGGACCTTGTCGATGTCGGCGGTGCGCCGCAGGTGGAAACCCTTGATGCCGTAGGCTTCGGCCAGCTTGACAAAGTCGGGGTTGCCTTCTAGGTCCACGCCAGAGAGCCGGTTGTCGAAGAAGAGGTTCTGCCACTGGCGCACCATGCCCAGGTAGCGGTTGTCCATCACCAGGATCTTGACCGGAAGTTTGTGCAGGGCAGCGGTGGCCAGTTCACACATGGTCATCTGGAAACCGCCGTCGCCGACGATAGTCGCCACCAATTCGCCGGGCCGGCCAAACTGGGCCCCCACTGCGGCCGGGAAGCCATAGCCCATGGTCCCTGCCCCGCCCGAGGAAAGCCACTGGCGGTGATAGCGGGTCTTGTAGAACTGAGCGGCCCACATCTGGTGCTGGCCCACGTCGGTGGAGACGATGGCCTTGCCCTCGGTCAGGTGGTAGAAGCGGTCGATGACCGCCTGCATCTTGAGACCGCCCTTGCGGCCGTAGTGCAGGGGATATTTGTGTTTCCACTCCTCGATCTGCGCCAGCCAGTCCTCCGAGTCCGTGGGCTCGACGTGGTTGATCAACTCCTCCAGCACCTGGCGGGCGTCCCCCTCGATGAACACGTCGGGCATCAGCACCTTGCCGTACTCGGCCGGGTCGATGTCGATATGGATCTTCTTGGCGTCGGCGCAGAAGGCCGAGAGTTTGCCGGTGATGCGGTCGTCCCAGCGTCCACCCACCGACATGATCAGGTCGCAGCCGGACACGGCCTTGTTGGCGTACGCGGTGCCGTGCATGCCCAGCATGCCCACCGAAAGCGGGTGCTGCTCGGGGAAGCTGCCCTTGCCCAGCAGGGTGTTGGTCACCGGCATACGGGTCTTTTCGGCAAAGGCCAGGGCCACCTCGTGGGCGCCGGCAGCGATGCAACCCCCGCCCAGGTAGAGCACCGGGCGTTTGCTCTGGCGCAGCAGGGCGGCCGCTTCCTTCAAACACTCGACGTCGGGCTTGGACTGCCAGTGGTAGCCGGGCAGGAAGACCTTCTCCGGGAAGCTGGCGTTGCACTCGGCCGAGGTGACGTCCTTGGGCAGGTCGACCAGCACCGGCCCGGTGCGCCCGGTGGTGGCGATGTGGAAGGCCTCGTTCATCACCCGGGGGATATCGTCGGCGTCCTTGACCAGATAGGAGTGTTTGACCACCGGCATGGAGACGCCGAAGACGTCGGCTTCCTGAAAGGCGTCTTTGCCCAGCATGGGGGTGATGGTCTGGCCGGTGAGCACCACCATCGGGACCGAATCCATCTGGGCGGTGAGCAGCCCGGTGATGGTGTTGGTGGCCCCAGGGCCAGAGGTGACCAGCACTACGCCGGGTTTGCCGGTGGCCCGGGCGTAGCCGTCGGCCATGTGGGTGGCCCCCTGCTCGTGGCGGGTCAGGATGAATTTGAGCCCCTTGGAGTCCACCAGGGCGTCGAAGATGGGCATGGCTGCTCCACCTGGGTGCCCGAAGATGTACTCGACGCCGTGTCTTTCGAGGGCCTCGATGACTTTGTCAGCACCTCTGGCCATAAATTACCTCCAAAATACAAGTTTAAAAATGATTATGTATACTAATATGAGAAAGTATACCTATTTTTATGCATGAACGCAAGGATAAGTAAAAAATACATCAAATTTATCGGAAAAATTGTCATGAATCTGCAACGAAAAATAATAAGGGGTCACTTTTCAGGGGGAATAGCCCCTTATTAATGGAAATAGCGATTGGGTGGCTTATAGTGGTGGAAGGCGTCGGGGAGCGACCCACTCCGGCTTTTCCCCAGGCGCGTCCTGCCCACTCGCTCGCTTCGCTCCGCTACCCGGCCCCCCGCCACGCGGACTTCCCTTCCCAGCCACTCCCTGGGAAAAGCCTCCGGGGTTCGCTCCCCACCGCTATGGTTGCGCCACATTGATGGTGCGGCGGGAAGATGGCCCTGGAGGCCTTTACTGTGGGGAGGGGGTCGGGAAAGGGCCTGGGGGTAGTGCGGGGCGTCGGTGGCAGGCCCGGGCATCGGGAAAGGCCGGAAGGGCCACTTTCCGCCGCTCCCGCTAGCTCATCCCCACACCTCTTTGAGCAGGTTGATCCAGTTGCCGGCCAGGATGCCTTCGACATCGGCGGTGGAGTAGCCGCGCTGGCTGAGGATGGGGGCGAGGTTTTGCAGATCGGCGATGGTGTTCAGGTCGCGGGGGGATTGCTCCTGGCCGTAGCCCCCGTCCAGGTCGGTGCCGATGCCGCAGTGGCGGGCGGTGCCCATCAACTGGGCGGTGTGGTCGATGTGGTCGGCCACCGTCTCCAGGGTGGCGGCGGTGCGCTGCTGGTTGGCCGGGGTCTTGCGTTTCCAGCCCGGATCGAGCATCCAGGCGTCCAGGGCGGTGCCAATCACCCCACCGCGTTCGGCGATGGAGCGGATCATCTCGTTGCTGAGTTGGCGCTGGCCGGGGACCAGGGCGCGGCAGTTGTGGTGCGAGGCGCAGACCGGGCCGTCGTAGCACTCCAGAACCTCCCAGTGGGCCTGGTCGGTGAGGTGGGTCATATCGACGATGATACGCGCAGCGCGCAGGGCATCGAGCAGGGGTTTGGCGGTGGGCAGCAGGCCGCCTTCGGTGCCGGTGCCGTGGGAATAGGCGCTGACGCCGTAGTGGGAGATACTGACCACCCGCAGGCCTAAGTCGTACCACTCCTGCACGTTGTCCGGCCCCAGGATGGGATCGGCACTCTCCATGGCCAGCACCAGGCCAAAGGGGGTGTCGGCCTGGGGATGCTGCCAGGCGGCGGCCATCTGGTCCAGGTCGCGGCTGTTGCGGATGAAGCGCAGCAGGCCCTGCCGCTCCATCACCTGATAGTAGGCGGCGTGTCCTCGACCCACGGCGTAACACTGATCCTGGGTATACATGCCGGTGCGGGTCCAGCGGTCGTTGGGGTCCAGGCGCGACATGACGGTGCCGAAGACGATGCCGATTCCTCCCCGGCGCAGCTCGGGGAAGGTGGTAGTGCAGGCGCCGTACGCCTCGTGGTGGGCCACGGAGTCGTGGGTGCGCACGGTGGCGGCCGGCAGGGTGAGGTCGCGGTTGAGCTGCAGGGCGTTGAAGGCCAGGTCGAGATGGCTGTCGATGATCAACATGGGTTCAGCTCCACACGCGGCGGAAGAAGTTCAACAAATTTCCGTGGGCGATCTTGGCGATCTGCTCCTGGGTGAAGCCGCGGCGCTCGAGCATGCCCAGGAACTTTTGCAGATCGGCGATGGTGTCGTAATCGATGGGTGAGGTCTCGCGGCCAAAACCGCCGTCCAGGTCGGAGCCGATGGCCACGTGGTCGCAGTTGCCGGTGAGTTGGCAGATGTGGTCGAGGTGCTCGATCACTGCCTTCATCGAGCGCTTGGCCGTGGGCGGCCAGGTCTCGGGGTGGTCGAAGTTCCAGGCCGGGTTGAGCATGGGCTCGGCGAAGACCATGCCGATCACCCCGCCCCGGTCGGTGAGGGCGCGGATCATCTCGTCGCTCAAGTGGCGCTGGCCGGGGGTGAGGGCGCGGCAGACGCAGTGGCTGGCGTGTACAGGGCCGTCCCAGTAGTCGAGGATCTGCCAGAAGCTCAGGTCGGCGGCGTGGGTCAGGTCGAGGACCATGCCGGCAGCGCTCAGGGCGTCCATCAATGGATAGGCGCAGGGGAAGAGGCCGCCCTGGGTGCCGGTGCCATGGCCCCAGGTGTTGACCCCAAAGTGGGTGATGCCCACCGAGCGCAGGCCCCAGTCCCACCACTGGGCGACGTGGTCGGGGCCGAGGATGGGATCGGCGCTCTCCATGGAGAGGATGAGGCCCACCGGGGTCTGGGGCATGGGGTTTTCCCAGGCCTTGGCGCTGGCTTCGAGGTCGGCCAGGGTGCGGATGAAGCGCAGTTCGCCCAGGCGTTCGAGAGCCCTGTAGTAGAAGAGGTGCGATTGGCCGATGGCAGCGGCGCCGGCCTGGGTGCGCATGCCGTCGTTCATCTTGTTCGACGTGGTTAATTGCACCCGCGACATGATGGTGGAGAGCATGATGCCCACCTGGCCCTGGCGCATGGCCGGCAGGGTGACGGTGACGACGCCCTTGCCCATGGGTTCGAGGCCGCGGCGCTCGCGCAGGGAGTCGGGGTGGTCGGGGCCGCGCAGGGGTGTGGGGTCTTCGCGCTCGCGCAATTCCTGCACGGTGCGGGTCAGGTCGCGGCGGTGGTAGGTGGCGTTGTAGGCCATGTCGAGATGGCCGTCGATGATCAGCATGAGTACCTCTCAGGCTACGCGGTATTTCTGGATGGTCTCTTCGCGGATGGTCACGCCCAGGCCGGGGCCTTCGGGCAGGTGGACGTAGCCGTCGACCACCGGGAATTTCTCCACGGTCAGGTCGTGGCGCAGGGGCGAGTCGGCCATGCAGTACTCAAAGATCTCGCCGTGGGGCGCGGCGGCCAGGCCGTGCAGGGAGGCGGCGATGGTGATGCCGCTCTTGAAGCTGTGGTTGACCACCTTGCGGTGCAGGCGGTGGGCTAGCCGGGCTACCTCGACCATGGTGGAGATGCCGCAGCGGCCCGGATCGGGCTGCACCCAGTCCAGGCCGCCTTCGACCAGCAGGCGCTCGAAGTCGGGGTAACGCGCCTCGGCCTCGCCGGTGGCGATGGGCAGGGGGCTGGCGGCGCAGAGTTGGGCGTACCCTCTGATATCTTCTGGATGAAGGGGCTCTTCTAGCCAGAAGGGCCGGAACTCGGCGAACTGGTGGGCGCGTTTGAGCGCGGTCTTCCAGTCCCAGACCTGGCCGGCGTCGATGAGCACGTCCACCTGGTCGCCGACCCCGCGCCGGGCCTCGCGCACCAGGGCGATGTCGTTGGCCTCGCTCTGGCCCATGGGGCCCCAGCCGAACTTGACGGCGGTGAAACCCAGGTCGGCGAAGCGGCGGCCCAGCTCATAGGTCTGGGCCGGGGTGTCGCCGAAGAGGATGGAGCAGTAGGCGCGGAAGCGGGTTTTATGCGGCCCGCCCAGGAGTTGGTACACGGGGCGGCCGCAGGCTTTGCCGGCGATATCCCACAGGGCGATGTTGACCCCGGCCATGGCGTGGGCGCCGGCGGCGGTGCGGCCGTAGTAGTTGGCCGCTGCCTGCATACGGTGCATACAGGCGTCGAGGGCCAGGGGATCGGCGCCGGTCAGGGCATTGGCCAGGCCATTGCAGATCTGGTGGGAGAGGGGCGCTTCGACGATGGCCTTGACCACGGTGGGGCAGGAATCGACTTCGCCCCAGCCGGTGAGGCCCTCGTCGGTCTCGATCTTGATCAGGCAGGTGTCCTGGGTGCCGTCGCAGGCGGCGGTGACCTGGGGCAGGCGCAGGACGATGGCAGAAACGCGGGTGATTTTCATGGGGTCCTTTCAGAAAGTAAACACGGTCTCGATGGTCATCACCTTCTGGCGTTCCAGCACGCCGAGGGCGGTGCGCCGGTAGAGGAAGCGGGTGTCCCAGCAGAGGGCGACGCCGCTGTTGACTTCTAGGCCCAGCAGGTAGCCGTAGAAGGTGTCGGGGGTGGGATCGAGAAAGCCGTCCTTCTTGCCATTTTCGTCCAGGTACACGCCGATGTTGTTCTTCTGGTAATAAGCCTGGGCCTGGCGCAGCCGGGGGATGGACTCGAGCAGGTGCTGGGAGAGGCTGGCGTTGGCGTGGATCTGCTGCTTGGGGTCGTCGCCGCCGGTCAGGTACTGGTAGTCAGCGCTGGCGTCCACCATGCCGCCCAGGTTGGTGCCGGCCTTGCCGAAGAGGCCGGAAAGGGTCTGGTCGCGGTTCAGGCGGGCGTCCTTGGACTGGGCCTTGCCGCTGGCCACGTCGAGGCGGGCGCGGTCCAGTTCGTAGAGGTTGTCGAAATAGTTGGAGTCGAAATCCTTCTGGAAGTGGCGGAACTCCAACTGGCCCTTGAAGGGCCCCATACTTAGCAGCAGGCCAGGGGCGCCCAGGCCGAAGCCCTTGGCTTTGCGGTTGCCGGGTTGCACCCCCTGGCTGTCGGCCTCGGCCAGGGTCAGCCCGTCGTTGTTGTCCAGCAGCAAGGCCACCTGGCCGTAGAGCTTCAGCTTGAGCTGGCTGCTTTCCACAAGTGGATAGGCCGCGTCGAAGCCGAGGATGCTGAAGAAGTCCCCGCCCACCTGCTCCTTATTGAAGGGCCGCTTGCGGCTGACCAAGCGGTCCACCGGGAAGACCACGTCGCCGTAATCGGTGTTGAGCTTGGTGAGGTCGGCGACGATGGCCCCCGGCAGGCCGCTGTTGGGGTCGGCGTCGATGGCGCCGTTGTTGTTGTCATCGCTGTCCAGATCATCGCTTACCCCGTCCCCGTCGTTGTCCAGGGCGCGGCTCTTGTCACCGGGGAAGGCATCCACCGCATCCGGGTAGCCGTCCCCGTCGCCGTCCACCAGCCCGCCGTACTGGTCCAGATCCACCACATAGGTGAGGCCCAATTCGAGTTTGCCGGTGGCCTTGGCCGAAACCCGCGCCCCCAGCAGGGCGCTGCTTTCCTGGAAGTCCTGAAAGTTGTTGATCACCCCTTCGACCCCCAGGCCCATGCCGCCGATGTCGCGGCGGTGGAACTGGAGCCCGGTTTTCTTGATGCCCGGGTACTGCAGGGTGTTGCGGTACCCGTCCATGATCAGGCCGTATCCTAGCGTGACCTGGTCGAGGGCGCCCACCTTGACGAAGGTGTTGTCCTGGGGTTTGCCATAGCGCACGTAGTAGAGCTTGCGCAGAAAGGTGTCCGTCGCTTTGGTGGCGGTGCCAAATTCCCAGCCCCGGTCGCTGATGCCGCCCTGGTTATCGATGAAGAGTTCCACATCGAGGGCCACACCCCACTTGCCGATGGGGATGTCCGGGCGCAGGCTGAGGCGGTAGAGTTGCTGGTCGCCGACGGTGACGCTGCCCATGCTGGCGCTGTAGCTGGGTTTGAGGCCGGGCTCCTCGGCGGCAGCCAGGGAGGCGCTGGCCAGGACCAGCAGGCCCCCTAACAATCTATTCATTCAGATATCCTCGGTGTCAGTGAAGGTGCGGGGTATGGAGCGGAGCAAAAATAAGGATACGGCGGCCCGCAGCGCAAAGTGTGGGTTTGACCGGCCAGGGCTTATATTTCTCTCCGACATTTGCCAGGAGCGGAAAGATGAGCCGGACTTTGAAAGACCTGATAGACGAGAGTTTTGACCGCCACGCCGCGCGCACGGCGGTGCGGGTGCTCAAAGGACAGGGCAGTGACTTGAGCTACCAGCCGGTCAGTTACGCCGAGTTGCACCTGCTGCGCGACCGCCTGGCCGGCAGCCTGGCCGGGCTGGGGCTGCAAAAGGGGCAGCGCTTGGGACTCTTGACGGAGGGCGGATTGGAGTCGGTGCTGGTCTTTATAGCCGCCGACCTGCTGGGCCTGAGCGCCGTGCCCCTGTGCAACAAGCTGGCCCCGGAGTTGCTGATCCACACCATCCATCACTCGGGGATCGAACTGCTTTTCACCGATGCCAAGGGGGAGGAAGTGATGGGGCGCATCGCTTCCTTCATCCGCTCCCCGCTGCGGCGGATACAGATCGAGGGCGAGGAATGGGCGGGGCTGCTGCGCGCCGACGCTCCGCCCCCGCCGAGGGTGGAGGTGCGGCCCGAGGACGAGTCCAAGGTGCTCTATACCTCGGGTTCGTCTGGACTGCCCAAGGGGGTAGTCCAGACCAACGCCAACATCGTCGCCAACGTGGAGGAGGTGTGGGACCTGATCAGCCGGCGCGAGCCCTTCCGGTTCTTCAAGTCGGCCCCCGATTACCACTCCATGGGCATCCTCAATATTTATTATCCATTGGCCAAGGGCTGGGTGCTGGACCTGGCCCGCTCTCCGGACCGGGTGCTGAGCGACATTCGTTATTCCGCGCCGGAGGGTTTTCTCACCGTGCCATTAATACTTGACAAGGTTTTCGGCAACGTGCGCAAGGAGATCCAGGCCGGCGGGCTGAAAGGCCGGCTGATCCAGCGGGCGATCCAGGCCAGGCAGCGGCTGGCGCGGGGCGAGGCCGGGTTGGGGGACCGGCTGGTCGATGCCACCATAGGAAGCAGGGTGGTGGCCAAGATCCGCGAGCAGCTCAATAAGCGGGTGGGCGCCAACCTGGAAGTACTCATCGTCGGCTCGGCCAAGGCCGATCCAGAAGCGCTCGATTTTTTCCAAGAGGTGCTGGGCATCCGCACCTTTGAGGGGTACGGTGTCACCGAATGCGCCCCGTTGATCGCGGCCAACCACCTGGGGGGGCGCAAGGTGGGCACGGTGGGCCGGCCCCTGATCGAGGTGAAGCTGGTAGGACCGCAGGGAGAGGAAGTGGGACACGGCGACCCGGCGACGGGGCAGTACCGGGGCAGCAGCGGCCAGGTGGGGGATTTGTGGGCCAGCGGCCCCAACGTGATGAAAGGCTACCTCGACGACCCCGAGCAGACCGCCCGGGTGTTGGTCGAGGACGCGGCGGGCAAGATCTGGTACCGGACCGGCGATTTGTTCAGCATGGACGAGGAGGGGTTTCTCCGTTTTAGCGGGCGGGTGGGCCGGCAGTTCAAGCTGAGCAACGGGGAGTTCATCAACCCCGAACTCCTGGAACGTGTGTACACGCGGGCGTTGCTGGTGGAGCACGTGCTGATCTGGGGCGATCAACACCTGAGCGCGCCCATGGCCCTGGTGACGGTGGATGTGGAGGAAGCCAAGAAGATTGTCGATATACCCGGCTTGCCCGTGGAGGACGAAGCTGCGCTGCGCTGCCATCCGGCCCTGGCCGAGCGGGTGCGCCAGCTCCTGCTCAGGGAGGCGGACGAGGCCGGGCTGCCGGCGTATGAGCGGCCTCAGAAGGTAATCTTGTTACCGGAGCCGCTCAGCGAGGAGGCCGGCACGCTGACCAAGGGGCTGAAAAAGGTGGTGCCCGGCGAGGTGGTGAAGCGGTATCACCAGGTTATCGAGGCGGCGCTCAAGTCTTGAGGCAGTGCCACAGATTCTGCAGCAGCACCCGGTTGTCCCCGCCCAAATAGGACAGTTCCCCGCCCATACGGCTGAAGGATTTGCAGAAGCGCAGGTAGTAGGCCGGATCGCTCTGGGGCGGTTCGCCCTTGGACCAGTCCCAGGAGAGCGGGGCCAGGTCGTTGACGGCGATGTAGGGCCGCAGGATTTTCTGGCCCTCTTGCAGGCGCAGGTCGTTGGCGATGGAAAGGGCTTTCTCAAAGACCTGGGGGGCCATGATCGCCGAGCCCACCGAGAGGAAAACGCCGCCCTCCAACTTGCTCACGCTGGCGGCAAAGACCTGATAGTCGATGCCGGCCCCCCGGCCCAGGATGGCGCCGTTGGCCATTGGGTGGTTGTAGACGATGTCGTAGCCGATGCCGGGGTGTACGGTGAGGGGCACGCTTAGGCGGAAGGCATTGGCGGTGAGGGAGAACTCTTTGTGGGCATGGGGCACCTGCCAGGGGCCGGGATGCAGGTCGAAGCGGGCCATGGCCTGCAGCAGTTCGGCGCGGGCCGGCATGTGTTCGTCGTCGACGGGGTTGCGGCTCCAGTCGGCCAGTGCGGCAGCCAGTTCCTCCCGGGCCGGCAGTTGGCAACCCTCCTCCCAGATGAATTTCCCCAGCGCTTCGCCGTAGCCCCTGCCCTCTAGGCTGCCGGCCAGCACCGCCAGGTGGATATAGAGGCCGGTCTCCTGCCAGGCGCCGAAACAGCCTTGGGCCACATGGGCGCGCACATCTTCCTCGGAACGGCCCTGGAAGGCGTATTCCCAGTCGTGGATGGTGCCGGCCCCGTTGGTGGCCAGGTGGGTGATCCAGCTTCCTTCCAGCAGGCGGGTTACCACCGGACCCAGGCCGTTTTTGACCAGGTGGGCCCCGTACGCCAGGATCACCGCGGCACCCTGTTGGCGGGCTTTGCGGATGCGCGCCGCTAGCTGGGCGATGCCGGCGGCCATGGTGCCCGGTTCAGGCGGAGGAGCGTCGGGGTCGACGCGGATTTCTTCGATGGTGTGTTTGCTCTGGCGGGTGGCCAGGGGCCGGACGCGGATCTGGCGCGGGTCGATGCGCTTATAGGGCATGGCGCAGTTCCCGGTAACGGCGCAGGATCTGGGTGGGCGAAGCAGTGCCGGTGGTCCCCAGTTGCTGGATGGTGATGGAGGCGGTCAGGTTGGCGATGAGAGCTGCCTCGCCTAATTCGGCGCCGGCGCTCAGGGCGGCGACCAGCGCCGCGGAGGTGGAATCTCCGGCCCCCACTGGGTCGATGGGGCCCGCGACGCGAAAGGCGGCAATGTGTTCCACCGGGTTGCCCTGAGCCACCAACATACCCCGTTCCCCCAGGGTGAGGAAGACCGGGCGGCGGCTGCGGCGGGAGAGAGCCTGGGCATGGGCCGTGGAGGTGCGCAGAGAAGGTGGGCGGCGGCTGGTGCTGCCCAGAGCGCGGGCGGCCTCGAACTGGTTGGGTTTGATCATCACCTGGCGAAAGAGGCCGATGAGTTGGCGCGAGTCGGCCAGGAAGATCTGGTCGGGCCGCTGGCGGGCTTGTTCGGCCAGGAAGCGCCGCACTCGCGCGGTGAGCACCCCACAACCGGGCTCGCTCACTTGGTCCAGCAGGACGACACCGTGCCAGGTGGGCAGCTGTTCTTTGAGGTGGGCGATGAGTTGGTCTTGTAGATCGCGCGGGGTGGGCCGGCGGTTCTTGGTGTCGAGGCGCTCCAACTCTTCGCGCACCGGCAGGCCGGGGCGGGCGCTGTCCACATAGCAGGGTTTGCCGTAGGTGGGGGTGAAGCGATCCGGGCGGCTGAAGAAGCCGTCGAGGTGGAGCCCCAGGCCTTTCATGGCCCGGCGCAGCTCGAAGCCTTCGCCGTCATCGCCGCAGAAACCCACGGCCTCCACCGTGCCCACGCCCAGGGCGGCGAGGTTGGCGGCCACGGTGCCGGCGGCGCCGGCCTGGCGGCGGGTGCGCACCACCTGGTAGCAGGTGCGGCCGGTTTCGAGCGAGCGCTCGTCGAGCCGGGGGTCACAATCGTAGTACGCGTCGAGGAAGAAGTCGCCGACCACCCCGATGCGCAGGTCAGCAAAGGAGCGGAGCAGGTGGCGCAGGCGCGATTCAGTCAGCATCAATCCACCTCGCCGAACAGGTAGGCCAGTAGGAGCTGACTCTCCTGCCAATTGGGGACCAGTAGGTCAGCGCCCACCTCCAGCAGGCGGCTTTTCTTCCATTCGTCCCATTCCTGGGTCCCGTCCTCGCAGGTGGCGGCGCCTACTGCCAGGCCCCCCACCTCTTTGGTATTGTCGATCTCCACATACCCATCGCCGAAGGCGACCAACTCGGGGCCGTGCAGGTGGTTCTCGGCGATGATGCGGGCGATGAGCAGTTTCTTGGTGGAACTTTTATAGTCCTCCTGCGCCCCGTAGATGCGATCGGCGAAATAGGGGGCTACCCCCAGCAAACCGGCCTCCTCGACCACGAATGGATGGTCCGTGCCGCTGGCCAAATAGCAGGTGACACCCCGGCGGGCCAGATTATCCAGTAGTTCGATGCTGGCGGGCACCAGGTACGCGGCGGGGGCTTCCCGGCGCTGGCGCAGGGCGTCGAGCCGGTCGCGGATGCACTCTCCCAGTCGGCGCAGGTATTCCCATTTGTATTCGGCGGCCGGTTGGGGAGTGCCACCGAGCCGGCGCACTTCGGCCTCCAGGTGCAGCATCTGGTAGATGGTCTGCTCGCCGGTGAGGCGGGTGATGTACTCGCGGGAGAAATGATGCCAACCCTCGGGTGGAGGTGCGGCGGGGGTGCGGGACAATTCCTCGACGGCATGGATGATCATCACCTCTTGCCAGCCGGTCCGCAGCAGGGAGAGGGTGCCGTCGAAATCGAAAACCGCGTGGCGGATGTGACCGCGCTGAATTTCGGGATGGTGGACCTCGATGGTGCGGCCCAGGATGCGGGGTGGAGTTTTCATTAGGAACGCAAGAGTAGGAGGAGGGTGGATGGCTGTCAAGGTGCCCACCGGGTAGGCGGCAGGGAGTGGCCCTGGAGACCATACTGTAGGCGGCGGGGAGATGACCCTGGAGACTTTTCTCGGGGAGTGGTGGGGAAGGGAAGTCCGCGAGGTGGTGGGCCGGGTAGCGGAGCGTAGCGAGCGAGGGGGCAGGACGCGCCTGGAGAAAAGTCGGAACGGGTCGCTCACCGCCGCCCCCTCGCTTGTAATCCCCTGGGCAAACCTGTAATTTCATGCACATGGCTATCCACAAAGCAGTCCTGCCCGTCGCCGGCATGGGCACCCGCCTCTTGCCGGCCACCAAGTGCCAGCCCAAGGAAATGCTGCCGGTGGGGTACAAGCCGGTGGTGCAGTACGTGGTCGAGGAGATGGTGGGTGAGGGCATCGACAAATTCCTCTTCATCACCGGCCGCAAGAAACGCTCCATCGAGGACCACTTCGACGACGATCCCGAGCTGGAGGCCCGGCTCTCGGGCAAGGCCGAGGCCATCGACGAGCTGGATTACGCGGGCCTGGGTATCGACTTCCTCTACGCCCGCCAGCGTCGGCCCTTGGGCAATGCCGACGCCGTGCGCCTGGCCGCCCAGTTTGTGGGCGACGAGTCTTTTGTGGTGGGCTTCGGCGACACCATCATCTATTCGCAACGCAATCCAGGGGTGGTGGGCCGCATGGTCGAGGCCCACGAGCGCCATCAGGCCGCGGCCACCATCGCCGTATGGGAGGTGCCCCGCGACGAGGTGCGCAAGTACGGGGTGGTGCAGCCGGAGGGCGAGGCCGGCGACGATTTTTCCATCGCCGACATCGTCGAGAAACCCCGGCCCGAAGAGGCCCCCAGCAACCTGGCGGTGGCGGCCCGCTATGTGTTTACTCCCGAAATTTTCGCTGCCATCGCGGCCACCCGGCCCGGCCTGGGCGGCGAGTTGTGGCTCACCGACGCCATCCGCCTGCTGATCGCCGGGGGGGCCAGGGTGCGCTGTTTGCGCCTGCAACCAGACGAACAGCGCTACGACATCGGCACCCCCATGACCTATTACCGGGCTTTCGCCGACTTTGCCCTGCGCGATCCCCAGCACGGCCCGGCCTTTGCCCGTTACCTGAGAGAGAAGTTGGACAGGGAAAAATTATGAAGGTGCATCTCGACTACGGCCGCCAGGGCCTGGAAGTAGAAGTGCCTGACCGCGCCCAGGTGTTGCACATGGCCGGTACCCCCGGCCTGGAGAACCTGGAGGCACAGATTGCAGAAGTCCTGCGCCATCCTATTGGCACCCCGGCCCTGAGCCAGCTGGCCAAGGGGCGGCGCGATGCCTGCGTGGTGATCGCCGACATCACCCGTCCGGTGCCCAATTCCGTCATCCTCCCCCCGATCCTGCGCACCCTGGAGGAAGCCGGCATCCCCCGCGAGCGTATCACCATCCTGGTAGGCACGGGTCTGCACCGGCCCAACGAGGGGGAGGAGTTGGTGGCCCTGGTGGGGGCACAAATCGCTGCCCAGTACCGCATCCTCAACCATCGGGCGCGGGATCGGGAGACCCTGGTCCATATCGGGGAGACTTCCTGTGGAGCGCCCATCTGGATCGACAAGGTCTATATAGAAGCTGACCTCAAGATCGCCACTTCGCTGATCGAACCCCACCTGATGGCCGGATTCTCGGGCGGGCGCAAGGCCATCTGCCCTGGACTGATGGGGGTGGACACCATGCGGGTGTTGCACGGCCCGCGCCTGATGGGGGACCCGCGCTCGGCCGAGGGCATCATCGAGGGCAACCCCTTCCACCGCCAGGCCCTCGAAGTGGCCCAGAAGGCGGGGGTGGATTTCACCTTTAATGTCTCGATGAACGCCCAACGTCAGGTGACCGGCCTCTTTGGCGGTGACCTCGAAAAAGCCCACGCCGAAGGGGTGGGCTTTGTGGAGCGGCAGGCCCTGGCCCAGGTGGCGAGGCCGGTTCCTATTGTGGTGACCAGCAGTGCCGGCCACCCGCTGGACCTGACCCTGTATCAGGCAGTCAAGGGGCTGACCGCCGCGCTGCCCATCGTCGAAGAAGGGGGCACCATCCTGATCGCCGCCCGCTGCCAGGAGGGGATCGGCGGTCCCGAGTTTACTGAATTGCTGCTGAACACGCCCAGCGCCGCCGCCTTTCTCGAAAAGCTGGAGGACCCGGACTTCTTCGCCATCGACCAATGGCAGTTGCAGGAACTGTGCAAGGTGTTGAAGAAGGCCAGAGTGATGCTTTTCTCCGAGGGCATGGCCCCAGGGCATCGCGGCCGGCTGCTGATGGACCTGGTGCCTTCGGTGGAAGCTGGCCTTCAGCAGGCACTAGACCGCCATGGGGCCGATGCGCCCCTGGTGGTGGTGCCCAAGGGACCCTATGTGCTCACCCGAGTGGGCGGAGGCGGCAGATGAAGGTCTGGTTGGGAGGGGTGCTGATCCTGCTGGCCGGTTGCGCCAGTGTGCAGAATGGCACCAAGATGCTGCCGGTGATGGGTTTTGCCGATTCGCAGGCCGCCAAGGCCGCCGTGCCTGCCGACACGCAGGCGGCCCTGCCTGCTCCTGCTGCCCCTGCTGCTGAGATCCAGGCTGCAACGGCAGGCGCCGCCTCGGCGGTCCAGGCTGCGCCGGACAGCGCCAGCGCCCTGGCCCAGAAGGTGCTGCTGCTGCCTTTCAAGGATCTGTCCAAATATCGGGGTCCTTGGGACATCTGCGCCGAACTGCCCCGCAGCCTGGGCGACTCGTTGGCGCGCAATCCCTATATCGTGCCCACCCGGCCCGACTCGGTTTTCATGGCCGGTTTGACGGTCAAGGAGCGCAAGGGGCAGATCGATTGGGACCGGGCGCTGGAGCTGGGGCGTCAGGCTGGGGTGGACCTGGTGGTGATGGGCGAGATCGAGGATCTGAGCATGAAACGCTTCCGCGCCACCGTGCCCATCGGCGGGTACCGCAGCTATCAGGGGGTGGTGATCATCAAACTCAAGGTGCTCAAGGTGGTCGACGGCCGGCCGGCTGGCGAGCCGCGCCAGGAAGTGGTCAACGACAGCAAACGCTACGGAATCACCAATCCGGCGGCCAACGTGCCCCTGGACCGCGAGTATTTCTTTCTGGGGGAGACGCCCTGGGGCACGGAGGATTTCCACCAGACCCTGGTGGGCGGGGCCGTGGACCAGTGCCTGGGCAAGCTGAGCGCCGACCTGGCCGGCCTGGTGCGCCCTCCCTCCCTGCCTTCGGTTTCGGCGCCAAAAATAATAGATATCGACGGGCTGCAAGTGTATATTAATATCGGATTGGCCGACAGCGTGCGGAATGGCGACAAGTTTGGCGTCTGGGATCACGGACGCGAGCTGCGCGATCCGCAGACCAACACCGTGCTCGGCTTCGCCCTGTCGCGCCGGGTGGGGGTGGTGCAGATTGAGCAGGTGCTCAACGAACACCTATCCATGGGACGGGTGCTAGAAGCCCAGGCCCAAATCGAGAAAGAGTTCACCGTTCGCGCCGAATAGGGCGGCAACAGCGAGGTCAGTTCTCCATGAAAAAGCGCTCGGTACTGGTGTTCTGCCTGATCAGTGCCCTGGCCTCCGTGGCCGGGGCCCAGCCGACCCAGCTTTTCTACGTGTTCTCCGCTGAGGACGCCGCCCAGCGCCTGGGGGCCCGCCACCTCGACCAGTGGAACGAGGATCACGGCCGGCCCCTGCGTCTAATAGGGCTGCTGCAGCACCAGGGCGATCTAGCGGTTATGGAGCAGTTGCGCCTCCAAGACGGGATTTCTTTCCAGCTCATGTGCGCCACTGCGGCCCGGCAAAATCCGGGGTTGCCCCCCGAACTGTCCGGCCATCTCGACAGCCCGGCCGGCTTTGTGCTGCTGGTCGATGCCAATGGCCGCGCTGCGGCCTCGGGTGCCGGTGCCCAGTTGAACCAGGTGCTGGACCAGGCCGCCCTGTTGCTGGGGGGCCTGGCTGCTACTGAGGTAGACGAGAGCACCTGGGGCAAGGTCAAGGAGATCTTCAAATAACCCTTTCCACCAGCACAGGACCGCGATAACCAGGGGGCTTCGGCCCCCTTTTCTATGTCTGAGGAATCCCCCAACCCCCATAGCGCAGCCACGCCGAGGCCGGTGGAGTTTGCGCTGCGCCGCCGCAACTGGGCGGCCTTGGCGGCCCGCACCCTGGCCGGCTGGGCATTGGGCTACCACCGCCTGGTGGTGAGCGGGGCCGAACATCTGCCCCGCCAAGGGACGGCCCTGATCCTGCCCAAACACTGCGCCTACCGCGATATCCTGGTCGAGGGGATCGTGCTGCACCGCTGCACCGGGCGCTTTGCCACCTACGTGATGAAAGTGGGACTCTGGGGGGTGCTCGAAGCCCTGGGCGGGGTCAAGGTTGTCCGGCCCAAGGACGTGCGCCGGCTCAAGGATCACCAGGCCCGCCGCGACCAGATCCGCCAGGCCCGCGAACTCAACAAGGAGACCCTCGATTACCTGGCTTGGCTGTACGCGCGGGGCGAACTGGTTCTCTCCCATCCCGAAGGCATGCGTTTCCAGCGGGGCATGGGACCCCTGCAGAAGGAGATCATCGACCACTTGTTACAAGTGGAGCGCGAACGCGGCCTGCGGGTGCCCCTTATTCCCATCGGCTTGCAGTACGAAAGTTTTGCCCGGCCTGGGGCGCGGGTCTTCGTGCGCATCGACGCCCCCATGTACACCGACCAGTTCGCCGACCGCCAGGCACTGATGGCCGCCCTCGACCAGCGCCTGCGCCAGTTGAGCGGCTGGGCCTGATCGTTTTTTGATGCGCGTGCTGTTGAAAGTGTGGAAGGCAGATCCCTGGCTGTGGGGTATCCTGCTCCTGGGGCTGGCCCTGCGCCTGATCGAGCTGCAGGCCCCCTTGATCGACGGCCAGGCCTGGCGCCAGGCCGACAGCGGGGCCATTGCCCGCAATTTCTATTGGGAAGGCTACCACCTTTTTTATCCGCAGGTGGACTGGCGAGGGGCCACGCCCGGGTACGTGGAGATGAACTTCCCGCTCTACTCCTTTCTGGTCGCCTGCCTCTACGGCTTGCTGGGGGGAGTACACGAATGGGCGGGGCGGCTGCTCTCGGCGCTTTTTTCCACGGCCAGCGCTGCCCTGCTCTTCCTACTTGTTCGGGAACTGGGCGGTACACGTCAGAACGGCCGGCTGGCCGCCCTCTTCTTTCTGCTCTTTCCGCTCAATATTTTCTATGGCCGGGCCTTCATGCCCGAGCCGCTGATGCTCTTGCTCAGCATCGGGGCGCTGCTGGCTTTTGCGCGTTGGACCCGGACGGAAGGGCGCACGGACTTTGCCCTGGCCGTGTTGGCAGGGGCGCTGTGTTTCATGGTCAAGATCCCCACCCTGTACCTGGGATTCCCGCTGGTGGCCCTGGCCTGGGCCCGCTGGGGTTGGGCCTTGCTGCGCCGCCCGGCCCTGTGGGGGTATCTGACCCTGGCGCTGGTCCCGCCGGCAGCCTGGTATTGGCATGCCCACCAACTTTTTCTGCAAACGGGACTGACTTTTGGGATTTGGGGCAGCCAGGGATATGACAAGTGGGCTCAAGGTCTGCTGGCCGACAGCGATTTCTACTTGGTGCTGCTGCGCCGCTTAGGCCACCAGACCTTCACACCGGTTGGGGTGCTTCTGATCCTGGCGGGGGTGCGGCCGGTTTGGGGCGCGCGCCGGGAATGGGTCCTCTGGGCCTGGGGTGGCGGGCTATTGCTCTACCTGGTGTTGATCCCCGAGGGCAACTACCGCCTCGTCTACTATCAGATGCCTTTTGTGCCCTTGGGCGCGGTGTTGGCCGCACGGGGGCTGGCGCCTCTGCTGGAAGGAAGCCGGCCCCGCCCGGTGCTGGCGGGGATGGCAGTGCTGCTCTTAGCCGGGTACAGCGCCTGGGTGGCCCCTGGCCTGTACCGGCCGGCCAACAATGTGTACCGCTACTACCAGGCCTGCCATGAGACCGGGCAGTTCATCGACCAGAAGTTGCCGTCCACCGCCCTGCTGGTAGTGGGGGAGGTAGACGAAAATGCCGCCGCTCCGCACCGGGCCCAGAGTCCCACCATGCTCTACTACTGCCGGCGCAAGGGTTGGCAGATCACCCCAAGCGAATTTTCGGGGGCCACCCTGGACAGCCTGGCCGCCCATGGGGCGGATTTCCTGGTGGTGGCCGGCGGTTTTGCCCTCCAGAACCGGCCCTTCTGGGCAGAGTTGCTGCGGCGGGGGGTGAGTTTCCCCGGCGCCTACCCCCGCGCCTGGCACGACGAGCGGGAGTATCGGCGCATGCTGGCCGGATACCAGGGTCCAGACCGCGACTTTGTACTGGTGAGACTGGCACCGGCCGAATAGATTGACAGCACGGAACTATTATTGTATAACAGTTTAAAGCAGGTTAGGTTGAGCGTATGCGGCACAAGTCGTTGCGCTGTCTTTTCGCATTTGGCACAGAGCGGGTTAGGCCCGCTGTGGAAAGGAGAGTTTTCCGGTGCGCGGGAGCAGACTGTTTTGGTGTTTGGCGGGTTGGACCATCGCCTGGACGCTGACCTCCGGATGTGCGACCACGGGCGGCAGCCAGTACCTGCCCCCGCCCATCCCCGAGGGCAAGGGCCGGCTCATCCTCGATGCCGGCGGCATCAACCAGCTCAATTTCTATGTGCTCGATCAGGAGACCGAGGAGACAGTCTACGAGGCCACCCCGCGGATGGCGGGCAGTTCGCCGGGCGCCTACGAGAGCGGCAGCCAGGAATTCGGGCTCTCGGTGGATCTGACGCCGGGGATCTATACGGTGGTAGTCAACACCGACATCAAGAAGAATGTGGAACTGAAGGGGGTGGAGGTGAAGATGGGGCAGGAGGTGTACCAGCACGTTCCTGTAGGCCGCTTCCAGATTATCTTTTCGGGTGGTGATCAGTTCGGCGGGCAGATGCCCTTCCTGATCATGGACTACAACATGCGCACGGTCCTGGGCCGGGGCATGACCTCGACCGAGGTCAAGCACTTCATCGTTCCCGAAAATGTGTACAAGATCAGGATGGAGAATTCGCAGGCAGGTCTAGACGAGATCCGGCCGGTAGAGGTGGTCTTTGGCCGCATCACCCCCCTGAACCTGGCGATCGGAACCTCGCAGCCCGACCAACCTGGCTCGGGTTCGGACCAGAGCGGCGGGCAGCAATAACCGAGGGGGTCTCTATGGTTAAGCGGGTCTTACATATCGGAATACTGTTGTCAGCTCTATGTACACCAATGGCTTGGGGAGAAAATGTTCCTTTGCGCGCCACGGTCGTCGACCGGATGGGCAATCAGCATCAGGTGAGCAAGCTGAGTTATCACGGCCGTCCCGAGCTGGAGTATTTTATCGATGACCAGCCGCACACGGCCCAACTGGCCGATATCGCCCGTTTCCGGCTGGACGGGGAGCGCGAAGACGAGGAACAGCAGATTTCCATAACTTGGCGCAATGGCGGCACGGAAACCGGCAGGATTTTCACCGGAGGGTCGGGGATCTCCCCCAGCCAGGATGCCCTGGGCAGTGGCCAGATTTCCAACCGCCTGAGCGGGGTGACCGACCTGGGTCCCTTTTTCATCCTGCTCAGCGATGTGACTGAAGTGATTCTCTCCCATGCCGATTCTCTCGCCCCGACCAAGGTGCCCAAGCTCAAGGTGACGGTGATCGACTTGGAGGGCCGGCGCTTCGAGGTCAACAAGCTGCGCTACCGCGGCCAGCTCCGCCTGGACTTTTCCCAGGGTCGCAAGCAGCGCTCAATCGACCTGGCCAAACTTGCCAAGATCGAATTCGCCGAAGAGCGGGATCCGGGCACCGAGTTCCGGTCCATTACCCTCACGTTCTGGTCCGGGAAAACCATGCAGGGGAACGTGGACGCCAGCACAGTGCGCCTGGGCGGGGAAACCGATCGGATCTACCAGTTGCGGGTCGGGGCCGCTTTTACCGGAGAACTCGCCGAGGGGCCTTTTGCCATCGGCCTGCAAGATCTCAAGCTGATGCGGTTCTACCCAGAAGAGGAGGGAGGGGCGGAAGTCCCCGCTAGGCCTGCAAATACTCGGTAAGCGGAAGTAATATTTTTCTTGACACTTTGCGCTCTTTGTTTTAACATCTTCCAATAAATATTATACATACGAGGGTATTAGATAGAGGTCGCAATGCCCGAGGCGGCCTCTAATTTTTGAACGTTTTGCCAAAACCTCGCAGTGCGTGAAAGGAGGTGATGCGGGCGTTGTTGTTCTGGATTAACGCAGCGAAATTGCAGGCCATCTGGAGGGTCCCAGATGGAGTCTTACTTCAACCCTATTAGGAGGAAATGCAATGAAGCGTACCCTTCTCACCATGGCCATGGCTCTTGGCTTGGCCTCGGGCGCCAGCGCCCATATCGGCGACAAGATCTATCTGATCTTCGAGATTCCCGATGCGGATCGTGCGAGCATCGATCTGAAGGATGGCAGCGTCGCCGATTGGGAAGACGTGGTCGGTGATCCTTCGCTGGTCGCCACCGATTTCTACGCCGATCCGACCGTGGGCGAGGGCGCCCAGTACGATCCGGCCGACTTGGACTACCGCATCTGGCTGGGCTGGAACTCGACCGACAGCATCCTGTACCTGGCCCAGGAGCGGGTGGACAACGTGTACATCAACACCTACCCAGGCGGCAACGTGGGCGATCTGTGGAGCTATGACTCCGTCGAGTTCATGTTGGACGGCGACCACACCGGTGGCGACTATACCGGCTCTGCCGATGTCAACTGGACTGCCGATGAGCAGAAGCTCAACAACAACCGCACTGCCCAGCAGTACCTGGGCATTGCCACTTCCCCAGATGGCAAGACGGTCGGTTACCTGGGCGCCGGCGCCGGTTGGGTCAATGAACTGCCTTATGCCGACGGCGGTGGCGGTGCCACCGGCGAAGGCCCGACCACCACGGTTATGGAGCTCTACGTCACACCCTTCGACGACCTGATCTGGAACAGCCCCGGCGACAGCAAGCCTTCCGCTTTGGCTTCCGGCAAGATCATCGGTTTCCAGCTCTCGATCCCCGACTTCGACACTGCTCCTCAGGCATACCGTGCCTTCCACACCCTCACCGGTCAGGCCGCTACTTGGCGTTATGCTGAGCGCTTTGCGGACGGTCGTTTGATCGGCTCCGGTGTCACTGCCGTGGAGAGTGAGACCTGGGGTCGCGTCAAGGCTTCCTTCGACAAATAAGCACCGCTTCAGTAGCTAGTACCTCAGCACGAGGGAGAGGGGGAGGAGCCATCCTCCCTCTCTCCTGTTTCTCCCAACTGCCTGAGCACCTTTTCTCCTCACTGCGCCTTAACACCTTTATTCACAAGTGGGTGGGGACCGATTAGCCGGGGAGTGATTCCATGAGGTTCGGGATCCGCTGCATGGTCGCATTGGCGCTGGTGGTCCTGACTCAGGGCCCGGTGAGCGCCGAACTCTCCACTTTCTCGCTGCCCGGTCAGAGTCTCACCTGGCGCGATGCCGAGGAAGGCTCCCTGTCGGTCTCCCGCTATCTAGAACCCATAGATGTCGAGCGCTTCAGCGACGGGATTCTGCCCATCTACCCGGTCCGCATGGTGTCGGTGCCGATTCTCGCCCTTCAGGGTACCGACTCTACCCTCAGCACAGCGGGCGATTCGGTCCTCTTTGCTTTTTCCCGCCATCTGGCCCAGCAGGAGGTGGTAGCCCTAGAGCAGGTGGTGCTGGAGGATGGCACCATCGTCCCGCCTGGGCAGGTGCTCATCCCCAGGTGGGGCAATTTCCCCCGCCAGTTGAGCCAGGTACAGCTGCTGCGCCAGGCCGGCATCACGGAGATTCCGGCCATGATCAACGTGGCCGAAGCCTACCCATTCCCCCCGGTGGCAGACAAGTACAACAAGGGGCTCACGATCACTTGGCAGACCATCTGGGAACGGGCGATGACCTATGACCGGGCCCAGGGGTTCATGCAGACCATCTTCGACAACGACCCCAGCACCCACTTTGAGCGCATCGACAAGGTGGGCCAGGACGTGCAGCAGACCTGGACCTTGTACATTGATCTGGGCCGCTATTTTCCGGTGCGCCTGGTGCGTTTTTATCCCACCTCCGGACTGCCCAAGGTCTCCTCCTACACCTTGCTCTCGGGTGCGGTGGGCACCGAGAAGCATATTGCCGGCCTCAATATCGACGACCCGACGGTGGGCCAGATCGGCTTTCCCCGTTTTGAAAACATGTCCCGGATCCTGCCCACCTTTGTGGTCGATAGGAGCGAGCCGATCAACCTGGACGACACGGTGTCGGTGCTCTTCGATCCGTCCAAGAAGGTGCGCTTCTCCCGCCTCGACTTCAGAACCTCGCTGGATTATGATCTGGCCGAGGTCGAGTTCTTCGGGGATGGTTTCCTGCCCGAAGCCTCCTACGTGACCAAACCCCTGTCCCTACCTTCGGCCACTCTAGGCCGCATCTTCTGGGACGAGGAAAAGTTGGGGAACCCGGCCAAGTCGCGCGCCATCGTGCGCATGCAAACCGGGGTGAATCAGGAACCCCAAGTGATGTTCCGGCTCAACGATTTCGGGGTGCCGGTGGAGTGGAAGGAGGGGGTGGTCAAGGTGCTCGACCGTCGGCCTGGGTCCCAGACCTTGGGCCAGTCCGTCGACCTGAACGATCCGAACTTCAACCTGGTGGTGCGCGAGATCTTCAGCGACCTCTCCGATGCCGAGCGCGCGGCGGCGCGTCTCACCCGCGTCGAGTATCAGGCCCTGCCCGGCAACAAGCGTTCCACCGTCGAACCCGATCTGGTGTTCTGGAGCGGCGCCCAGCCAGTGGAGAACGGCGGGTTCATCAAGGCTCCGGGCGGGCGGCCTTACTTCCAGATCCAGGTCGAGTTCAGCAGCGACGACCCCGAATCGGCCACGGCCATCCGCAACCTGCGTTTCGAATACTCCGCCCCCCAGACCATCAGCCAGATCTACGGCGAGATTGCCCCGGCCACCAACGTGAGAGCCGGCCAGGACACCACCTTCGTGCTGGCGCTCAAGGCGTTGCTTGAGCAAGACAACAAGGGCTTCAACCGGCTTCAGGTCTTCACCCCCACCCGGATTGAGCGGATCGAATCCGTGCAGGTCGACCAAGGCGGTGGAGTACTTCAAGCGTTGGTGCAGAGCCAGGGTTCTCCCCAGGAGGGTCAGTTTCAGCAGCTGTACACCGACGACGAGCAGTTTGTCCTGGCCTTTCCCAAGTTGGGCCCGGACCTGGGCGGCAGCACCCGCGAGGTGTTGCTCAAAGTGCGCTTCAAGGCCCGGGTGATCGATTTTCGCACCAATTTCAAGGCCAATGCCCTGCTCGACTCCCTGAGCACCGGGCGCCGGGTCTTCAACACCAATGGCATCGTCGCCTTGGCCGACGTCGGCACCGATACCCTGGCCCTGTTCCTGCCCCAGGGTCTCGAAGCCCGGGACGTGGTGAACTTTCTCCAGACGGACCAACTCGAAGACAGCAATAGCCTGGCAGTGACCGCCGACCTCTCGTCCCAGAGCAAGGAACTGGTGACCAAGCTCAAAATGGCCCCCAACCCCTTTACCCCCAACGGCGACCTGGTGAACGACCAGTTGCAGATTTCCTTCGATGTGCAGCGCCTGACTGCGGCCCGGCCGATCAAGGTCGAAATCTTTGATTTGAGTGGTCAGCGGGTGCGGAGCATCGAGCAGGAAGCTGTTTCGGGGGGGTATACCCAGAACTGGGATGGTCGCGATGGCAAAGGTAATCTGGTGGCTCCAGGGTTGTACCTGGTGCGGGTTGGGGTCGATGCCGACGCCGCCAACTCGGCCCAGGTGCGGCTGGTTTCCGTGGCGTATTGAGGAAAAGCGGCAGGCAGTATCTGCCAGCAAAGGAGCACGGGTTAGCGATGAAAAAGATATTAGCGGGACTCCTGATTAGCCTCGCCGTCGCCGGGGTAGGCGGGGCCCAGACTCCGCCCACGGCCTACCGTATCCTCGGTAACTCGATCCGGGTTGACCGCGCTTCTCTTTGGCAGAACTGGGAATCCCAGAACGACCGAGTCACCAGTCTGTACCGCCCGCTTTCTGGTGTGGACGTCATCAAGGTGAGCGAAGAGGGGGTGCAACCCACCTTCTTCCGGCGCAAGATCAATGCCGCCTTGGAGGCAGATAAGTTCACCTATCCTGATGTGGTCCGCGCCGCGGGTGCTCTGGTCAATGGGGGAGCTGTTGGTCTCTCTAATACCGCAGAGGCCCACTTGGTCATCGACGACGACCTGAGCACCTACTGGGAACCGGCGACCCCTGCCAGCTATGAGGCCCGGTTGCGCGACCCCAAGGATTTTTCCATCGACAACCTGCGCAATTGGGAACTGACGGTGGACCTGGGCCGGCTGGTCTACGCCGACAGCATCACCGTGATCTTCCCCTCCGGGCGCAACTCTGAGACCTTCCTGGGCCAGCCGGGCAAGGCCTTTGTCCTGTGGGCCTCCATGGGCGAGCGCTTCCCCTTCCCCTTGGGCACCAATCTCAAGTTTACCCCGATCGGCCAGGCTACAACCCCGGACGAGGCGGCCGGCAAACTCGCCAGCCCTCAGCAGGGGAATACCGGCGCCTCCCAGATCCAGGTGGAAGCGGGCAAAGGCGTGCTGGTGCCCATGCCCGGCACCGACGGAAAGTACCTGCAGTCCACCTTCCACCTCACGCCCCTCGATCGCGCCGATTTCGATTTGGACGGCATCCCCGATATCTCCGGTTCGCCGGTCCAGTACGTCAAACTGACCTTCACCGACAGCGGTCTGTGGCGCAAGACCTTCATCGGTGCCGGGGATTCGGCCCGGGCGGTGTACGAGGCCCTGCCTCCCGAGCAGCGAGGTGCCCTCTTGTACCAGCGGCAGACCGCCGGCGGCTTCCTGGTGGAGATCGAGGACGATCCCCAAGGTCTGACTGCCCGGGAGCGCTATCTCTCCCTGCCCCCGGAAAAGCAGGGATCCCTGCTCTATTACTCCCGCGAGGTGCCCAGGGTAGCCGAGATCCAGGTCTGGGCCAAAGGCGACAACTACGCCCTGCGGCCCGAGCAGCGGGCCGGGGCCTCCTTTGAGCACGGCGGCCTGGGCGCTCCCGAAAAAGCCACGGACGGGCTATACGACACGGAGTGGCAGGCCAATACCTGGTCGCCTATCTACACCAAGGGCACGGCCTGGTGGGATCTGGGCGCGGTCTTCTGGGTGGACAACCTTTTCCTCATCGACAAGCGCATCAACCAGAGCCACTCCGGCGCGTTCACAGGCCACTTCATCCTGGTATCAGACGGCACCCTGCTCAAGCCCATCACCATGGAGAGCCGCGAGGACTTCCCGCAACTTGAGAACGGCCTCGACTGGGACAACGTGGTCAGCGAGAATCAGCTCGACAACCATCTCCCGGTGGTGCGCATCGTCAACGAGCATTTCCCTTTGCGCCAGATCCGCTACCTCATGTTGCGCGACATCGACATCACCGGCAGCAACTCCGGCCAGTACGGCGCGTTGGCCACCCTGGGTGAACTGCAGCTCTACGGCGAAGGATACCCGGTGAGTGTGTGGACCTATTCGCCGCCCATCAAATTGACCGACAGCAAGGGCAACTTCATCCGCAAGACCCTGCCGCGCATCTCCTGGGAAGGGGAGGCCATTGTGCGCCAGACCGACCCGCTCACCGGCCGCAGCGTGGAGGTGGCTGAAGCGCTGGAGAGCCATCCCGAGGTGCGCCTGCAAATCCAGACCCGCACCAGCGATCAGACCGACTCCACCTTCAAGTACTACGAAGTAGTGAGCATCGAGGGCAGCGAAGAGCGGAGCGAGATCACCAAGGAACTCTACGACGACCTGGTCTTCCGCTGGAATGTGTGGAACACTTGGACCGGATTGAAGACGCCCCACGCCAGCAGTGCCGACGACGACAAGGACGGATCGATAGACGAGGACGAGATCGACTTTGTCGACAACGACGGAGACGGCAAGATTGACGAGGACGGCAAGAAGCTGGGCAATGGCCGGAAGCCCAAATCCGATCCGGCCAAGGACGGGGTCCTGGCTTTTGTGGGCTGGAGCAACTGGAGCGAGAGTTACCTACCCACCAATGGCCGCAACGAGGCGCTGATCACCTCCCCCAATCCGCGCAAATTCCTGCAAATCAGGATCAATATGTTTTCCGAAGACCCTTTCAAGACGGCGCGCATCCGCTCGCTGCGGGTGGACCTGGCCCCGCCCCTCTCCCTCGAGCTGGCCGGGGAAGTGGCCCGCCTGAATACTGGCGGTACCGACCGGTTGCTCAGTGATCTGCCCGGGGTGGTTCAGGCCGACTACGCTCAGCCTATCGATGTCGATCCGCTGCAGCCCCAGCTCTTCTCGTATTTCATCCGCGCTGCCGGCCCCGACCCAGCGGACAGCGAAGTGCGCCAGGGCTTCGACGAATTACTCATCACCACCCCCAGGGCTGCAACCCTGCGCGGGGTGCGTTTGGGCCAGGTGAAGGTGGTGACCACTACTTCGACGCTCGACCCCACAGCCGTCCTGACCGGGGCGGTGACCACCACCTTCTCCGGTTATTTTCAGCGCGATCCAGCGGACGGCACCTTCAAGGATGCTGCCGGCCAGGTCCTGCAGGTGCTGCCGGCGGGCACCGATTCCCTGTACCTCCGCCTGCCTGCCTCGCTCAACGCCGGTCTCTCAGGCAATACCCAGGCCCTGGCCGAAATCCAGTTTGAGACCCAGACCCTCAAGGAGGGCGAGGAGTTTGGCAGCTACATCCGCTCTTCGAGCAGTGCCGACGTAGTTTTCCAGCGGGTGAACACCGACCAGCAGGACGCCACCGAGCTGGTGGCCAGCAGCACCGCCCGGATCAGCCTGGTGCCCCTGGCCGACCAGCTGGTCCACAACGTGACCCTCGACCGGGTGTTCACCCCTAATGGAGACGGGATCAACGACCAGGCCAGGGTGAGTTTTACCCTGCTCAAGGTGTTGGCCGAGCGGCCGGTGGCGGTAAGTTTTTACGATCTGCAGGGCCGGCTGGCCGGCAGCGCCCGGGCGACCAGCGGCGCTAATGCAGCCGGTGAAGGCAAGGTGGGAACGCTGGAATTCGCCTGGGATGGGCGCGATGCCAAGGGGCAATTAGTGCCTCCGGGGATCTATCTGTGCCGGATCAGCGTGGATGCGGACCAGGGGAAGAGTGAGCAGGTGCACTTGGTCCATGTGGTTTATTGAAAGCTGTCCCGCTCTTCGCCAGCAGGCGCGGGGCGAGTCTAAATAGCGATTCAAGGGAGGGAGTTGTGAACAAGGCCTACAGGATCTTTGCGTGTGTTATCCTGCTCGCAGGATGGCTACCGGCCCATGCTCAGGAAGACTTCGGCACGCGGCTGGGTATCCAGCGGGGCGGGGCGGTCTCCTACCAGCCTCTAGGTCCGGGCGTACTCTTTGATGCCCTGGACCCGGCGGTTAAGAAGTGGTACATCCCCCAGGAGTTGTTCAACGAGTACCAGTGGCAGCAGCAGGACTACACCAACTACGCCCGCCGCCATTTTCAGCGCTACGTGAACACCTACCAGGAAGGCGACTACTTCTACGATCTGTACGGGAATTTTCTCACCCGTGGCCAGTTGATCTACGACTGGAGCGTGGCCGCGCCCCAGACCGCGGGCAGCAACCTCTATAAAGACCCCAGATTTGCCAGCTGGTTCCAGAGCGTGACCATTGCCTCCGACGCCAAGGGCCAGTACGCCTATGCGCTGACCATCGGCGATAATATCCGCACCACCCTGACGCCGATGACCTTTTCCAGGCCCCGCTTCACCGGGGTCCAGTTCGACCTGGCCGCCGACAAGTACGAAGCCACCATCATCGCCTCCCGCCCCAGCGCTCCCGGTGCCATCGCCACCGCCAGCGGCACCTCGGGTACCGGCCGCTTCCGTTCCAACGACACCAACCTCCTGGGCGGGCACGGCACGGTGCAGTTGGGCGACTTTGTCAAGCTGGGGGCTACCTATGTGAGCGCTTTCAACGCCCAGACCAAGGGCCAGGCCTTCCAGGGCAATCCCTTCAAGGGTACCCTGACCGAGGGGCAGAACAACAACGACGCCAGTCGCATCGAAGTCCACCTCAGCGACGACTCCCCCGAGGATGGCAAGGCCGGCGCGGCCTACTTCCAGGAAGAGATGATTATCACCACCGTCGACGGCAAGCGGCAGAGCAACCGCCGCATCCTCGACGACAACATCCTCGACTTCCATCCCTCGGTGCAGGGCGGTTTCCGCCAGGAAGGTTATATCTCGGCCGACGGCAACGAGGTGATCGTGCTGGTCTACGATTTGGAAGGGCCTCAGTATCGCAACGCCTTCGGCCCTACCCCTGAGCGCATCAAGAGCATTGAGTTCGTGATGCTGCTGGCCAACGACTACCGTATCGACCTGACCTCCAACCGCCAGCTCAATACCAACGGCCAGCCGGTGCTGCTCTCGGAGGGCATTCCCGAGCGCACGCTGCGCGCCAGCGGCAATGTGCAGGACGGCTCCAACCAGCGTTTTGTGAAGCTCGCCTATGGGTTGCCGGTGGCCAACGAGATCTACGGGGTCACCCTAGACGTTACCAATGTGGGCGGCTTCTACCTGGCTGGCGAGTTCGATCGCAACCGCCAGCATTTCCGCTATCCGAGTCGCTCCGAGAACGACGTGACCAGCCACCATGCCAGCAGCAAGAGCGCCGACGCCTGGTTCCTCAACGGCTACAAGCGGGCCCAGCCCTTCTTCGCCTTTGGCGAGGTCTACCAGGTGGAGCCGGACTACAGCACCAGCACCTTCCTGGCCGGCGTCCAGAACGACGCTGCCGACATCTTTTACGACAACGCCAACCAGTACGTGTACGAGTTTGTCGACGACAACGACGATCAGGACCGCTCCCCGGACTGGTTGCGGGCCAACGGCGCCCAAGACATCAAGGTTTTCCCGGGTTTCGACGAGAACAACGATTTCGTCAACGACTTCAACCAGAACGACACCCAGTTTCGCGAAAACGCTTCTCCCGACTACGAGGAACCTTTCCTGCGTTATAGTTCCGACCGCCCGGAATTTCTCTTTGGCGTCGATATGAACAACAACGGCATTGTCGACCGCTTCGAAAACGACAACCTGCCGGATTACCTGTACAAGCGCGATCGCAAGGGCTACAACACCTATCTGGGTTCCCAGCTCGGGCCCGAGGCCCGGCTGACGGTGGGCCGCCTGGACGAAAGGCAGCTGGCCGACAAACGCTCCAATACCAGCAACTATTTGCTGCTGACCTACGACAAGGACTTCCCGCGCCTGGGCCGGGTGCAGGTGTACGAGAACTGGCGGCGGGTGCAGGACGATATCCGCGATGATGTAATTGAGTGGATCGTGCGCGAGGGGTCGCGCGGTTCCTTTGTGCCCTACGAAGATCCCCTGCCCATGCGCGATGCCTGGGCCAACACCGCGTACCTGGGGTACAGCTACCAGAACGACAAGGTGCAATTCAAGAACCGCATCAAACACGATATCATCCGCCAAGTCGATTATGACCAGCGGCCCACCGATCAGCAGGAGATCCGCGAGACCTCCACCTTCTTCGGCATGATCAACAAAATCGATTACACCCAGGCCCTGGGCCGCATCAAGCTGGAGCCCCGCTGGAAGAGCGAGTACGAGCGCTACCGTCCGGCGCGCAAGCGCGAGGACCCGGTGCGGGTTGCCACCACCGAGCTGCGCGAGTTGCTGGGGCTGGTGGTGCGGGTGCCCATCCTCAACCACACCGAACTGGAGACGGGGCTGGAGTACCTTTTTGTCAACCAGTTCCGCAAACAGCTCGAGGACGATCAGCTCCGCTCGGACCGCAACGAACTGGTCTACGCCCTGCAGTTCACCAACAACGTGGACTACCTGGGGTACAATCTGTGGACCCAGACCGGCTTCCGGATCTCGCGCATCGACCAGAAGTCGGCGGTGAAGGTGCGTACCGAGACGGCGATGTTCATCACCGTGTACGCCGGCCTCGAATAATCAGGAGAGTACAGACCATGCAATATTCGCGCTTTTCGCTCGCGTTGCTGCTGGCCGCTGTCCTGAGCAGTGCCGGCTGCGCCTATCGCTACTACGCCACCTCGCTCAAGCCCCTGGGCGAGGATAAGCAGGGGACCAGCCACAAGGTGGCTGATGACGGCACCGTCACCTTTACCCAGGGCCGTCTAGAGGTGAGCCTGCGCCCGATGACCGACGAGGAACTGAACCGCCAGTTCAGCGCTTTCTCGCACGACGGCGCGCACTCCACCAACCCCTACACTTTTGGTGACTCCAAGGTTTTCCGCACCGACGAAACCCCCCAGCGCTTCACGGTTTTCCGCCTGAAGGTGGAGAACTACGAATATCCCAAGGTTTTCATCAATCCGGCGAAGATCTACCTGACCACCAGCAATGGGCGCAAATACTACGCCCTCACCTTAGCCCAACTGCGGGTCTACTACCGCCGCTATCTGCAAGGTGGGGCGGAGACCAACACCGAGTACTGGGTTGCCGGCAACGAAAATGAGGAGCAGAACAACCGCGAAACCACCCTCAACCGTACCCTCTTTCCTGCGGAGCAGATCTTCAGCGCCCAGGAAAAGGAGGGGTACATCGTTTTCCAGCCCCTGGCCCCCGATGTGGAGCAGGTGACCGTGCACATTCCCGATACCGTGGTGCGTTTCGATTACAAAGGCGATCCGAGCGAGTATATCGAGATCACTGCCCAGTTTGGCCGCGAGATCGGTCGCCAGTATCCGGATGGCCGCAAAGTGGCGATGGATGAGAAGTAGCCAGGCCTGAAGAATACACCGACCGCTGCGCGGCATTGCGTCCTAGACGCAGTGCCGCGCAGTCGTATGTACACCGAGAAAAGAGGAAAAAGATGACTAGCTATTGGCCCCTTGCGACCTTGGCCCTGCTGCTGGCCGGTTGCAGCCGGGAGGAGACTCCAGCCAATCCCACCCTGGTCAAGGTGGGAGACCAGCCGATCACCGCCGAAGAGTTGCAGCGCTTCGAGGCCGGACTGCCGGCGCGGCTGCGGAGCGGCGGGGGTCGGCGGCAAAATCTGCAGAGCCTGGTAGATCGCCGGTTGCTGGTGCTGGAAGCCCGCAAACGCGGCCTCGACCAGTCGCCCCAGGTGCAACAGGCCCTGGAGGAGCAGCTTACCAGGAAAGTGATCGAGCAGGTGAACGAAGTGGAGATCGAGGCCAAGCAGCAGGCACCCACCGAAGAGGAGATGAAGGCGGCGTACGAGCGCCACCAGCTGGGCTGGCAGGTGTGGCCGGCCCATATTCTCTCGGCCACCAAAGCCGATGCCGAGCAGGTGATCCTCGCTCTCAAGGGAGGGGAGGATTTTGCCAGCCTGGCCAAGCAGCGCTCTCAGGCCGAAGACGCGGAGCGGGGCGGGGACCTGGGCAAGTTCTTCGGCGGAGAAGACGCGATACCGGTCCTGCGCGAGGGGACCTTTGAACTGCCGGTGGGAGGTTTCAGCCAGCCCATCCAGACCAAGGATGGCTACGAGGTGGTCAAAATCCTCGACAAGCGCCGCATCCCCTACGAAAAGATGCGCGACACCATTGTCAAGCAGATGAAGCAGCTCAAATGGGCCGCACGCCGCCAACAATATCTTAACGGCTTGAAGGAGCGGTTCCAGATGCGCAACCACGGGGAGGTGGTCCAGGCCGTGTTGCAGGCGGCCAAGGAGGGGACCAAACTTCCCCCCGAGGTGGCCGCAGGGCCGCTGGTCTCCTACCAAGGTGGCGCCTTGTTGGCGGGGGTCTGCGTCGAACGTATGCCCCAGTGGACCAAGGGACCGCTGCCCGCCGACAGCCTGGGCCTCTTCAACACCCTCGACCTGTGGGTGCTGCCCGACACCCTGATGGCCCTGGCTGGCCGGGCCGAGGGCCGCGACCGCCAGCCGGAAATCCTGGCGTGGAAAGAGAAAAAGTGGGAGGAGTTGGCCGTGGACCAGCTCTTCGCCGAGCAGATTTCCGCTCAGGTGAAGGTGGACCCCGCGGAGGCCGAGCGTTATTACCAGGAACACCAGGACGATTTCAAGGTTTTGCCTGGGGAGGTGCAGTTGACCGAGGTCCTGGTGGACACCGAGGCCGAGGCCCGCAAGGTGCTGCGGGCCGCCCAGGCCGGGGAAAAACTAGAGGTACTGGCCGAGAAGTACTCGCGCCGGCCCAAGATGAAGCCGCTGGGCGGGCACCTTTACAAAGGCAGGGGACAGATGGTCGTCTCTTCTATGTACCATTCGCCCTACCACGACTTTTTCGGCGATGCCAATACCAAGGATGTGGGCGTGCTGCAGGGGCCGCTGCTAGTGCAAGACAAGTACAGCATTTTCCGCCTGGACCACCCGGTGATGCCCGCGCCTCTGCCTCTGAGCCAGGTGCGGCGGCCCATCCTTCACCGGTTTCGCAAGGAGCGCGAGGCGGCGGTCTTCGATCAGTACATCGCCGGGCTGCGCAGCCAGTACGCCGACCAGGTCAAATGGTTCGAGGACACTCTGGCGCGTCTGGAGTCGCCGCCGGCCGCAGCGACCAAATGAAGGAGCGCCTGCTGGCGCTGGGGCTGGGGGTCTTGTTGGTGCTGGCCCTCGAAGGGGGCCTGCGCCTCTTCCCCGGCCTGGCGCCTCCCCCCTTTGTTCTCGAACTGGCCAGGCAGGGAGCACAAGCTCTATTCACCGTCAATCCGGCCTACCCGCGCCGCTTCTTCACTGGCGCCTTGGCAGATCAGGCCGCCCCTGGGGGCATACGTATGACCCCCCATCCCTTTGTTGAACCCCGCCCATCTTCTGCCTTCCGAGTGGTCCTCGCCGGCGAATCGACGGTGCAGGGCTACCCGCACCCACGCCGTCTCAGCGCTGGGGCGTACCTGCAGGCCATGTTACAAGATGCCTGGCCTCAGCGCCAGGTGGAGGTGTTCAACGCCGGCATCACCGCGGTCAGCAGTTTTGCCGTGGCCAGGACCGTGGAGGATGTGATGGTGTTGCATCCCGACCTAATGGTGGTCTACACCGGGCACAATGAACTCTACGGGGTGTACGGCGCTGCCTCGCTCAAGCAGGGGGGGGGATCGGTGTGGACCAAGTCGCTTTATTATGAGCTGATGCAGGCCCGGCTGACGCGGTTGTTGGGGACGGGGCTGGCGCGGTTGGGCGGCGAGGCCCCGGCTAGCCGCACCTCGCTGCTCCAGGTGATGGCCCAGGCCGGCACCCTGGCCCCGGACGATCCGCGGCGACAGCGGGCCAGCCGCACCTTGGAAGAGAACCTCACCCAGATCGGCCGTTATTGCCGCGAGGCAAACCTTCCCCTGGTGCTGTGTACCTTGGTCAGCAACGAGACCGGCTTTGCCCCGGCTGAGGCCGCGCCGCTGCTGCCGCAACCGCAATTGGAGGAGTGGAACCGGCGCCTGGAAGAGGTCGGCACCCTGCTGGCGGGGACGCCGGACGCCGGGCAGGCCCGGCGGGCGCTTGGCCTGCTCGACGAGGCAGCGGTTCTCGGTGCGGCTGACGCTCGTCTGCAGTTCTACCGCGGCCAATGCCTGCAGGTGCTGGGGGAGGGAGTCGAGGCTCACGCGGCCTTTGTGCAGGCGCGGGATGGAGATCCCCGGCCCTGGCGGGCACCTTCTGCATACAACCCACTCATCCGGCAGGTGGCCCAGGCCGAAGCGGCGCGCCTGGCCGAGGTGGCCGAGGCCTTCGCCCAGGCCAGCCCGGTGGCGGGGGTGGGCTGGGAACTGATGGCCGACCACCTGCACCCGTCGGCGCCGGGTCAGGTGCTGCTGGCCCGCACCATCGCCCACACCCTGCTGTCCCCCGAGGAGGAGGCGCGGCTGCGCAGCGACGGGGAATACCGCGCCCAGCAGGGCGACCTGCCGGTGGAAAAGCTGGCGGTGTGCCGGGCCATGATCACCCTGCTCAGCGAGCCGCCGCTCAACACCAGCGATCCGGAGCACGTGGCGCAGCTAGAGCAGGAGAGCCAAGAGCGCTGGGCGGCCTTGAGTCCGGCGGAGCAGGCCGGCTGCGAGCGCTGGGCGGCCGGCCGGGGACCGGAACTGCTGGTCCTCAACGTGGCTGACCAGGCTTTTGCCAACCGGGATTTCGCCCTGGCCCGCACCTACTACCAGGCAGCCCGGCTAGAGGAACCGTACACGGTGTGGGGGGATCTGTGGGCCACCCTGCGTTGGGGCCGCTGCCAGGAGTTGCAGGGGGCATTGGCAGCGGGGACCAGGGAGGAGTTGGAAGCGGCGATGGGCAGGGCGCGGCTGCTGGCCCTGGCCCCAGACTTCGATCCGGCCCTGCTGGTTTTTTTTGAGGGCTACGCCCTGCATCTGCTGGGCCGGCGCGCCGAGGCAGCCGCCCGGCTGGAGCAGGCGGCCGCCGACCCGGGCATCCAGCGCACCTTCACCTTCGATCTGCTCTCGCTGCTGACCGAGGAGTTGGTGGCCCTAGGCCGGCATGCCGAGGCCGAGCAGAAGGTGGTGCAGATCACCGGGCCCCTGGGGCAGCGGGAGTTCGGCCAGCAATTGCTGAACTCCATCCGCGCGGCAGCGGCCCACTAGGCGGGCTTTTCCCCGGGATCGGTCCGTGGGATGCCCTCTCCGGCGTTTCTGCAGTCCCGGACCTTCTCCCCCGCTCCTTAAACTACGCTTCCCCCGACCCCGCCCTGCGGTCCTGCCCCCGGCCTCTCCCCCAGAAACGCCTACAGCGCATTCCCACGTCCCTCAGGTGCTGAATATCGACGGGGAGATGACCCTGAGGCTTTTCCCGGGGAGTGGTTGGGGAGGGAAGTCCGCGTGGTGGTGGGCCGGGTAGCGGGGCGAAGCGAGCGAGGGTGAAGGACGCGCCTGGGGAAAAGCCGGAATGGGTCGCTCCCCGGCGATCTCTCGCTACTGGCGCGAGAGTCCCTCACCTTCGCGCACTATCAGGAACTGGTCGGCGGCCACGTCGGTGAACTGCTGCACCTGGCCGCTGGGCCAGCGGATTTCCAACTGATCCACCTGCTGGTGATTGCCCAGGCCAAAGTGCAGGCGCAGGTCGCTGGAGGACAGGTAGCTGCGGCCGGGGCGCACTTCCTGCACCTGCACCAAATTTCCGGCCACGACCTTCACCCGTGCGCCGATGCCGTCCCGGTTGCTCTGCACGCCCAGGGTCCGCAGCGAGAGCCAGTGGTGATCCTCGGTCCCCTCGTTGCGCAGCAGGGCCAGGGGTTGGCCCAGATTGATGACCAGCAGGTCGAGATCCCCGTCGTTGTCGTAATCCCCCGCGGCGCTGCCTCGCCCCACCTGCGCCGCCTGCATGCCGGGGCCGGCGCTCAGGCCCAGCTCGGCAAAGGCGATCTTGCCATACTGGTTGAAACCCTCGTTGTGGAAGAGCAATCGGCGCTGGGCGTAGGTGGTGGACTGGTCGTAGAGCTCGACGTTGTCCAACACGTGGCCGTTGGCGACGAAGAGATCCTGCCAGCCGTCGTTGTCGTAGTCGAGGAACTGGGTGCCAAAGCCCAGGAAGGGCAGGCTGACCAGGCCCACCCCACAAGCATAGGTCTCATTGACAAAATAGCCCTTGCCCTGGTTGTGGTACAGGGCGTTGGGCTCGGCCTGAAAGTTGGTCACCGTCAGGTCCTGGCGCCCGTCGTTGTCGTAGTCGGCCGCATCTACGCCCATGCCCGCCTCCATCTGGCCGTCCTGGCCATAGGCCACCCCGGCTTCGGCGGCCCGCTCCTCAAAGGCGCCCTTGCCCAGGTTGTGGTAGAGGGCGTTGCGCACCCCGTCGTTGGCCACATACAGATCCGGCCAACCGTCGTCGTCACAGTCGAAGAAGACGACGCCCAGTCCCTTGCCCTGCGCATTGTACAGGCCGGCCTGCCGGGTGTAATCGACAAAGCGGCCGGCCCCCTCGTTGCGGTAGAGGATGTTGGCGGCCCCGGGGAAATTGGCCGGGTGGGGATAGCCTTTGACCCCAGGGGAGGTGCTGCTCTTGGCGGAGATCATGTACGGGGTGGCGTCCTCCCGCTGCTGGTCGGGCTGGTATTCGACGTAATTGGCGACGAAGAGATCCAGATCCCCGTCGCGGTCGTAATCGCCAAAGGCGCAACTGGTGCTCCAGCGCGGGTCAGCCACGCCAGCCCGCGCGCCCACCTCGGCGAAGCGGCCAGTGCCTTCGTTGCGATAGAGGGCGTTGGGGCCAAAGCTGCTCAGGTAGAGGTCCTCGTCCCCGTCGTTGTCGTAATCGCCCACGGCGCAGCCCATGCCAAAGCCGGGATCAGCCACCCCGGCCTGGGCGCCCACCTCGACAAAGCCACTGGCCCCCTCGTTGCGGAAGAGGGCGTCTACAGGAGCTTGGGTCCCCGGCGGGGGACCGTCGATCCAGGCGCCGTTGATGGCGAAGACGTCCAGATCCCCGTCCCCGTCGTAATCGATGAAGGCCCCGCCCCCGCACATGGTTTCGGGGAAGTATTTGTGCGGGCTGGCGCCGTTGACCTGGGTGAAATGCAGGCCACTCTGGGCGGCCACGTCGGTGAATTGCACCGGGGAAGGCGATGGAGGGGGCGGACCAGATTGCGGGCCGGGTTCCTGGGCGGGCTGCTGGCCGCAGGCCCACAGCCACCAGACCAGGCAGAGACGGATCACCGCAGGGCGTCGAGGCGCTGTTGGGCGGCCTTGGCCAGCCCAGGGTCTCCCTTCCAGCCGTCCAGGAAGGCGCGGTAGGCGCGGCGGGCCTCAGCTTGCTGGCCGCGCTCTTCGTAGAGGGAACCCAGGGCAAAGTGGGCCCGCAGGTAGGTGGAGTCGGCGGCCAGGGCCTGGCGGTACTGGTCTTCGGCCTGCTGCAGCTTATGCTGGCGCAGGTACAGGCCGCCCAGATTGTAATGGGCTTCGGCCAATTGGGGTGCTGCCTGCAGGGCGCGGCGAAAGTCCTGCTCGGCGGCGGCCTGGTCGCCCTGGAGAATGTGCAGGTTGCCCAAGTTGTTCCAGACCTCGGCGTAGTCGGGCTGGAGTTTGAGGGCCTGGTCAAAGGCCTGTTTGGCCGGGTCCAGCTGGCCGGCGTTCAGGCGCAGGTACCCCAGGGCGAAATAGGCCTGGGCAGTCCGGGGATCGGCCGGGTGGCGGGCCACGGCCAGGGCAAAGAGGGAGTCGGCCTCGTGCTTCTGGTTCTTTTTCAGGTACAGGTTGCCCAGTTTGATCAGGGTCTCCAACTGGTCGGGGTTGCCGGCCAGGATGGCGTGGTAATGGCGCAGGGCCGGCTCGATCTGCCCCAGTTGCAGGTAGTGGTGGGCCAGGGCCAGGCGGGTGTGCACATCCTCCGGGGCGCTGTCCAGGGTGCGCCGCAGCTGGGCGATCTGGGCGGCGTGGTCGCTCAACGCCTCGAAGTCCTTCATAGCCTGGCGGGCCTCGGCCTCGCGTCCCAGGACCGACAGGGCGGTGGACAGATTGAAATGCCCCTCCACGTGATCGGGGGCCAGTTGCAATACTTGTTGAAAGGCGGCGAGTGCTTCCTGGGGGCGCCCCTGCTCCAGGTAGAGCAGCCCCAGGTAGCGCCAGGCTTCTGGGGCGCGCGGGTCGAGCTGGGTGGCGCGGCTGAGCAATTCCTCGGCCTCCGGGTAGCGGCCCTGGCGGGTGCAGATCTGGCCCAGCTGGAGCCGGGCCTCGACCAGACTGGTGTCGGCGGCCAGGGCCTGCTTGAGGGCGGTTTCGGCTTCGGGGTAGCGAGACTCTTTGGCGTAGAGCAGGGCCAGGCTCTGCAGCACGGGCGGGTACTTGGGCTGGTGGTCGCGTGCCTTTTCGAGCAGGGCGAGGGCCTCGGGGTACTGGCCCTGGTCGGCCCAGAGCAGGGCCAGATTGTGCAGGACTTCGGCGTCATCGGGGTCCAGGGCAAGGGCCTGCTGGTAACGCTCGATGGCCTTGGTGGGCTGGCCCAGCTGGGCCAGCAGGTTGCCCAGGGCGCAATAGGCCGACAGCCAGCTCGGGTCGGCGGCCAACGCCTGTTCGTAGGCGCTCTGGGCCTCGGCGTAGCGAGCGTGCGCGGCGCTGTCGTTGCCCAGGGCCATGAGCCGGTCGCGCTCGGGGTTGGGGGCCGGCCCGCAGGCAGCAAGGGCCAGCCCCAGGCCCAGCAGGGCAGCGAGCATTTTCACCGGCCCTCCGACTTGAGCAGCTCGCGGGCCCGCTGCAGCTTGAGGTCCAGGGCTTTGTTTTCGGGCTGCCGGTTGGTCAGCGGCGCCCAGATGGCGATGGCCTCTTTCACCTGGCCCTGGAGGGCCAGCACGTCGCCCAGCAGTTCGACGCCCCCCAGCAGGGTGGAGTCGAGGGAGACGGCCTTCAGGAGGGTTTGGCGGGCCTGGTCCAGGTGTTTCTGGTCCTTGTACACGCTGCCCAGGTTGACATAGACAAACCCCTTGTCCGGCGCCAATTGGATGGCGGTCTGGTACTCCTGCACGGCGCGTTCGAGGTCGCCCTGTTTGTAGTAGATCAAGCCGATGTTGTTGTGGACCTCGGCCAGGGTGGGGTCCTTGCCCAGGGCGCGCTGGTAATAATCGAGGGCTTTCGGTTCGTCGCCCTGGCGCTGGTACAGGCTGCCCAAGCCCTGGTAGCTGAGGGCGTAGGTTGAATCGAGGGCCAGGGCTTTCTGGTAATGCTCCTCAGCCAGGCGCAGCTGCCCGAAGCGGGCATAGAGGGCCCCCAGGTTGTAGTGGGGCGGGGCCAGGTTGGGCGTGCGGCGCACCGCCTCCAGGTAGGGTTGCAACTGGGCGTACTGCTGCTTGAGCTGTTCGGCGCGGCCCAGGAGCAGCTGGGCTTCTCTGGTTTTGCCCTGGCGCATAAGCACCTGGCCCAAGGCGATGAAGGGTCCCGGCTCCAGGGGGGCCAGGCGGATGGCCCTTTTGAGGGTCTCGGTGGCCTGCTCGAGCTGGCCGGTCTGCAGATAACACTGGCCTAGCTGGGCCTGGGCCTGGGCATAGGCGCTGGCCGAGGAGTCGATGCGGGCAAATTGATCCACGGCGATGGGGAAGTTGCCTTCCCGCTGCTCGATCACGCCCAGGGTGTAGCGGGCCTCGGTAGATCGGGGGTCGATGTCGAGGGCTTCCTGTAGGTACCTCCTGGCCTGGGCGGCGTCGCCTTTGACATCGTAGCTCACCTTGCCCAGAGCGATGCGCGGGGCCAGGTAGCGGGTGTCCAGCGCGGCGGCCCGCTGCAGCATGGGCTCGGCGTCCTGGAAGCGGCCCTGGGCGTGCAGGGCGGCGCCCAGCTGGTAGTGGTAGCGCGCCTCGTCGGGGGCCAGTTCCAGGGCCCGGCGGTACGCGACTTCGGCTTCGGGATAGTGCCCCTGTTGTTGCAGCCCCATGCCCGATTCAAAGGCGGCCTGGGCTTCGGGGGAGGGGCCGGTGTTGCAGGCGATGCACAGCAGCAGGGCACCGGCCGGCCACCAGAGGCCGGCTGCAGACGTCTTCACACCCATCGTTCACTCCAGTTTGGTGGATTTCTTGCTCTCGGTGAGGGTGAAACTGCGGTCCGCCGGGACCTGGCTGAAAGTCTGGACCAGGCCACTGGGCCAGCGCACCTCCAGCTGGTCGACCTGGGTGTCGGTCCCCAGGCCAAAGTGGACGCGCAGGTCGCTCTGGGACTGGAAGCTGGCGCCGCCGCAGACTTGGCGGTGCTGACTGCCCGAGGCCGAACGCAGGTCGATGCGAGCCCCGATGCCGTCGCGATTGCTCAGGGTGCCGCGCAGCCGCAGCAGCAGCCAGTGGCCCTTGTCGCCCCCGTCGTTGCGCAGCAGGGTGGGGGTGTCGTCCAGATTGGCCACTACCACGTCCAAGTCGCCGTCGTTGTCGTAATCGGCGTAGGCGGCGCCGCGGGCCACCTTTTCCAGGGCCATGCCCGGGCCGGCCTGTTGCCCCACCTCCTCGAAGCGGCCCTTCCCGGTGTTGCGGAAAAGCTGGTTGCGCTGCCGGTAGCTGAGGCCCACCCCGGCTCGGTCGATGGCCGGCATCAGGTGGCCGTTGGCGATAAAGAGGTCCTGCCAGCCGTCCTGGTCCCAGTCAAAAAAGAAGGTGCCCCAGCTCAGGAAGGGCCGGCTGGGCCCGGCGATGCCAGTGACCCCCGAGACGTCGGTGAAAAACCCATTGCTCTCGTTGCGGTACAGGGTGTCGTAGTCCTGGGCAAAGTTGGTCACCAGCAGGTCGTAGTCGCCGTCGTTGTCGTAATCGGCCATAGCCACGCCCATGCCGGCCTGGGCCCGCCCGTCGCCGCTGAAAGCGGTGCCGTTGAGCTGGGCCACGTCGGTGAACTTCCCCCCGCCCTCATTGCGGAAGAGGTTGTTGGGTTGGCCGTCGTTGGCCACGTACAGGTCCAGATCGCCGTCCAGGTCCACGTCGCCCCACACCATGCCCATGCCGAAATAAGCCGGTTGAGCGATGCCCGCAGCCTGGGTGACATCGGCGAAGCGCCCATCGCCCTCGTTGCGGAAAAGCGCGTCTCGCTGGGCGGGAAAACCCTTGGGGCCGCAGGCGGCGGGGATGCCGGTATGAGTACACCACTGGTCAAAGAAGGGCGGGCCGTGCAGCTTGAACTCGACGTAGTTGGCCACATATAGATCCAGGTCGCCGTCGTTGTCGTAATCGCCAAAGCCGCAGCCGATGCCCCAGCCCGGGTCGGCCACCCCGGCTTTGGCGGCCACCTCGGCGAAGCGGCTCCGGCCCTCGTTGCGGAAGAGGGCGTCCGGGCCCCAGCGGGTCACAAAGAGATCGGCGTCCCCGTCGTTGTCGTAGTCGGCCATGGTGCAGCCCATGTTCCAGCCCTTGAGGCCCAGGCCGGTCTGGGCGGTGGTTTCGCCAAAGGTGCCGTCACCCCGGCTGCGGTAGAGGGCATTGCCGGTGCCGGCTTGGGGTGTCTCCACGTCGGGGGCGCCGTTGGTGAAGTAGAGGTCGAGGTTGCCGTCCCCGTCGTAATCCCACCAGCCCACCCCGGCCGACTGGGTTTCGAGGATATAGTGCTTCTCGGCGCTGCCCGAGACATTGCGAAAGGTGATGCCGGCCTCGCCGGTCACGTCGCTGAACTGCGGCAGTTCGGCGGCGGCGGCGTTCCACCAGCCCAGGGCGCAGCAGACAATGTGGATAAGGAGGACATGACTTTTCACGCTAAGAATATAACCAAACTGCGGGAGGAGAGGAGCGCTTACCTGCCGAGGGTTTCGAGCCGGCGTTGGACCTCGGCGGCGCGTCCGTTCTCGCCCAGTTGGGTATAGGCGGCGATGAGGGCGCGGTAGACCAGGGGTGCCCGCGGCTGGGCCTGGAGCAGGGACTGCAGGCGGGCGATGGCGGCCTGCCCCTGGCCGGCCTGCAGGTCGGCCATCGCGGTATTGACGGTTGCCTCCAGATTGTGGGGGTCCAGTTGCAGGGCCTGGGTCAGGTACTGGCGGGCGCGGGCCAGATCGCCTTGTTCCAGGCAGAGGGCACCCAGCGCATTGAGGGCTTCGGGCCGGTTTTCGATGGCTAGGGCCTGCTGGTAGGTTTGCCGGGCCTGATCCGCCTGGCCGCTGGCCTGATAGGCGCGGGCCAGATCGTAGCAGACCCAGAAATCCCGCGGCTGCCATTGTCTGGCCGCCTTCAGGTGCGGCAGTGCCTGGGCAGGCAGGGCCTGTTTGAGCAGCAGCCGGCCGTAGGAGTAGCGGGCCATGCCCGAGGTGCTGTCGATCTGCAGGGCCTGGCGCAGGTGCAGGGCGGCCGGGGTCCACTGCCCAAGGGCAGTATAGGCCTGGCCCAGAAGGATGCGGGTGTCGGGCCTTCCGGGGTTGTCCTGGATGGTGCGCAGGCCCTCGCGTATGGCTTCGGCATAGTGGTTTTGATAGAGGTAGGCGGTGGCCAGATTGTGGCGGGCGTAGTCGTAGTCGGGCTCCAGTTCCAGGGCCTTGAGCGAGTGCTGGATGGCGCGGTCGTAGTCCCCCTGGCGCAGGCAGATCTCGCCCAGGTCGCAGTAGAGCTGGGCATCGTGTGCTGGGATTGAAGCCGGGCGCAGGTTGAGGACCACCAGCAGCGCCAGCAGCGCCAGCCCCAGCCGGGACAGGCGGCCCCAGTCTCGCCCCTGCAGCGCCTTCCACAATTCGTCCAGGGCGGCGGCGGCAAAGATCAGCAGGATGGGCAGGACGGGCAGGCGGTAACGGGCGGCCACAAAAAAGAAAATCACCGAAGCCGAATAGGCCAGGACGTAGAGGTGCAACAACCCGGTCTCAGGCCGCCGCCACCACAGGACCATCCCCAGCAGGCCAAGGGGACCCAGCAGACCAAAGGGGAAGGCGATGAGATGGTCCCAGAGCAGGGCGGATAGGAGCGTGGAATGCTGGCGGCTGTAGTAGATGTCCTGATTGCGCTTGAGTTCGGGGCCGCTCCAGAAGAGGTATAGTTTTTTTAGCAGCAGGCCCAGCCAGTCCAAGGGCTGGGCGAGGATATAGTCAGCGGACTTGCCGTAAAAATAGGCCGACTTTTCCCCGGCCCCTAGGTAGCCGGCGCGCACCGGTTCCATGACCAGGTTCTCCCATTGCCGGCCGGGATGGATGGCCACGGTGCGATCGTAATCGGGGTTGTTGCCCAGGTAGAAGTTGACCCCGCCGTTGGTGGAGATGAAGGCCCACTCACCGCCTACCAGGTAATTGCGCAGGGAGACGGGCATGACCACCAGCAACAGGGGCACCAGGAATTGGGCCCAGCGCCTGGCCAGGGGTCGGACCCAGGCCACCGGATCGGCCTGGCAGGCCCGCCACGCCTCCCACAATAGCAGGGCACCGACAAAGAGCAATATGTTGGGACGGGCGAGGGCAGCCAGGCCAGCCAGGGCCCCGGCAGCGGCCCAGTCCCGACTGCGCCCCGCTTGTAGCGCCTGCTGGAGGCGGTGCAGCAGCAGCAGATCGAGGAAGATCTCCAGGGGCACGGCCAGCAGCTCGCCTTCGTAGTAGAAAAACATGCTGTAGGCGGCGGCCAGGATGCCGGCCAGGCGGGCTGGGCCGGCAGGCAGCACCCGTCTGGCGATCAGGTAGATCAGCAGGCAGGAGCCGCTGCCCAGCAGCATCTGGGCCAGGCGGATGGCGGTGAAATAGGAGGTGGGGAAGAGCCAGCAAAGGCCAGCCAGGAAATAGATGTAGAGGGGGGGCTGCCAGAAGGGCTCGGGTTTGCCCCAGAACTGGCCGGCAGCGATCTGGCGGGCCTGCTCCAGGAAGACCTTGGCGTCGACTACCGGCGCGTCGTAGAAGGGGCTGTGCCGGATTTCGCTCAGGTACAGGAGGCGCAGGGCCAGGGCCCCGAGGAAGAGGGCCAGGAGGAAAACTGATTCAGTGTGTCGGTGCAGAACTCCTTTGCCCAATTAATAAACTAAGGAAAGGGTGCCGGTCTGTTGGCTAGAAGAGGTTCTGCCCACCTTGAGATGGTAGAGGTAGAGGCCGGGAGGCAGGAGGTTGCCGCTGCTGTCCTTGCCGTCCCAGGAGATCTCGGTGGTGCCGGCGGTGTGGGCTACCGGTCCGACCTGGGCCACCTGGCGTCCCGACAGGTCGAAGATGTCAACCTGGACCTGGGTCTGTTCGAGGATGAGGAAGAGGTCAAAGCTGAACACGAGCTGGTCGTTGATGCCGTCGCCGTTGGGGGTGAAAGGATTGGCGCTCAGGCGCACCGGCGAGAGGGGGTGGGTGATTTGATCGACGACCACATTGACGTCGTCAGTAGCCACCTCCGGCGTGGCGTCGCCGCCCTCGGTGGGTTGCGGGATGGTGGTTCCCAGGACACCAAGTTGGTCGTTCCACACCGCCGAGTTGAACTGCTTGGCACCGCGGAAGAGCTTGGAGGTGAAGACGATTTCGAGGCTCTCGCCGAGGCGGAAATGCCTGGCGCTCATCGGCGGTAGTTTGATCATCAGCAGTGCGGCACTGGTGGTCGAATCGACGCGGACGGCCTGGGCGAACTGACCGAGGGAATCGGCGCGGCCGGCGGCGGGCGCCAATCGCTTGGGTTGGACTTGAGCCAGGGGGTCGGCGCCGGTGCCGGCGGGTTGTTCCTGCCAGTCCTGGCCGTCAAAGCGCAGGGCGTCGATGTGGGTGGCTGCGTCAGGCACCTCGATCTCGATGCGGTTGAAGCTGCCGGTATCGCTGTCCCCGAAGAGTGGGCGCAGGTAGTAGTGGAAACTCCGGTCTTCACCCAGAGGCACCTGGGCAGGGAAGATCTCGGCCAGCACTCCGCCGCTGGCCAGAGGGCTGTCGTAGTCGAACTCGAGGTAGTCGAGGCTGAGGGCGCTTTGCTGGGAGGAGTCGAAAAGGAGGCGGAACTGGAAATAGCGGGTACCGCCGGGCAGAGGCAGGGAGACCCCGGTGTTTTTCCACTGGTCTGCGGGGAGGGTGGTGTCGATGAGGCCCTCCTCAAAACGGAAGGGGGCTGTCCAGAAGCTCCAGCCGCGCCCATCGTCGGCACCGAGCTGTTGGCCCAGTTCGTTGTACTGGAGATTGAGTTCCTCGATGCGGCCGTCGGTGAGTTTGGCCCACTTGAAGGCGGTCAGTTGCTGGCCATTGCTATCTCGGTTGTCCGAGAGGCCTGGACCCAGGCGGCGGGCATAGACATGGGTGTCGAGGGAATTGCCGGCGCGGAACTGGATGCGCACCTTGCCCTCGCCGTCCTTACCCAGATGGCGGCCCTTCCAGCGCACCTTGCCCCAGTTGACCAGCTGGCCGGTGCGTTCGGGGAACTGGCTGGTCAGTTTAGAGGAGTCGGACTCGGCGTAGAGTTCCATCTGTTGGGCATAGCGGTGGTATCGGGGGGCGGGGGTGCCCACGTCGATGATTTCGGAGGTGAAGGAGGCGTCGGTGGGGAAGCCGTCCCCGAAGATGCCCACCTCGGCGGTCTCTACATAGACGCCGCGGGGGCTGTTCGAGATGACGTCGATGCGGCCCATTAGCACCGGCGGGTCGAACTTGAGGTCTTTGACCGCCGGGACAAACTCGGAGACGACGCTGGGGCGGAGGTTCCTCCAACCCTGGATGACCTGGGCAGTCCGGTCGATGGTGGAGGAATCGCCGTAGTTGATGTAGTAATAGGAGAGCGTCCCTCCCGGCAGGGTGGGTCGTGGCCGCATGAGGATGCGGTTGATGTAGTAGTAGCCCTGAAGAAACATGTCGATGCCGCCCAGAAGGTCGCCTCTGGCGCCGAAGGCGGTAGACAGGTTGTTGTCGAGCATGCGCCCAAAGTCCGCCCGGCCGGTCACTGAGGCGACGGAGTACTGGTCGGCGGAAACCGGATCGGCTGGTTCGTTGCGGTAGCCGAATTCGCTGGGGACCACCATCGAGGGATTGAGTGGGGTCTTGTCGGCGGTGACCCCGCCGAATTCGCCGTCGAGGTAGCGCTCGTTGATCAAGGTAGCCAGGTTGCGGGTGCTGTCCAGGTAGATGGGTTGCAGCCAGGTGCTCACGCCTTTGGCCGCATTGTCGGCCAGCCGCGGCCCGTCCTCATCGGTCAGCCCGTCCCCATCGTTGTCCACCTCGTCAAAGGGGTCCTCGTTGGTTTTCAAGTCGTAGTCGTCGTTGCCGTTGGTGTGCCGGCCGTCCTCGCTGAGCTTGCCATCGCCGTCGTTGTCGACCTGGGAATCGGGTCCGTCCTCGTCGATGCGGCCGTCCAGGTCGTTGTCGAAATGCTCGGGCGGGTCTTCGTCGAGCTGGCCGTCGTCGTCGTTGTCGGTATTGTCGACCGGGTCTTCGTTGAGCTGGCCGTCGCCGTCGTTGTCGACCTGGAGCTCGACGGAGTCTTCGTTGAAGAGCCCATCGCCGTCGTTGTCGATCAGTTCCACCCCGTCTTCATCCACCACCCCGTCGCCGTCGTCGTCGGTGACGATCTCCACCGACCAGCCCCGGCCCCAGTTGAGCCGGCCGCTGACCGGCGACAGATTCCACGGCTGCTCCTGGTCCCCCACCCGCCACCGCTGGATCTCCGCCTGACTGGCCGTGGTCCCCAGCCATAGCAAGGCACTGAAGGCGATAGTGAAATAGCTCTTGGGCATGATTTCTCTCCGGGTCGAGTCTGACGATCAGTCCTGAAACAATAAGGAAAAAGCTTTCGGCTCACAATATATAATTGACTGCCTATTTGACGAGGGGGGGACCTTTGGGTTTTATATATATAGGTGCTGATGCACCGGGATTCCCGGTGCGATTTTTTGTGCGCCCAAAACCTTTTGCCCGCATCGGCAAGCTAAGTGGGCTAACAGGTTTTCTTTGAAGAACGCGGGAAATGTGAGGCTGGCAAACCTTCTCTGGTGCGGTGGACTGGTCTGGTGGTGGGCGGCTAGCCCGCTGCAGGCGGCAGATTCCCTAGGGGTCGGGTGGTCAGGTTCCTACCAGAGCTGGATCGCGGTGCGCGAGTCCTCCCAGTTGCTCTCCTTCAGTCCCGATTCGGTGTGGATGTGGTCGGTGGCTGCCAACAGCAACCTGGGGCCAGGGGTGGGGGAGCGCAGCGGGTACCTGCTCTTTTCAGGGGCAGTGACCTCCTTTCTCGACAGGGCCGAGGTCATGTACGACGGCGACCCTGTCACCGCCTTTGACCCGGATGACTGGGCCCGCACCACCGAGTTGACCCGCACCAGCCCCCTGTATCTCGACCTGGGCAGCACCTTCGGGGTCAATCACATCCGCTTCTACCCCAGGCTCGACGAGGAACACAAGAACCGCTTCCTGCGCTCCTTCAGTCTGGCCACCGACGACGGCTTGACCCCAGGGATCAACCTGCTCGACCGTCCGTTCAAGCCCCTGTTGGACTTCTATCCTGCCAATCCCAACCGCGAGCCGCTGGTGGAGGCGCTTTTCCCCAGCCGGCAGGTGCGCTATATCCGCCTGACCCCCCGCGAGAATTTGCCCTGGGAGATCGCCGAACTGGAGATCTACAGCGATGGCACGCTGCCCTTGGGGGAATTTATCTCGCAGCCCATCTTCTCAAATGGTGCCCCCCGGCCCCTGTGGGGCAGGGTGCGCTACGAGGGCAGAGGCGAGGAGGGGGTGGTGGTTCAAACCCGCACGGGCCTGGATGCGATCCCGCGGCTTTTCTATCGCCTCACCGGGGTGGGCGCCGACCGGGAGCGGGTCACAAAGACTGTTTATGATCAGCTGCAGCCCGAAGAGAAGGGGCCGGTGCTCAACAACCCGCAGTGGACCCCCTGGCAGACGGCTACCGACGGCACGGTGCGCTCGCCGGGCAACCGGCCCTACCTCCAGTTTCGCCTGCTGATGAACAAACCCGGCATCATGCTCAGGCGCATCGTCGTCGAATACTACAGCCCGCCCATCGCCGCCGACTTGGCCGCCGAGATCTCGCCCCTGGAAGCCGGGGCCGGCCAGGAGACCACTTTTACCATCTCGATGCGCGCCCAGTTCCAGCGCCTCAAATCGGACGGCTCCCTGCTGAAGAACGCCGACACCGGTTTCCAGCGCCTGCACATCCGCAGTGACGCCCAGATCACCGGGATCGAGCAGGTGATGGTCGACGACGTGCCGGTTAGGTACACCGCCAGTCTGCCGGCTGGGCAGGGGGCGGCCATTCGTTTCTCTCAGCGCCTGGTCCAGGACGGGACCTTCATCCAGATCCGGCTGCGGGCCCGCCTTTTCCGCGATGCCACCGCTTTCCAGGTGGAAGCCCTGGACCAGCGCGTGGTCGATGGGAAACTGGTACAGGTCCAGCAGGAAGCCCGCCAGGAGGATGTGGACCCGGTCTCGCTGGGGGGCAGTCTGGTGGTGAGATTGGGGGACGAGCGCCTGCGGGTGTTGGGGGAAGGGCGGCCCCGCGCCCCGGTTTTCACCCCCAACGGGGACGGGGCCAATGAGCTGTTCACCCTGGATTTTGACCTGCTCAAGCTGACCCAGCCGGTGCCGGTGGTGCTGGAGATCTTCGATCTGGCCGGCCATCGGTTGCGGCGCCTCGAGCTGGGCCGGCTCGGCAGCGGCAGCCAGACAGGCGTCTGGGATGGCCGCGACGAGGCGGGACACCTGGCCGTGTCTGGCCTCTATCTCTACAGCCTTCAGGTGGAGGCCGATGCTGGGATCGAACATCGGCAGGGCGTGGTGGGGGTGGTGTACTGATGCGTCTCGCTGCCCTGCTGGTGCTGCTGCTGTCCGGCCTGCTCTGGGCCCAGGACAGCACCGGATACCGCCTGCTCTCGGATCGGGTAGTGATTTCCACCCCCGAGCAGTGGCAGGTCTGGGAATCCACCCCCGGGGTGCGGGTGATCGAGCCAGACGGGACCGTGAGGCCGCGACTGATCCGCGCCAGCAACAACGCGGTGGCCGACGCTGGTTTCTTCCGCCGCATCGAGGTCGGGGAGGATACGGTCTTCGGCGGCATCTGGGCGGCCGGTTCCAACGCAGAGAGCGCGGGCAAGATCATCGACGGAGATCCCGCCACCTATTGGGAGCCGGGCCGTGATGATCCGGTGGAGGACTGGTTCGTGGAGGTGGACCTGGGCCGGGCGGTGCTCGCCCGCCGGCTGGTGGTGCGTTTTGCCCAGGGCGGGGATCCTTTTTTGAAATTCCGCCTGATGATCTCCGATGGGCGCCAGGCTTTTGGGCAGGAGCACCAGCGGCAGTTCTTCCGCGTCGCCCAGGTGAACCGGCGCAACAAGGATCAGCGCGAATTTGAGTTCGATATCGAACCCCTGCGGCCCCTGCCCCCGGGCGTGGAGGGCGAGGTGGTGCAGTTCGTGCGCATCGACGCCCTGGAGAGCGACGGGCCGCGCGGGGGCGAGGTCAATCCCGAGGAGTACGGGCATCTGGATTCGCTGGACCGCGGCGCTATCGATTATTTTCGCCGCACCGCCGCCGACCGCCAGATCCCGGTTTCGCCGGAGACCTACCAACTGCTGCCGGCGGCCGAGCGCGGCCCGGTGCGCCACTACCGGTACGAACGGCCCCGCCTGGCTGAGATCGAGGTCCACGGCCTGGGCGACAACGTGGTGGCCCTCACCCAGAGCGAGTTGCTGGAGGCCCAGGATTTCTTCGCCAATATCCAGCGCCGGCTGCTCACCGACGGCCTGTACAGCTCCTCCTTTGAGCTGCGCCCCTACGATCCCTTGCGGGACCGCAATCAGCTGGATATCGACCTGGGGGGCAAGTACTGGCTGGATCGCATTCGGCTGCTCAGTTCCTTCGACCCACCGGTGGCCTATCAGGTGCGCCTCTCGGACGGCAGCCTGGACCCCGAAGGCCGGCGGGTGTGGCAGAATTTCGACGAGCGGGTCAATGCCAGCGGCTTGCTGCAAATGGAGGAGCGTTTCCCGCTGCAGGAGGTCCGTTTCCTCCAAGTACGCCGGCTGGTGCTGGTCGACGAAAGCGCCGAACACGGCAATCTCAGCGAGGTGCAGGCCTACGGGGAGGGCTACGTCTCCGAGGTGATCCTGGTCTCGCCGCTGATCCGGCTGGGGCGGCCGCGGATCTTTTCTACGCTGACCTGGGAGGGGGAATCCCTGCCCGGCACCCGCATCGAGGTGCGCACCCGAAGCGGCGACGACCTGCTGCGCACCGCCCACTATTTCGACAAGTTCGGGCGCGAGATCACCCAGGCCCGCTGGGAAAACATCGTCGATCCGGTGAACCGCGGCCCGCTGGTGGTGGACGAACAACCAGGCCCGCGCTGGAGCAACTGGAGCGAGAGTTATCCAGGGTCTGGCAGTGTTTTTCGTTCCCCCAACCCTCGGCAGATGGTGCAGGTGCAGGTCACCCTGCGCAGTAACGAGCCTTTGCGAGCCGCGCAGTTGCGCCGGCTTCAGCTCCACTTCACGGCCCCGCTGGTCGACCAGGTGCAGGCCGAGATCTGGCCAGTGCGGGACGTGGATCCGGGGGCAGCCCAGGAATTCACCCTGTACCTGCGCCCTCAGTTTGCCGCCGGGGACCCTGGTTTTGAGCGCCTGCGCCTGCGCACCTCCTCCTCGGCGCCCCTGGAGCTGGTGGCCCTCGACGCCGGCAGCGACGCGCAGCTGCGCCAGGACAGTGCCACCCGGCTGTGGCCCGGCCCGGTACAGGTAGAGCGAGACTCCACCGGTGCTCTGGACCTGATCTTTCCCCAGGTCCAGCGCCAGGGCAGCCAGGTCTATGCCCTCCGCTTCCGCACCAGGCTCTTCCTCAACAGCACCACCTTCAGCGCCGAACTGCGCAATAGCCAGCGACCGGGCGTGGTCCAGGTGGCCAGCGAGGGCGACGCCAGCCAGCTGGCCGGCGCCCAGAGTCTGGTGGTGGTCGCCGACCTGAGCGGCTCGCCCTTGGTGGGCGGGCTGGCGCTGGTGCCCCCGGTCTTCACCCCCAATGGCGACGGGATCAACGATCAGGCCGGGATCGAGTTCTCCGTCTTTCATCTCGAAGGGAGCGAGCTGCTGCGGGTGGAGGTGTTCACCCTGGCCGGGGCGCGGGTGCGAGACCTGTCACAAGTGCGCCAGGCCCCCAGCGGCCAGTACCACTTTGAGTGGGATGGCCGCGACGCGGCTGGGCGGCTGGCGTCTCCGGGGATCTACCTGGTGCGCCTGCAGGTGGAGGGTCAGGCCGAGAGCCGGACCCTGGTGCGTTCGGTACGGGTGGTGTACTGATGAGAGCCCGGCTAGTCCTGCTCCTGCTCTTATTGGCGGTCCAGCCCCTGCGCGCCCAGTACCTGGGCCGGCCCCTGGGGGTGTTGGGCCAGGGAGGGCAGAGCGAAGTGGCACCCAGATTCGGGATGGAACTGGAGGAACCGGTGATACACCGCTACTACGCGCCGCGCCAGCTGGTCGACAGCTATGTGCAGCCCTGGTATGTGGGCGAGGGTGGATACGCGCGCAACCTCTATCGGCGCTATGTCGATTTGTCCCTGGAGGGTGAGCAGTGGTACGACTCCTTTGGCACCCCCCTGGGCCGGGGCTGGCTGGTCTACAGTTGGACCCAGCAGCAGCAGGCGCCCCTGGGCAGCGAGATCGTCAAAGGGCCCTCCGATCCGACCCGGGTGCGGGCGTACGACCGCTTCTTCAACCGGCTGGTGATCGCCTCCGACGGCAGGGGCCAGAGCAGTATGCGGCTGATGGTGGGCGACGAGATCTACACCAGTTTCACGCCGCTCACGTTTTATAAGCCGCGTTTCAACGGCATGCGTATGGACTACGCCACCGATCTGTGCCGGGCCAGTCTCATCATGTCGCGGCCCAGCGAGCCGAACCGCGGCGAGTTCACCGACGCTACCCATTTGATGGGCGGCCACGCCGAGTTCCAACTCGGTCCCCTGATGAAGATGGGCCTCACCTACGTCAACGCCCACAACGCCCAGACCAAGGCCGACTTCACGGCCGGCAACCCGCTGCGCGGCACCCTCACCACCCAGCAGAACCAGGTCCCCAAAACTATCTATATACAGGTGCGGGACGACTCGCCGGCCGACGGGCAATCCGGGGCTGCCCTCTTCTCCTACGACATCGTGCTGGAGGATACCAGTGGGCAGCAGGTGCGCGGCAGTCAGCTGGGGTTCCTGCCCCTGGTCGAGGGGGGGCGTTCCCAGGGCAGCACGCTGGTGGCCGAGGGGGGCGACGCCATCCTGCTGCGCTACGATCTGGATCGGTTGGAGGGCTTGAAGGCCTCCCAGCTGCGGCGGGCTATCGTCGAGCTGTCGCTGGCCGATGACTACCGGGTGGAGATGGCTTCAAATCTGCAGACCGATGGCCAGGACCGTCCGCCCTCCCCGGTCTTCCTGCCCTTCCGCCGCGCCGCCGGCAACGTACACGACCGCAGCAACGGGACGGTGCTGCGGCTCGACTACGTCCTGCCCACGGCGGAGGAATTGGTCGGGGTCAACTGGGATCTGACCGAATGGGGCGGCCTGTCGCTACAGGGCGAACTGGCGCTCAGCCGGCGCTACGGCCAGTATCCCAGCCCTGATATCCCCGATCCGTACCAGACGGTATCCCAGGCCAGCGCCGCCTATGCCCTGGCCGCGTACCGCCGTCTGCCCTGGTCCTTGTTCACCGAACTCTTCTCCATCGACGACGGCTATTCGACCAACTACTGGCTGACCCAGGGCAACGGCCAGATCAAGTACCGAGACCTGGTGCCCCAGCTCTACGAATTTGTCGAAGACGACGACGACCACAATGCCTTGCCCGACTGGGAGCGGCCCTTCCAAGGCTGGAGCCCGGTGGTCTGGCCTGGGTACGACGAGAACGTCGATTTTCGCCACGACAACAACGAGAACAACAACCTCATCCCCGACTACGAGGAACCCTTCCTGCGCTTCCGCGCCGATCGGCCCGAGTTCCTCTTTGGGCTCGACATGAACCACAACGGCACCATCGACCGCTTCGAGAACGACGAGGCCCCCGACTACCCTTACCGGCGCGACCAGCGGGGCTACAATACCTATCTGCAGGTGCAGGCAGGGCCCGACATGAAGTGGAGCGTTGGCCACCAGCGCGCCCGCCTGCTCTCGGGAGCGGGCCACAGCCGCGCCTACTACCTGCTGGCGAGCTGGATCCGGTTGCTGGGACAGGGTGGGCGGCTGCGTTGCTTCGCCCACGGGGCCCTGGTGCGCGACGACATCGCCGACGACCTGGTCGAGTGGGTGCAAACCCGCGGCAGTCTGGGGCGGATGCGGGCCCTGCCCGACCTCTTGCCCCAGCGCGACGCCTGGACCCACACCCTCTACGCCGACCTGGAACACCGGCTGGGGCAAGGGGTGCGTCTGATGCACCGGGTCAAATGGGAGTTGCTCTACCAGCGCGATCCGATTGCCCGGGTGCAGGCCCGCGAGGGGCGCAAGGAGGCCGGATTTCTGGGCCTGATCGACAAGGCCGAATGGGGCATTCCCATCGGTATGGGGGTGCTGGAGCCGCGCTGGAAGAGCGAATTCCGCCGGGTAAGGCCCTATGGCAGCCGTCTGCTGGCCTTCACCGAGTTGGAGGAGACCGGCTCCCTGCTGTGGACCCAGCCGCTGCTGGCCGAGCGGGTGGGGATCAACTATTTCCCCGGGTACGGGCGCCAGATGTTCAACACCACGCTGGAAACCGGGTTGGAGTTCGGTTGGCGCTGGGCCCTGGCCGGGGCCGGGGCGTCGGACAGCCGCAACTGGAGCGCGGTGATCCAGCTCAGCGACCGGGTGGCGTATCAGGGCTATAATCTGATCGCCCGGGCCGGGCTGCGCATGGGGGAAGAACGCGTTCAGGGCCAGCGGACCCAGCACACCAGCCTGTTCCTCGTGAGCATCAACGCGGGGTTGTGATGAAGACCTGCTGGATCATTGCTGCCGCATTGTGGTGGGCCACCGGGACCGGGGCCCAGCTGCGCACCTTTGTCCTGGGGCAGGGTGGCCATCCCTGGGCGCAGGGCGGGGGCGGTACCGATCCCGAACTGCTGGTGAAGGGCGGGAAGGTGGATACCACCAACACCCCGGACGAGGCCATCGACTTTGTCCACCGGGCAGGCTGGATTAGTCCCCTGCGCTTCGACGAGGACCAGAACATCGCCGGCCGGGTGTTGGTGGGGTCGGGGAGCATCACCTCGCCCAATTCCCTGCTGGAATCCCGCGCGGTGTTGAACAAACAGTTAGAGGGCACGGTGAATGGCGATCACCGGGTGGCCTTTGAACGAAAACCCACCCCGTTCAACCCCGAGGCCAACGCCCGGGGCATCCTGGTCATCCTCGATTTTGGCGGCACAGTTGGCATCCACCGGGTGCGCTTCTATCCGCGCAACACCGTGGTGCCCGATCTGAACGTGCCCTTCCAGGACGACTTCCTGCGCGGCTATGAGCTGTTGATCAACGAACGGCTCACCAACACCGCCCAGAACGCCCCAGATCTTTTGATCGCCCGCGACACGGAGAACGACCATCCGGTGGTCGATCTGGAGCTGGCGCCCCAGTTCGTGCGGCTGATCAAGTTGCGCTCCCTGGCCGAAACCCCCTTTGAGCTGGATGAAGTCGAGGTCTACGGCACCGGCTACCTGGGTAAGGCTAGCTACCTCTCCGACCTGATCGACCTGGGAGACCGGGCCACGGTGGGGCCGGTGCGCTGGCGGGAGGAGGCGGTGGGCGAACCGGCCCGCTCCCAGATGGGGGTGCGGGTGCGCACCGGCAACGACGACACCCCCATCGTCTACCGGCGGCAGGGCGTGGGCGAAACCGGGGAGTCCTTTGTCATTGAACTGCCCGGGAGCGATTACTACCAGTTGGAACGGGCGGCGCGCGCCCCCCTGATCGAGGACGCCCAGAACTGGAGCCCCTGGAAGACGGCCCAGAACGAGGCCCTGGTGACTGCGCCCGGACCGCGGCGTTTCATCCAGTTCAGCCTCGATTTTGCCGGGAGCCTGTTCGATACCCGCCAGGCGGGGCAGCTGCAGTTCGACTATTTGCAACCACCCATCGCCGACACCCTGCGGGCCGAGGTCTTCCCGCGCCTGGCCCGCGCCGAGGAGCCCGCTACTTTCCGCTACGCGGTCCGGCTCAGGACCGCCGGCCCGGTGCGCGGCTTCGACCGGCTAGAGGTGGACACCAACGTCCCGGTGACCGCGGTGCGCCAGCTGCGTATCCAGGGCCGGCCGGTGGATTTCATCGCCGACCTCGACCATCCCGATTTTCTCCGCCTAGACTTCCCGTTGGTGCAGGAGGACGGGGCAGTGCTAGAATTCACCTTCGATCTGCCCATCTTCCGCTTCGGCACCACCTTCTCCGGGCGGGCCTACCACCACAGTTTCCCCACCGTGCCCCAGCGCCTTGAGTCCGGCGAGGCAGTGGATTTTGGGCCGGGCGACGTGGCAGAGCTGTCCGGGTTGTCGGTGGCCATTCCCGAGTCACAGGTGGGCAAGCTGGTGGGCGAGATCGCCTTGAGCAGCCGGATGCTCACCCCCAATGGCGACGGGGTCAATGACGCGGTGACCATGAACTTCAACCTGCTGCAGCTGACCCAGCCCACGCTGGTGGCCTGGGAGATCTACGACCTGTCCGGCCGGCGGGTGCACACGGTCTTCGCCGAGGAGCGGCGTATAGGACCGGCCACCTACCAGTGGGATGGTCGGGCGGCGGGTGGCCTGCTGCCGCCGGGCAACTATCTCTGGGTGCTGCGGGTGGAGGCGGATGCCTTCGAGGAAAGACACACCGGGGTCGTCGCCCTGGCGTATTGAGATGAGGATGGTATGTTGAATATTTGGCGTAGGGGCGTATCGCGATGCGCCCCTATGGTGGTGCTGGCGGTAATATTATCCGCCTCCCTTCTGCACGCCCAGGACTACGGGGCGCGCCTGGGGCAAGTCAAAAGGGGCGGGCGGCTCAGCTTCGAGCCCACCGGTCCGGGGGTGCTGATGGACGCCCTCGACCCGGTGGTGCGCAAGTGGTATGTGCCCCAGGAACTCTACAGCGAGTACCGCTGGAAGCAGCAGGAGTACAACAACTACGCCCGCACCCTGTACCAGCGCTATGTCAACACCGCCCTAGAAGGGGAGTATTTCTACGACATCTACGGCAACTACCTGATGCGCGGCTGGTTGATCTACGATTGGCGCCAGGAAAATCCCCAGCCCTTCGGCAGCGCGGTAGAGAAGTCGGGCCGCTTTAGTTCCTGGTTTTCGAATCTGGTCATTGCCTCGGATCACAAAGGCCAATACCACTACGCCATCACGGTGAGCAATCAGCTGCGCACCACCCTGACACCCATGACCTTCTCCAAGCCCCTCTTCGACGGGCTCCAGTGGGATTTCGCCTCCGACAAGTACACCGCCACCTTGCTGCTGTCGCGCATCAGCGACGCCGGGGTCTCTGGTGCCAATCCCCAGCAGCGCACCGACAACACCAACCTGATCGGCGGCCGGCTGGTGGCCCAGGTGGGCGATTTTGTGCGGGTGGGCACCACCTTTGTCAGCGCCCATCAGGCGCACACCCAGGTCGAGGCTTTCAGCGGCGACATGTTCAAGGGCAACCTGACCGCCCAGCAGAACGCCGAGGGCATGGCCCGCCTGCAGATCGCCATCCGCGACGATTCTCCCGAGGACACCGCCGGCGGCGGGGCTCTTTTCGCCAGCGACCTGGTGCTCTACGACCTGACCGGACAACAATTCCGGGCCAGCGAGCTGGGGTTTCGTCCGTTGGTCGAGGGCGGTTTCGAGCGCCAGGGCTTTCTGGCCGCTGACGGCAACGAGCGTATCGTGGTGACCTACGATTTTGGCGACCGCAGCTACACCGGTCCCGATCTGAGCGAGTTGGAGCGGGTGGAGGTCGAGTTGGTGGTGGCAGATGACTACCGCATCGAAGTCGCCTCCGACCTCCAGCCCGTGTACCAGGTAGTGGCGCGGGCCCCTGGCAACGTGCAGGACAACTCGAACCAACAGGTGCTTCGTTTCGACTACGGCCTGCGCACGGCTGACCAGATCACCGGTTTCACCTTGGAGTTGGACGACCTGGCCGGCTTCAAGGGCTATATGGAGATCGACATCAACCACCAATTCCGCCAGTATCCCAATCCCAACCTCGACCAGCACCATGTGGCCTCCACCCGGGCCAATGCTTGGTTGCTCAACCTGTCCCAGACCCATTATCCCTATTTCGCCTTCGGCGAGGGCTTTGATATCAGCCCAGACTACAGTACCTCGATGACGGTGGTCGACAGCGACGGTGAACTCGACGAGAGCAACGATTTTCAGCGTTTCGAGATGGTCGACGACAACGACGACCAGGACCGTCGCCCCGACTGGCGGCGCAAGGGCTGGGAGGCCGGCGACCAAGAGGTCTTTCCCGGTTGGGACGAGAACAACGACTTTATCTCCGACTTCAACCAGAACGACAACATCGACAGTCCCAACCTGATCCCCGACTACGAGGAGCCCTTCCTGCGTTTCCAGGTGGACCGGCCAGATTTTCTCTACGGGGTGGATATGAACCACAACGGCTGGGTGGATCGTTTCGAGAACGATGAGGAGCCCGACTACCCTTACCGACGCAACCAGCGGGGGTACAACATCTACGGCGGGGCTTTTCTCGGCCAGGAGGTCCGCTTTGCGGTGGGGCAGCAGCGCCTGCGCCAGATCTCCACCGGTCGGCGCAACCTGGCCACCTACTTGCTCTTCACCGCCGACCAACGCCGCTCCTGGGGGCGCCTGCAACTTTTCCAGGATCTGCGCAAGGTGCACGACACCATCCAGGACGACCTGCTGCAGTGGGTGCAGCCTGCCAATACCCGGGGGGGCTTGCGCCTGGTGACCGACCCCATGCCGGCGCCCCACACCTGGGTCAACACCACCTGGCTGGGCGGGGAGTACACCAGGATCCCGGGACTGAGCTTGAGCACCAAGTTCAAGTGGCAGATTTACCACCAGTTAGGCGATGGGCTGGCCCTCGAACTGGCTGGCAGACGCCGGGATGCGGTTTTTCTGGGGCTGATCGACAAGGTGGAATACCGCTTCAACCTGGGCCAGTTGACGCTAGTGCCCCGCTGGAAGAGCGAATTGCTCCACCAGAGCCAGGTCAGCCGTACTGAGCCCCACAAGCGGCAGTGGGATCAATTATATGTGATAATGGCGCGTTTTCCGGTGTTCCGCAGCAGTTTTATTGAGGGCGGGGTGGAATACGAGTCTTTCGCCCAGTTGCGCACCCCTCCCCCGCCGGGGGCCGAAGCCAGCTTCAAGGGCTTGGTGGGCACCTGGCAGCTGACCAATTTGTCCGAATATCAGGGATACCGCCTGACCACCACCATCGGTTTCGAACTGGCCCGCCGGCATTTCGAGTTCCACCAGGTGCAGACCCGGACCCGGGGTTTTGTCACTGTTTATGCAGGGGTGCAATAAAGGGTGTCCAGGGGGGGAAAAGGGGGATGGAACAGAGTCAAATTTGTTATTGACAGCACAGGGCTTTTGGCGTAATATTGCTTGCGCAAAATAGATTGACACCGTCCTGTATATTGCTTAACATACACGCGAAATAGCTTTCTATCAGGACGGCCGCACCCGCGGATTCTGGCTATCGCCTTCCTGAATTCACAGTTTTTGCATCTGTGTTATATTTCTTAGATAGTGTCTGGCGCTTCGACTGACGCTAGGTTATAGCTCTTTTTTCATTTCAAGAGGGGGCGATATTGGCAAGGGTCAGATGGTTATTGGCAATCGGGGTGATGCTGCAGGCCTGTGGTTATTACCATTACGCAGGAGCCCTGCGTCCCCAGGAGGAGCAATCGGCGTCCATAGCGGTCGCCGATGACGGGAGCGTGACCTACACCCGCGACCGGTTGGAAGTCCGCTTGAAGCCCATGTCCGACGAGGAACTCAATCGGCAGTTCCCCACCAACTCGCAGTCAGGGCCCACCTCGACCAATCCGTACACTTTTGGCAATACCAAGTTCTGGGGGGGCGAACCTCAGCGTCCCCGGTTTACGGTGTTCCGCCTCAGCGTCAAGAACTACGCATTCCCCAAGGTCAAGATCGATCCAGCGCGTATCGTGCTCGAGTCCGAGAGCAAACGCGAGTACTGGAGTCTCGGGCTGCAGCAGTTGGATACGTACTACCGGGCCTATGCCATCGGTTATCGCGGCAACGAGTACGCGCGTTATCAGGAGCGGCTCGATCTGCTGCGCCGCACCCTGTTCAAGAACGAAGAGGTTTTCAGCGGCCAAGAAGTAGAGGGTTTTGTGGTTTTTCCCGTGCTTCACCCCGATGTGGGTAAGCTCAAGGTGGTAATCAAGGACATGGTCCTGCGCTTCGACTTTCGCAACGAACCAGTCGAAGCCGTCGATATCGAGTGTCGTTTTAACCGCGATGTTGGCAGGATCAACCGGGATGGGAAGGTGGAGCTCTCCCAGGCAAAGGGAAAGTCTTGAGCGCATTCGTCACCAGCGCAGGTATCCCAATTAAGGAGGAGTCCCAATGATGAAACAGAGAAGAATGCGTTGCTTGATGGTCGCGGGAATTCTGTGCGCCACGGTATGGTCAGCCGAGGCGGTGGTGAACATCCAGCACTTGGGTGCGGGAGCGCGTTCGGCGGCGCTGGGTAATAGTTTCGTGGCGGTGGCTGACAACGGGGATGCGCTGTTCTCCAACCCGGCGGGGTTGAGCCAGATCAGCAAGCATCAGGTGGCGTATACCAATGTGTCGTTATTGTTTGGTGGGATTGAGGGGGACGATCTGGGTCAGCACCTGTTCAGCTACGCCC
>CAMAVQ010000010.1 GCA_945861755.1 Gemmatimonas phototrophica
GCGCGCAGGACCACATGCTGGCTCACGCCCAGGTCAAAGGGGGCCAGCCAGATGTTCATGTCGATGGAGTACCCCGGGCCATTGGGCGAGTCGAAGCGCTGCAGATGGGCCCCGTCGGTGTAGAAGGTGCCGATGGACTCCTCGCTGTAGGAGTCGAAATAACCGATGAGGAAGACACACAGCCCCGTGACCTCGTGACCGCTGACCGTGAAGGGGAACTCGAAATTCCATTCGTCGCCTTCGGGCGGGGGCAGCTTCCACTTGCGGGTCACATCTGGCACTGCCAACTGGGATGCCCGACGGGCTGGGTACACAGTGGAGAGCATCACCACCGCCATCACCAGGATGCTGGAGGTGACCGCCGAGAGGGAGGAATAGTTGAGGGTGATGCCGCTGAGCAGGCCCATGGTGATCAGCACCTTGGCGATGATCTGCCCGGTCAGGTAGCCGGCCACCACGCCCAACACCGCGTAGACGCAGGATTCGGCCATAAAGAGCCAGGCGATGTGCCCAGGCGCCAGTCCCACCGAGGAGTAGATGCCGATCTCGCGGAAGCGTTCGTAGACGCTGCCCATCATGGTGTTGAGCACGATCAGGGCGGCGATGAGAATGGGGATGAAGAGGTTGCTCATGCCCGAGAAGGAAGTCATGCCCAGCGAGCTGTAGATGGAAACCTTGACGTACTCGTCGCCCGACTCCTTGAGGCCGGCGAAGAGGGTGACGGCCAGGCGCGAGAGGAATTCCTCGATCTGCTTGCGCACATCCACCCCATCCTGGAAACGCACCGCCACTGATTGCAGGGGGTTGCCGCTGCCGATGTTGCGCAGGGTGTTGTACGGGATGATGAGCACGTTGGCCGGCTCTAGGTGCACGAAAGGCTTGATCGAGACCTTGGAGTTCTCCAGCCCCTGCTTCTCGCGGTTCTCCTCCTCGGCCAGCTCCTGGACCGCCTGGCCGCCGGTCACCGCAAAGTCGGCCGGGGTCAGGGTCTCGTCGTCCAAATCTTTCAGTTCCTTCATCCGCCGCGAATCGATCACCCCGATCACCTTGAAGATCTCGCCGAAGACGCGGATCTCGGCGGTGCCCACCTGCTCCAGGGGCAGGTTGAGCTTGTCGGCGGTGATCATGTCGTTGGGCAGGATACACACCTTCTCGTCCCCCGGCTCAAACCAGCGACCCGCCACCAGGGCCCGGTCCAGGCCGGTGATCTCCTTCTCCTGGGGGGTCAATCCCAGCACGCCGAGGGCATTATGGGTGGCCTCCCCGTGTCTCATCTTGATGTGGGCCTTGCTCTTGTTGTTGTACCAGGAGCGCGGCGCCACGGTGGCCTGCTGGCCGAAGTTGCTGCGGGCGTAGTGGAGGACCGATTCCTCCTGGGGATTCCAGGATTTGCTGCGGATGAGCAGGCCCTGGTAGAGGCCCTCGTTGTCCCGCTGAATCTGGTTGAAGCGCAGCGAGGTGCGGATGGAGGTGAAGGAGAGCACCGTAAAGGTCAAGAGCAGCAGGGTGACAAAGGTCAGGCCGGTGCGCAGTTTGCGGCGCTTCATGTTGGAGATGCCCAACTGGAAGGCGGTCAGCGAGGCGCTGGAGCGGCTGACGTCGGTGTCGTAAATCACCGCCACCTCGGTGCGCAGCTTTTTCATCTGCTCGTTGAAGCGGCCCGAGATCAGCCACATCACCATCACCGCCAGGGCCAGGATGACAAAGGCCAGCAGGATGACGAAGGGGTTGGAGAGCTGGAAGGCCGGGTGTACCAGCCAGAGCACGATCCAGATCGCCATAAACACCCCGATGAAGCCGAGGATCTGGTTCTTGATGGTGGCGGCCGATATTAACAATCTCTCGGTGAAGAAGGCGCAGGGGATCACCAGGGCCATAAAGAAGATGATGCCCTGGATGACGTCGTCCTGGGTGGAGCGCACATCGGGGTAGGCCCGCGATTCGAGGCCGATGGCCGCCCGGGTGTGCCGCACGAAATCCTCCCAGTGTTTGCCGGCCAGGGCCTTGGTGGCGTCATCAAGTTCCAGCTTGGCCCGTCCGTGCAGGTCGTTGAGCCGGTTGTTCTCGATGGCGAAGCTTCTCAGCTCCTGCATGCGGGACTCGTCCAGCGCCCAAACGTCGTGGGCCGCCTGGAAGGAGGTGCGGGCGAAGTTGGCCCCGGGGGTGATGGCGAAGCCCTCGCCCAGCGCCTTTTCCTTGTTGTCGGTGTTGGTGACGTTGAGCAGCAGATAACGAAAGCCCAGCAGGCCGGCGCCAAGCCCCATCTTGATCCGGGTGTTGGGGCGGGCGAAGAGTACGCCCACCGGCTCATCCTGGGCCGAGGGGCCTTCGCCGATGGTGTAGCCGAACTCCACCGGCGCGCTGTTGGTCTCGTCGAAGATGCTGATGCTGTTGAGCTTGGTCAGGTAACGCGGGTCGACAATGTCGTAGAAGTTGAAGGCCACGCAGGGGAAGAGCACCACCATCCACTGCTTGTCGCGCCAATCCATGGTGATCTTCATGGGGTAGACTTTGTCGCCTTGCACCCCCCGATCCGGCGCGTAGGTGATCAGGCCGCTGCGCGGGTCGATATAGTACCCCTCGATCTGCACCGCGTTGACTTGAATCCGGTTGATGTAGAAGGAACCGGTGTTGTCCACCACCTCGTAGTACTCGCCGCGCACCCCCTTGTAGGATTTCTTGCGCCCGTTGCGCACCACCGCTACCGCCTCGGTGCGCGGCAAGTCGGGGATGATGCTGCGGCGGGGGAAAACCATCGTCCGCCCTTTGAGGGTGCGCAGGTCGTCCTGCAGCCGCATCTTGAAGTCGGGGAAGAGTTCGGGGTCTTCGAAGGCCAGGTGGAACATGCCGGCCAGGGCGCGGATCTGTTTGGCCAGGTTCTGGCTGTTGACCTGGGAGGCCCTGTCCAGCGGGGTGTCGGCCAGGAAACGGGCGTCGTTGACCGTCACAAAGGCCAGGGCCGGGGTGCCGGTGGCTAGGACCAGTTCGCTGTTGACCGAGATCTCGCCGGGCACAAAGGTCTCCCAGCTCATACCGCCCTCGGGGCTGATGCCGTTGACCAGCACGTCCTTCTGGACATAGCCCAGTTCCTTGCTGATCTGGCGGGCGTATCCCATGAAATTCTTGCCGAAAGGCGCAAAGTAGCGCTTGTAGTAAAAGCTGGTGTTGCTGTTCCACACCCCCAGTTCGTCGGTCTGGGAGGACAGATCGAGGCTGATGAAGAGCTTGACGGCCAGGGAGTCTTCCTTGGGGCCGGCCCATTCGCGATAGAGGGAGAGCTTGACGGCCTCGTCGCTGCGCAGTTCGGCCAGCAATTCAGCGCGGTCGGCGAACTGATGATCCCCCAGGCGCAGGCCGCCGCCGCTCTGGGCGATTACGCCGGCGGCCAGGGCCTTGTCGAGCACCGCGGCGATCAGGGTGGTGTCCTCCTCAGCGGCGGCGCGGATCAGGGCCTCCTTGCCGAGGTATTCGTCCTTGCCGATCCGGTAGGTCACCCCGTCTTTGCGGATCAGGCCCTCGCGCAAGGCCACCTCCACCCCGCGGCGGATCAACATGCGGTTGATGAAGGGATCTTCCTTGCGCAGGTAGCGCTGGATGAAGTCGTCGATGCCGCGCAGGCCTAGATGGTGGGCCGAGGTGGCCACGAAGACCAGGGTGCGGGCAGGGGGGTGTTGGCGAAAGTAGCGGGCAAGTTCCAGCAGGGCGGTGATGGAGCAGGCCTGCTCGGCGCCCGGGGTCAGGGCCGGCACCACCGACATGGCGTCGTAATAGGATTCCAGGACCACCACGTCGTCCTTGAGCAGGGGGTCGGCGCCCGGGATCATGGCCATGATGTTCCAGGCCGGCTGGCGCTCCCAGTCCATGCGGTAGTCCAGGTGTACCTCTACCGGGCCCTGGGACAGGCGCTGGCGCAACATCTCGCCTTGGGCCTTTGACACCCAGAAGCGGGGCAGATTCAGGGGCATGGAAAGGAACTTCTTTTCCCCCTCCAGGTACACGGTCGAGTCGGGCTCGATGAAGAGCACGGCCGCAGCGCCCAGATAGGCCGCGCTGAGCCAACGGTCGCCGGAGTTGAAGTCGAGCAGGGCGATGCTGCCCTCAATCGTCTTGCCCTCCAGTTCCCGCAGTTCGCCCCGGCCCCCGTCGATGAGTTGGCCGCGCAGGCCTCCCTCGGGCAGGGTAGAGGTCTTGACCAGGTTGGGCCACAGCCCGTGCAGCGGCAGTTCGGTCCCGTCTCCGGTGAGCACCATCCGCCCGCTCTTTTCCATGGGGATGGAGACATCGTATTCCTGGACGGCCACCTTATCGAGGCCCATGCCGCGCATTTCGGTCTCGATGTAGCTGGCGGCCTGGGCGGCGCCGGGGTAACCGGCCACCCGAGAACCGAGACTGGAAAAATAGTCGATGGTCTGTTGGACCTCAGCCACCGGTGCGATCTGCCGCAGGTCGGCAAAATCGACCTCGGCTCTGGCTGGCGCGGTGCCCCAGCAGTGCAACGCTAGTCCTAGCAGGAGGATGGCCCTGGGCATAAGTCTCCTCATCTCTTCAAATCCAGAACACCACATTGTCCGTCATACCCGTGAAGTAATCGATGATCAGCCAAGTGGCAGCGACGGCGAACTGGCCGACGATCATCCCCAGAAAGAAGGGGCGGGTGGCCCGGTAGAGCTGGGGCCCCCCGTATTTGAGCACCGCCAGCTTGATGAGCCAGGCCAAGAAGATGCTAAACCAGAGCGCATCCATCAACCACACCGCGCCAATGGGGTAGCCAATGGGATGGAGCGGCCACCAGGAAAGCTGGTGGCGGGCCAGCATCAACAGGGCCATGACCCCCCCGCCCACCAGGGTGTGAGCCCAGCCGGTCCAATCGGGACCCACCGGGGAATTTAACTTGGCGGCGGCGTATTCAAAAGGGGCTTTGGGTCCCCCGTCGAAAAACCAGCCGTTGAGGTTGATGCCGCCATAAGTGTAGGCCAGATGGAGGATGGTGGCCAGGGAAGCGACCAGGCTGATGAGAATGGCCAAGAGCAGGGCCCAGAAAAGCGGGCGCAGCCGCCGGCCCAGATGTTCGCTCAGTTTGAGTCCATGGGCGCAGGAGGCCATCACAAAGGTGCGGATGTCGGCGGCCCACACGTAGGTGAAGGCCATGCCCACCATGCCCGCGGGGCCCAGCACCTGTGAGCCAAAGGCCGAGACGATGGTGGAGGAGGCGATCATCGGCCCTACCGCGGTGGCCACGCCCCCTTCGCACACCACCCGGGTCAGGCCGACAAAGATCAGCAGGGCGGTCAGCACGGTCAGCGGGGCGGCCCAGAAAGGCAGGCCAGAAAGCCACAGCCATACGCTCAGGACCAGCACCCCGCCGATCCAGGTGAACACCGCGGCCCGGTAGGAAAGCATCTCGCCCGAATCGTCTACCTGAGGGTCCCCCTTGAAGGCCTTGCGCAGCACCCCGCGCAGGTGGTCGCGGGCGATCCACAGGCCAAAGAGCACCAGCATGATCATCGCCCCCTGCCCCTGGTGGGCGAGTACAGGTTCGCTGGCGGCCCCGTAGATCCCCAACTTTTCGGTGCTGGAGATGCCCAGGATATTCAACCCGCCGCGGACCAGTTTGGCGACGGTGTTGAAGAACCACAGGCTGAAGGCGATGTCGAGGTTGATCAGGTAGGAGAAACCTATCATCGGAAAGCTGAGGCGGAATTCGAGATTCACGGTGTTGCGCAGGATAGGGACCGAGGAGACCAGTTGCAGGGCGGGGATGAAATTGAAGTACGCATGCAGGCCGTTGAGGGTGCTGGCCAGCACCGGAAGGGCGAAACCGGCCCACATCACCGGGCTGCGAAAAAACGTGCGCCCCCCGCCCTGCTGCACCATCTCCAGGGGAACCTGGATGATGGGGTAGAGCAGACGCTCCTGGTCCACCCACTGCCGGCGCAGGATGACCATGGTGGCGATCATCACTAGGTAGAGGGCCAGGGCCAGGACCAGCCAGCAGGCCAGCGGACCCAACCATACCCCCCAGGGCACTCCGTGGCCTTTGGGCGCTCCCTCGAAAAACCATTTGATGGCCTCGGGGTCCTGGGGGACCATCCAGGCGGGGATGAGAGGGTGGATGAGTTGAGCCCATTCGTTTTCGGGTGAGGCGTAGTACTGGACCCCACTGATGATGGTGAGCAGATATTCGGAAAAACCCATGGTGGGGATGGCCGAGGCGGCGATCATCATGATGTAGACGACCAGCAATTCCTCGCGGCGCAGGCGCAAGATGCGGTTGAAGAGGGCAGCCAGCAGGAAAAAGAGGAATAGGGCGCCCGGGGTGCCAAAGTCCAGCCCCATATAGGACCCGCGAATCACCATGTTCCCGTACGGGTCGCCGATGGCGATGCACAGCGAAAAGAACGCCCCCAGTCCCAGGCTCCTGAAGGTGAAGGGAGCGCCGGATGGGGAGCGCAGGGATGTCTGCTGGGGGGTGCCTGGGAGCGCCCCCAGGGCGACTGCGGCCATCAATGGGTCCGGGTTGGGGTTCAGGAAGCGAGGAAAAGTTAGGGTTATCAGGCACTTCGATCAACAGAAGAATTAGCGAGACCAGCCGTTGGAACGCATTTTTTCCAGGATCGCACCGGTCAAAAGCCCGATGAGCGCCCCGCTGACCAGGGCGCTGAGCAGCGAGAGGGGCAGCAGGGCCAGCAACCCCAGTTGGTGGATGTAGAGGCCGGCGGTGCCCAGTTGGAGGGTCTGGTGGACCGCCGCGCCGATGAGGCTCAGGCCCAGGGGGCTGAAGAGTCGGCCGGTGCAGCGCTGGGCCATGGCCATGGCCGCCCAGCTGCTCAGGCCGGCGCTGCCGGCGATGACAAAGGCCGGGCCGCCCAGGCTGCCGGTCAGCAGGCTGCCCACCAGCCATTTGGTCAACTGCACGGCCAGGGCAGCGACCGGACCCTGGGTCAGCAGGGCCAACAACACGGCCACATTGGCCAGGCCCAGTTTCATCCAGGGCAGGGGGCGGGGGATGAGCTGTTCAAAGACAAAGAGGGCGATGGCGGCGCTGGTGAAGAGCCCCAAGCGCGCCAGCTGGCGGGGGGAAGCCAGGTTCATCGGCTGAGGGCGTCCACGGTTTCGCTCCCGCCCTCGATGCGCAGCACCAGGTGATTGGGCAGACAGGCGGCGACTTCGCCCTGGCGGCGTATCCAGCCCTGAAGCACGCAGCGCTGTTCGGGACAGGGCGAGGTGGCGATGCGAGCCCCCTGGCCGGCGATCTCCACCCGACTCCTGCCGAGGGGGCCATCCAGGTACAGCACCTGGTCGCGGTTCAGGGGGCAGCGTTGGCGCCGATCATCACTCTCCATCACCACCTCGCTGCCGGGTGGGCGGCGGCCGGTGAAAACCCACGAACCTAGGCTGCCTGCCACCAGCAGAAGGGCCAGAATCAGGTCTGCCGGCGTCGGGGCCTGACGGGGGGAAGCGGAGGCTTCCTCGCTTGACATTTAGGATTATTTTTTCTACACTTCCGTGCAGATATGCGAGCGGGAGCACGAGCGTGGCGAAGACACTGAACGAGACTATTGTCGAGAATCTCAAATACGTGAGCGGAGTGGATGGTATTCTCGGCAAGTTCTACTATGTTAGCGATCCGGATGAGCTCCGGCAAGCCATAGAGAACTGGCTAGTGAACACCCCAGACGGGCGCACCTGGCTCGACGCCGTGGGTTTCATCAACAAGAGCACCGTGGTCAAGGTGGTCGAGCAGATCGAGGCCAATCTCGAACAGTCGAGCCAGGAATTACTCACCAAGGTCCAGACCTTCAAATCCTACGTCAACTCCAAAGGCAACCAGGGCCGGGAAACTCCCCTGGTCTCAGAGTTGCGCTGAGGCGGCGAGGGAGGGCATGTTATGTACTGGTGGATCGGCATGGTGGCCTGCATCGTCATTGGCCTGCTCGTCCAGTGCCTGTGTTCCACCAAGATTCTGCGCCTGAAACAGCTCGTTTCCCAGAAGAGCATCGCCCTGCGCGAGGCCCGCCTCGAAGCGCAGCGGCTCGATGAGCAGGAGGCGGAACTGCACGGGCAGCAGGTGTTGCTCTCCCATAACCTCAGCCGACTGCAGCGCGATATCTCCAGCCTCATCCCCAGGATGAAGGAAAAAGGTCTAGAAGTGCCCAAGGCCGCCTTCCCCATCGAGGGCCTCGGGGAGGATTGAAAGCCCGCCTCAGCGCCTGGCTGGTGGCGGTGCTGGGTGCCCTGCTGCTGCTGCACACCGCCTGGCAGAAATCTCCCACTTGGGACGAGACCGGTTACTTCGGGCTGGGCGTGTATCTGTTGAAAACCGGCAACTGGGATGTGCCGGCCTCCTGTTCCCACCCGCCGCTGGCCTTTTACCTCCACAGCCTGCCGGTTTTCGCCTACCCCGTGGACTGGTCCCCCTGGCACTACCCCGAGGGCGGGGCGCAGGACCTGGGTTTTTTGCGCTCCGCAGATCTGCAACGGGGCAACGCCCTGCTTTTGGATGCCAACTACGACGGGGAACGGCTCTTCTTTTTTTGCCGGGCTAGCGCAGTGGTACTCTTTGGCCTGCTGGCCCTGGTGCTCTATCGCTGGGGCTGCCAGCTCCGCGGTCCGGAGGGCGGTCTGCTCGCGTTGCTGCTGCTCTCTTTTTGCCCCAATACCCTGGCCCACGCCTCGCTGATCAACACCGACTTCGCTTTTGAGGTCACCTTTGTCCTGGCGGTGTACACCTTTTACCGAGGGCTCTTGAACCCCTCGCCGGGGCGGCTGGCTGGCGCCGCTGCGGGCCTGGGCCTGGCGTTGGGCAGCAAGCTTTCGGCCTTGGTCTTGTTGCCTGGGTTGGGGTTGGGATTGGCCTGGTTTCTGGTCTTTGCCTCTTTCCAGCAGCGGCAGCCGCTGGAGGGAATGCGCTGGTGGCCACGGGCAGGGGTGTGGGGAATGCAGCGCCCCAACATATGGGGCGCTGCGGGCGCGCTGTACCTGGGGGTGGTGCTGGGCGGGGGGCTGGTGCTGTGGGCCCTGTACGGCTTTCAGGTGGCACCCTACCTGCTGACGCTGCGCTCCCAAATGGGAGATCTGGACGCCGGCCACGAAGCCTATCTGATGGGGGAGTACTCGACCCAGGGGTGGTGGTACTATTATCCAGTGGCGCTGCTGATCAAGACGCCGGTGCCGGTGCTGGTGCTAGGGGGGTGGGGGTTGTGGCAGGTGATGCGGGACCGGTCCAGATGGGCGGCACTGGGGCTGCTGGTCTGGCCGCCCCTGCTGCTGGCTGGGCTCTTTGTCGCCGGCGGCAAGGACATCGGGCTGCGCTACCTGCTGCCCGCCTATCCCTTCCTCTTTCTGCTGGCCGTCCAGGTATTGCCCGCCTCCGGGACCCAGGGTTGGCGCGGCTGGCGGGCTTGGCTGCTGATCCTGTGCTGCCTGTGGCATGCAGGTGGTACGCTGCGCAACCACCCCGACCACCTGGCCTACTTCAACGAGTTGGTGGGCGGGCCGGACCAGGGGTACCGCTATCTGGCGGATTCTAATCTGGACTGGGGACAGGATCTGAAGGGCCTGAAGGCCTACATGGATCAGCGCGGCATCGAGCGCATCAAGCTCAGCTACTTCGGCACCGTGGACCCGGCCCTCTACGGGCTGCAGTACGAATGGCTGCCCAGCTTTTATCTGCCGGCCCCACCCGATGCCCGGACCCTGCTGCCCACCACCGGCCTGATCGCCATCAGCGCCACCAATCTGGTGGGGGTGTATATGGGTGGATACGGGCAGGGTCGGGATTTGTTCAGATGGCTGCGGAGCTACGAGCCGGTGGCGCGCATCGGGCATTCGATTTTTGTCTACGACATTCCGGAGAGCGCCGCGCCATAATCCCCCTAAATCGCTGTGCCAGTTGAAAATGATACCAATTCGGTTAATTTTTGAGTATATTCAAAAATATCTTTTCAACCCCCTGGCGCAGCGATGAGCGAGTCACGTGCCCATAACCCCCCTGATCCTGAGCCCACCGCCCTGGTGCCGGCCCAGCAGCTGGATTTCCACCTCGAACAGGCGCGCGATCACCTGCAGTTGCAGATGTTGCTTATCGAGTTGGGCTCCTGCAACGACCAGGTGGACTGCGGGCTGATCGCCCGCGCCTACCACTTTGCCGAGGCCTGCCACACCGGGCAGAAACGCCTTTCGGGCGAACCCTATATCCACCACTGTGTAGAAGTGGCCCGCATCCTGATCCAACTGCGCCTCGACTCGGCGACCGTGGCTGCCGGCCTCTTACACGACGTGTTCGAAGACTCGGACGCCACCATCGCCCAGATCAGCACCCTCTTCAGCCCCAAGATCGCCTCGCTGATCGACGGGGTCACCAAGATGGACCGCCTCACCTACGAGAGCCAGGAGGCGCGCCAGGCCGAGACCTTCCGCAAGATGCTGCTGTCGATGGTCGAGGACATCAGGGTGATCCTGATCAAGTTCGCCGACCGCCTGCACAACATGCGCACCCTTGAGGCCATGGAGCCCGAGCGGCAGCGGCGCATTGCCCGCGAAACCCTAGAAGTCTACGCACCCCTGGCTCACCGGTTGGGGCTGGCGCGCATGCGCTGGGAACTAGAAGACCTCAGCTTCAAATACCTAGAGCCCGAGGTATACCGGGAAGTGCGCGACAAGGTGGCGATGAAGCGCCGGGAACGCGAGGTCTACATCGAGGAGTTCAAGGCCCCCATCGAGAAGGAGCTGGCGCAGGGGGGCATCGAGGCCGAGATCACCGGGCGGCCGAAGAATTTTTACAGCATCTACAACAAGATGAAGTCGCGGGGCCGGCCCTTCGAGGAGATCTACGACCTGCTGGCGGTGCGCATCACCGTACACTCGGTGCGCGAGTGTTACCATACCCTCGGGCTGGCCCACACCCTCTATCATCCGGTGCCGGGGCGGTTCAAGGATTATATTGCCACGCCCAAGAGCAACATGTACCAGTCGCTGCATACCTCGGTGATCGGCCCACGGGGCATTCCAGTGGAGATCCAGATCCGCACCTGGGAGATGCACCACACCGCCGAGATCGGCATCGCCGCCCACTGGCGCTACAAGGCCGGCCGCCGCGATCCCACCGATCTGGACCAGCACATCCACTGGCTGCGCCAGGTGCTGGACTGGCAGCGCGAAGCCACCGATCCCAAAGAATTCATGGAAAACCTCAAGATCGAACTCTTCCAGGACGAGATCTTTGTGTTTACCCCCAAGGGGCGGTTGGTCCAGTTGCCCAAGGGGGCGGTGCCCATTGACTTCGCTTTTACCGTACACACCGATATCGGCCTGCGCTGCCTGGCGGCCAAGGTGAATGGACAGCTGGTACCGCTGAGCACGGAGTTGAAGAGCGGCGACGCGGTGCAGATCTTCACCTCGCCCCAGCAGAAGCCCAGGCAGGCCTGGCTGGAGCTGGTCAAGACCAGCAAGGCCCGCAACCGCATCCAGCACTGGCTGAAGGAAGAGCAGCACGGCCACAGTGTACATCTGGGGCAGGAGATGCTCGAAAGGGAGTTGAAACGGTATCGCTACAAACTTCAGGCTGAGATGCTGGACCGGCTGGCCCAGGAGTTCTCGCTGGTAGACGGCGAGCATGTGTTGTCGGCCATCGGCCAGGGGGATCTGTCGGTCAACCGGGTGGTCAACCGCCTATTGCCGCCGCTGCCCCGCCGCCACACCCCGCCCCAGATCCAGGACAAACGCGGCATCCGCATTCAGGGCATGGACAACATGATGATCCAGTTTGCCCGCTGCTGCAGCCCGGCCCCCGGCGACACCATTCTGGGGTTGATCACCCGGGGCCGGGGGGTATCGGTACACCGGGCCGATTGCCACAATATCGCCGAACAGCTGGCCGTCGATCCGGACCGGCTGCTGCCGGTGGAGTGGGATCTGGCCGAGGAGCAGGTCTTCACCGTGCAGCTGGTGGTGCGCAGCAACGACCGCAAGTACTTGCTCTCCGATATCTCGAAGACCATCAGCGATACCGGCGCCAACATCCGCAGTTCCACTACCGACACCGCCGAGAACTGGGCCATCGAGACCTTTTGGGTCGATGTGCAGAACTCCAAACAACTGCAGGAGCTGATCCGCAAGGTCTATCAGGTCGAGGGGGTGCTGGAGGTGCGGCGCGGCGAGATCCCCCAGCCTCGGGCGCCGCTGCTGCCGGAGCGCCGGAACTAGACCTCGCCCAGGGCCTCCTGCAGCTTGCGGAGCACCCCTAGTTCCTCGGGATTGGCCACCTCACCCCCTCCATAAGACCCTCCTAGCATTTCCTCGGCCCAGCCGCGGATGATCTGCAACTGCAGCCGGCTCAGCTCGGGCTGGACGGCGCTGTTGAGGGCAGCCTCCAGCTTGTTCAGCACGCGCTGCTCATCGGGCCAGAAGGCCTGGGTTTTCCAGCTCATCACCAGCTGGATTTCCCTGGGGGTCATGGGCACGATCATAGGGGACTCACTCCCCAAGTATAACAGAAACCCCGGCGTCCGGCCCGAGGTTTGACAGGGGAAGAGGAGGGGCCTATATTGCCGCCCTTTGCCCGCCGGAGGAAGGGGATATGGATTCGAGCACGCGCTTTTTTCTGCCGCACATCGCTCAGATGCAGGGCTATGTCCCCGGGGAGCAGCCTCGGGAGGGTGGTTTCATCAAGCTCAACACCAACGAGAACCCCTATCCGCCCTCGCCCCTGGTGATCGAGCGCTTGCACCAGGCCTGCGGGGAGGGGCTGCGCCGCTACCCCGATCCAGGCGCAACGGGGGTGCGCCGCCGGCTGAGCCAGCTCTTTGGGGTGGAGGTGGAGGAGACCCTGGTGGGCAACGGCTCGGACGAACTGCTCAATATCGCCCTGCGCTGTTTTGCCGGGCCGGGCGACCAGGTGGTCTACCCTTATCCCACCTATGCCTATTACGAGAAGCTGATCCAGTTGCAGGGGGCCAGGTCGGTGCTGGTGGACTTTGCCGAGGATTTCGCCCTGCCCGCCGGGATTGTGGTCCCTGGGGCCAAGTTGACGCTGCTGTCCAACCCCAATTCGCCTTCGGGCACCCTGCTGCCCCGCGAGCAACTACAGGCGGTGGTGGCCCAGGCCGAGGGCCTGGTGCTGATCGACGAAGCGTATGTGGACTTTTCCACTGGGGGCTGCCTGGACTTGATCCACCGCTACCCCAATGTTCTGTTCACCCGCACCATGTCCAAGTCCTTCTCGCTGGCCGGCATGAGGCTGGGTTTTGGCTTTGCGCCTGCGGGGCTGGTGGAGGGGATGTGGAAGGTGAAAGATCATTACAATGTCAACCAGCTGAGCCTGGTGGCTGCCGAGGCGGCCCTCGACGACCTGGAGTCCATGCGCGCCAATGCGGCCCGGATCCAGGCCACCCGGCAGCGGCTCACAGGTCGGCTGCGGAAGCTGGGATTTTATGTGTGGGATTCGCAGGCCAATTTTGTGCTGGCCCGCACCCCCGGGCCGTCGGCGGCGGGGCTGTACGAGCAGCTCAAGGAGCGCCGCATCCTGGTGCGCTACTTCGCCCAGCGCCGGCTGGAGGATTGCCTGCGCATCTCCATCGGCACGGATGAGGAGATCGATACGTTCTTGGGGGTGTTGGAGGAGTTGCTGAAGGGGTAGTTATTCCCCCCGGCGCATCATCCGGCCCAGGGTCTCGACCTCGGCTTGGCCGAGCCCCAGTTTGCGGGCCACTTCCGACGGGGAAAGGCCCTGACTCAGCAGGGTGCGCGCCTGTTCGTAGCTGTCGCGCTCGGTGCGGGTTGTCCTGCCGGTCCTGGTGGTCTGGGAGGGGGTCGGGTTTTGCCCATCGACCAGTTGCTCCAGCATGCTGCAGGCCGACTGCAGGCGGGCGCTGAGCAATTCGAGGGTTTTCTGGTGGACATCCAGCACCCGCAAGCGTCGGTCGATGACTTCGTGTTGTTCCCTCAACCAGGCTTTGAACCACAGCCCGATGCCGGCGGCCAGCAGCAGAAAGAGGCCGTCGAGGAAGAATACCTGCCAGTTGGTTTCCATCAGCTCTTGTCGTGTTGCGGGGCTTCGGGAGGGTGCAGTGGGAGGTGGATGATGAAGGTGGCGCCCTGGCCGGGGGGGCTCTCCACGGTCAGGGTGCCACCGTGGTTGGTGATGATCCGGTAGCTGACCGCCAGGCCCAGCCCGGTGCCACCCTGGCTGGAGCGGGTGGTAAAGAAGGGCTCGAAGATGCGGTCGAGATTCTCGGGGGGAATGCCGATGCCGGTATCGGCGAAGCGCAACTCCACCACTTCGGCCTCGCGGCGGACGGCGATTTGGAGGTGCCCACCCTTGGGCATGGCGTTTTGGGCATTGAGGATCAGGTTGAGAAAGACCTGCTCCAACTCGCCGACATTGCCCTGTAGCTGGGGCAGGTCCTCGGGGCAGTCGATGGCTACCTCGATGAGGTGGGCGGCCAGCTGGTGCCGCACCAGCGTGCAGGCCTGCTGGATGGCTTGGCCCAGGTCAAATGGCCCCCAGCCTTCGGCCTGGCTATTGTGGCGGGCAAAACCCAAGAGCGCCCTGGTGATGCGCGAGATGCGTTTGACGTTGTGCTCGATCAGGCGCAGGTCATCACCCAGGCGGCCAGGGTCGGGGTGTTGCATGAGCATCAGCTGTACCCGGCTGAGGATGATCTGCAGGGGGTTGTTGACCTCGTGGGCCACGCCGCCGGCCAGTTCACCCACCGCCGCCTGCTTGGCCGAGAGCAGGAGCTGGCGCTGCGACTCCTTCAGTTCCTGGTGGGCACTTTCCAGATCCGTGTAGAGCCGGGCGTTCTCCATGGCCACCGCTGCGTGGCTGGCCAGCACATCCAGCGACTCCAGTTCGCCCAGGGTAAAATCTCCCTTGGCCTTTGGACAGTAGAGGGCGAAGAAGCCCACCTGTTCGCCGCGGACCCGCAGGGGGATGTGGATGAAGCTGGAGGAGGCGTCCTCCTCATCCTCGATCACCACCGGGTGGCCTTCGCCCAGGACCCAGGGGATGATCCCGTCCTCCCATTGGGCCTGCACCCTGGAGCAAAGCCGCGGTCCGTCGCCCCGCAGGGCGACAGGTTCGAGCGGGCGGTCGCCCCTGCCGATAAAAAAGACCCCGCAGCTGTGGTATTCGGTCAGGCGGAGGGACAGATCCAGGAGGGCGTGCAAAATGTCTTGCAGGTCGAAACTGGCGCTGATGGTTCGCGAAAAGGCGTGTAAGTCCAGCAGCTCGTGCATGGAGGCGCGCAGCTGGGTGTACCCCTGGTGCTCGCCCTGGAGTCGTTCCTGGAACTGGCGTTTCTCCTCTTCCAACGCCTGGATGCGCACCCCCAATTCCCTGAAGGCCTCGTCGAGGGTGTCCAGGTGGATGCCCAGCTCCCAGCTCAGTTCGCGCTGCCCGCTTTCGCGCGCCTGTTCGAGCAGTTCCCGCAGCCGCGCCAGGGGTAATTCCTCTTCCAGCCAGGCCGGCAGCCGAGGGGGCGGGGAGGGGGTCAACACGGCGGGAGCCGCCTAGGGTTGTACCCGGGACGAGTGGCTCCGGGGGAGAGGAGGATAGGGGAGGGCATGGGCGACCAACGGGGCCGGGTCCGGGTCCTCGTCGGGCTGGGGGGTCTCGCCCGGCTCGCCACCCTTTTCGGCGGGCGGCGAACTTTCCTCTTCCGCCTCCCCACGCGCCAGCCGGGTGAAGGCGTCGGCCTTTTCCATCTCGCGGCGCAGTTCCTCGCCATAGGTGAAGATGCGCCGCAGCGCCGCCTTGGGTTCCTCGCGGATGCCGAAGATTCGCAGGGCGGCCGGGTCCAGGGTCGGCATCCGCTGCCCGCCGCCGTCGCCGATGCCTTCGCGGCGGCAGAGGAAGTCGGCCAGGTGGATGAGGGCGGGCAATTCGGCGTTGCGCGTCAGCCGGCCCGGCGTGTGGTGATAGGCGATGGCGTCCACCAGTTTGCCGGGCAGGTTCCACTTTTCGGCCAACCAGCTGCCCACCTCGCTGTGGGTAAGCCCCAGCACCAGCTCTTCGGCCTTGCCGATGTAGATGTCGTCGGTGCGCATCCGCTCGATGACCTGGGCGAATTCGGCGGGAAAATACTGGCTGAGGATCAGCTTGCCCACGTCGTGCAGGATGCCGGCGGCGAAGGCTTCTCCGGGGAGGCGGTAGCGCAACTTGCCGGCCAGCAGCCTGGCGCTCACCCCGCAGGCAATGGAGTGTTCCCAAAAGCCCTGGCGGTCGAATTGGGTGTTGTCGCTGGGGCCGGAGAAACGCTGCAGCACCGAGACGCTCAGGCCCAGGCTCTTGACGGTCTCGAAACCGAGGATCACCACCGCGTGCTGCACCGTGGAGATCTCCCGGGGGAAGCCGTAGAAGGAGGAATTGGCCAGCTTGAGGATCTTGGCGGTCAGCGCCTGGTCGGTGGAAATAACCTGGGCCACCTGACGGCCCGAGGTCTTGGGGCTATCGATCAGGGTCATCAGCTGGGTGATCACCGTGGGCAAGGTGGGCAGCCCGATGATGCTCTGGGTGATCCTCTTGAGGCGTCTTTGTCTTTGTTCGTCCAACAAGGTGGCCACCTAGCGGGCTAAAGCCGCGGCCTGGGTTCAGGCGGTGAGATCGATGTGGCTGGTGCCCGCCGGGCTGGAGTCCGGCGGGGTGTCTTCTTCCTGGGTGGTGTCGGGTTGCCGCTTGCGCCGCCGCTTCTGGTCCTGTCCCCGCTCCTCACCCAAGTGTAATTCGACTTCGTCGCGCCCGGCAGAAGGCAGGGCCCGGGCCTGGTCCGCCAAATGCTGCTGGACCAGCTGCTGGGCCGCCTGGCGCTGGGTGATTTCGGGGCTGGTCTGCTGGATATGCTGCTGGCGGCCGGCCAGGGGCGCCTTGGAGTAGTTGTCCTGCATATCCACTGGTCTGACCATGCCCGCCCTCCTGGCAACTCAGGCCATGAAGCGTTTTCTCAGCTTCACCCTCAGGCTCATCACCGCCTTGGTGTGTAACTGAGAGACGCGCGATTCGGACAATTCCAGCACCTGGCCGATCTCTTTGAGGGTGAGTTCCTCGTAATAGTAGAGGGCTACCACCAGGCGTTCCTGCTCGTTGAGCTGCCCGAGTGAATCGGCCAGCAGATCGCGCATCTCCTCGCGTTCGAGCTGGCCCAGGGCGTTGACCGCTTCGGGGGAACGGATGGTATCGATCAGGGGGACCGCTTTGTCGTCGCCCTCTTCGAAGGCCATTTCATCGAGGGAGAGCAAGGCGGTGGAACTGACGTCCCCGATGATCTCGTAATACTCGGTCATTTCAACGCCCAGGGCCCCGGCCAGTTCCTCTTCGGAGGGCTGGCGGCCCAGTTCGTTTTCGATGCGCGCCAGCACCTTTTCGACTTCGCGCGAACGGGCGCGCACCGAACGGGGAACCCAGTCCATGCTGCGCAACTCGTCGAGGATGGAGCCGCGGACGCGCAGGGAGGCGTAGGTCTCGAATTTGACGCCTTTGCTGGTGTCGAAATTGCGGTAGGCCTCGATCAGCCCAACCACCCCGGCGTTGATGAGGTCACCGACCTCCACTGAGCGGGGCAGACCGATGGCCAGGCGCCCGGCGATGAACTTGACCAGCGGCAGGTAATCCTCCAGCTGACCCAGTTCGGCCTTTTTGACGGGCTCCTGCTGCTTGCTGTATTCCAGAACGGCTTTCTGGCCGGTGGTCTTCTTGGGGTTCATGCGGTCTCTCCGCCTAGGTAGGGGCCTGTTCTGGGGAGCCGGATGAGAGAAATTGCCGCCAGAGAGGGGCAAAAAGCCCTTGCGGCGCTGTGGTCGGCTGCCCTTCCACCAGGTTTTCTGCCAGCCGGGCCAGAGCCCGGGCTGCCGGCGGCGGCGGGGTGGCCAGCGTGAAAGGGATCTGGCGCTTGGCGGCTTCGCGTACATATCGATCTAAAGGAATATAACCCCAGTTGTCAATTTGTGCTCCGAGAAAGCGGTTGGCCAGCTCGGCGAACTTTTCCTGCAACTCGGCCGCTTCTTTTGCGGACTCGGCCATGTTGACCAGCAGGCCGGTTGCCAGGGCCGGCCGCCTCTGGAGCAAGATTTTGAGCAGGGCGTAGGCGTCGGCGATGGCCGTGGCTTCTGGGGTGGTCAGCAGCAGTACCTGGTCGGTAGCGCCGGCAAAATCGAGCACCTTGGGCGCCAGGCCTGCGCCGGTGTCCACCAGCACAAAGTCGAATTGGGCCTCGAAAGAACGCAGGGGCGCCAGTCCCGCAGGGGTGAGGGCGGCAGGGTGCCAGGGCAACAGTTGGGAGGCGGCCGGCAGCAGGACGATCCCCTCGGGGCCTTCTAGTACCGCGGCCTCGATGGGGCAGAGGCCGCTGAGCACTTCCTCGAGAGTATGTTCGGGGCTGAGGCTCTGGAGGATGGCCTGGTTGCCCAGGCCCAGGTCGGCGTCGACCAGCAGCACGTGTTGCTGGCAACGGGCCAGGGACACGGCCAGATTGAGGGCCACGCAGCTTTTGCCCACTCCACCTTTGCCGCTGGTAATTGCCAGGGAACGCGGGCCGGCCATCACTTGCCTTTCTCGCCGGTGGGGGCGGCGCCGGTCACTCGGGTAGCCAGTTTGCGCAGATCGCCGGCTTCGATGGCCCCGGGAATGGCGGGGCCCACCGAGAAGTAAGAGGTGGGGATCTGGCTGTGGGCGGCGGCGCTGAGGACCGCGCCGGGGCGCACGGCTTCGTCTAGCTTGGTGAAGAGCAGCCGGCGCTCGGGGATGGCCTGGCTGGCTTCGAGCAGGTCGAGCATGTGTTCGTAGCCGTTCATGCTGTCGATCACTACCTGCACCTCGGTGGCACCGGCGGCGGCCAGCAGCTGGCGGCGGTGCTCCCATTCGCGGCGCTCGTGGGGGCCGCAGCCGGCGGTGTCGATGAGCACCAGCCGCGCGTCGGCATGGCGGTCGAGGGCGGCGCGCATTTCGTCTTCCTGATAAGCGACTTCCAATTCCACGCCGATAATCTGGGCCAAGATCCGGGTCTGGTCCAGGGCGCCCACCCGGCGGTTGTCGGTGCTGATGAGCACGATGCCCTGTTTGCGCCGCATGGCGAAACCGGCGGCAATCTTGGCGGCGGCGGTGGTTTTGCCCGCCCCCGAAGCCCCGATTAGCCCGACTACCTTGCGGCCCCGGCCGATGCGGATGTCCCGACAGGGGGGCAGGGCGGCGCTCAATAGACTTGCGGCCCGCTGGTTGAGCGCCTCGCGGTTGTCGCGGTCCTGGCCCGTCATGCTGCCCAACTCCTGAAAGAGCTGCTGGGCCAGCCGGTTGACCAGTTCTTCGGTCAGGCCGGTGCTGCGCAGGCGATCTATCAGCCGGCTCAGGGCCTTGGGGAAGACCAGGGCGGCTGGGGCGCGGCGCTCCAGCCGTTCGACGGTATCTTGGAGCTGGCGCAATTGCCTGAGGATCTGCTCGCCCCCTTCAAAGTGCCCCCGGTTGGGCGCAGCCTGGATCGGGACCGGCGCGGGTTCGGCCGCCCGCCCCCGTTCCATGTCCAGGGTGGCAGCGCGTGGGGCCGGTACGGCTGGCCTTGGGGTCGGCTCCAGGCTGGCGCTGCGCTGTGCCGGCGAGGCATAGGACCAGTCCGGGGCTGCCGGGGCAGGGGGGGGCGCCGGGATGACCGCAGCCGCTTCGTCCAGCGCAGCGGTGACCTCGACCCGCGCTTCGCCCTGGGGGTTGAAGCGGGTGTCCTTGCGGATTTGCCGGGTGTTGAGGATTACTGCGTGCTCGCCCAAGTCCTCACGGACTTGCTGCAAGGCTTCCGGCATGCTTCTGGCCACGTATTTGCGGATCTTCATCGCTCAGGTTTATGCTGCCCACTGCGACCACCTCCACCTCGGGGGCGATCTCGTTGTAGGAGAGCACGTAGAGGGTGGGAAAATTGGCCGCGGTCAACTTGCGTAAGGCCAGACGGACATGAGGTGCGGTGAGCACTACCGGTTGCTGGCCGTTGGTGATCATCTGGTCAATAAGGCTGGTCATGCTGTGGAAAAGGCGGCTGGCCAGGTCGGGGGGCAGGGCGACGTTGATGCCAGCCACCGTCATCTGGATGGACTCCTTGATCATTTCCTCGACCCTGCCCGAAACGGTCAGCACCGCCAGCCCATCCTCAGGCCGCTCCTTGAGCAGGGAATTGCAGATGGCGCGGCGCAAGGCGGTGCGCACGTACTCGGTGAGCACCTCCAGGTCCTTGATGTCGCTGTAGTCGGCCAGGCATTCGAGGATGCTGCGCAGGGAGCGGATGGGGACACGCTCGACCACCAGGTTCTGCAGCACCCGCTGCAATTTGCTGAGCGGAACGATGCCGGGCACAATTTCGTCGACCACCGCCGCATGGGTCTTCTTCAGCTCGTCGAGCAGGTTCTGGGTTTCCTGGCGGCCCAAAAGTTCGCTGGCGTGGCTGTTGATCACCTCGGTCAGGTGGGTGGCCAGCACCGCCACCGGCTCGACCACATTGTACCCGGCCAGTTCGGCCTGTTCGCGCTGGGCAGGGGCGATCCAGACTGCCGGCAGGCCAAAGGCCGGATCGCTGGTCGGGGTCCCCTCGATATGTTCCTCTGCCGAGCCGGGGTTGATGGCCAAGAGATTTTTGGGCTGTAATTCGCCGCGGGCCACCGGGTCGTCCTTGATCTTGATCACATACTCGTTGGGCTTGAGCTGGATATTGTCGCGCACCCGCACCGGGGGCACGATGAAACCCATATCCATGGCAGCGGCCTTGCGGATTTGGACGATGCGTTCGATGAGGTCGCCACCCTGACGGGCATCGACCAGGGGCACCACTTGATAACCGATCTCCACCGCCAGCGGGTCGACGCGCAGATAGTCCTCTGGTTTCTCCTCGACCTTGACCTGCTGCTGCTGTTGTTGGGTGGCCAATTCCTCGGCCTGCTGCTGCTGGCTGTTGCGGATGGTGTAGGCGGCGGTGCCCAGCAGGCCGCCGACGATCAGGAAGGGCCAGGTGGGCAGACCGGGGACCAGTCCCAGACCGATGAGCATGCAGGCGGCGATCAGGGCGGCTTGGGGCTTGCCCATCAACTGCTTGTTGAGGTCGTGGCCTAGGTTGTCGCCAGAGGTGGTGCGGGTGACGATGATACCGGCCGCAGTGGAGGTGATCAGCGCCGGGATCTGGGTGACCAGGCCGTCGCCCACCGACAGCAGGGTGTACCGCTGCAGCGCCTCGGTCAGTTCCATGCCGTGTTGCAGCACCCCGATGGCGAAACCGCCGATGATGTTGATCAGCACGATGAGGATGCCGGCCACCGCGTCGCCGCGCACGAATTTGCTGGCCCCGTCCATGGCCCCGTAGAAGTCGGCCTCGCGGGAGATCTGGGCGCGCCGGCGCCTGGCTTCGTCCTCGTTGATCAAACCGGCGTTGAGGTCGGCATCGATGGCCATCTGTTTGCCGGGCATGGCATCGAGGGTGAAGCGGGCCGCCACTTCGGCGACGCGGCCGGCACCCTTGGTGATGACCACGAACTGGATGATGACAATGATGGTGAAGATGATAAAGCCGAGCACGTAGTTGTCGCCGATCACCACGTGGCCGAAGGCATCGATCAGCTTGCCGGCGTCGGCTTGGCTGAGAATCAGCCGGGTGGAGGCGACGTTGAGGGAGAGCCGGAAGAGGGTGAGGACCAGCAGCAGACCGGGGAAGACGGACAGTTCAAGTGGGGCAGTGACATAGAGGGTCAACATCAGCACCAACAGCGACAGGCTGATGTTGAGGGTGAGGAAGAGGTCCATCAGAAAGGTCGGTATCGGCACCATCATCATCGCCAGGATGACGATGACGCCGACCGCCAGCAGGACGTCGGTGTGTTTAGAGATATTGCGGAGCAACTGGATCAACAAGATTTCTTCCTCTCAGAGCAATGATACACAGGACCGAAGGATTTCACCACTTTTTGCGCTTCAATTGGTAGACGAAGGCCAGTACCTGGGCCACGGCCTTGAAGAGTTCGTCGGGCACGGTGTCGCCCACCTGCGCGGCCTTGAAGAGGGCCCGGGCCAGGGGTTTGTCTTCCACCATGGGCACGCCTGCCTGGCGGGCCATTTCCTTGATCTTCTCGGCCATCAGGCGCTGGCCCTTGGCCACCACTTGGGGGGCGGCCATGTGGTCTGGGTCGTAGCGCAGGGCGATGGCCACGTGGGTGGGGTTGGTGACCACCACGTCGGCCTTGGGCACGTCGTCCATCATGCGCCGGCGCGACATCTCCCGCTGCAGCGAGCGGACCCGGGCCCGCACCTGGGGATCGCCTTCCTGTTGTTTGAACTCTTCCTTGATCTCTTGCTTGCTCATGCGCAGGCTTTTCTCGAACTCCCAGCGCTGAAAGGCGTAGTCGAGCACCGACAGGACCAGCAGGGCCATGAGGATGCGGTAGCCCAGTGTGAGGATGAGTTCGCCGCCCAGGCTGAGGATCTGAGCCACCTCCATATCGAGAAAGAGGATATAGTTGTGGGCCTCGTTGGCGATGGTCAGGTAGGTGATGTAGGCGATGAGGGTGATCTTGGCCAGACCTTTGACCAACTCCACCAGCCCGCGACTGGAAACGAGGCGTTTGAGGCCACCCAGTGGGCTGATGCGGCTGAATTTTGGGGCCAGCGGTTTGCCGGTCAACACCGCGCCTACCTGGGCGAAGTTGATCAGTAGGGCGACGACGGCCAGCACCACAATCATGGGGGCACAGATCTGGGCGAAGCTACCCGCCCATCGCATGACGTAGCCCGGGGCGTTGGCCAGATCCAGCTGGATGGTGAAGCCGTCGCTGAGCATCTGGGTGGTGAACTCGGCCAGCCCGCCGAACATATAGTTCCGCAGGCCCGACAGCGCCATCAGCCCGGCCAGCAGGATGGCCACCGAACTCAGCTCGCTGCTGCGGGCCACCTGCCCCTTTTCGCGGGCTTCTTCGCGTCGCCTGGGCGTGGCCTGTTCGTTCTTTTCCTGGAAGGATTCTTCGGCCATTGGGGCTCAGGACATGAACTCGATAAGGGCCGCCAGATGGCGGGCCAGGGTATGGATCATCTTGCTTATCAACTGGTAGAAGATCGGCAGGGAGGCGATCAGCACGCCCAGGCCGGCGGCCAGCTGCACCGGAAAACCCACCACCAGGATGTTCATCTGCGGGACGGTGCGGGCCAGGACCCCCAGCGCCACCGAAACCAGGAAGAGGGCCATCATGATGGGAGCGCTGATCTTGATGGCGATGATGAAGACCTCGCTGGTGAGATCGATGAGTTTGAGCATCACCGTTTCCTTGAGCTGGATCCCGCCCAGGGGAATCACCTCAAAGCTGCGCATCAGCCCCTGGAGGATCAGGTGGTGGCCGTCGATGGTCAACAAAATCAGGATGGCCAGGATATTGAGATACTGGCCCATGACCGAGATCTGGGCGCTCGAAGTAGGATCGATCACGTCGACAATGTCCAGGCCCATCTGCAGGCCGACCAGCTGGCCGGCGAACTGGATGCCGACGAAGAGCAGCAGCACCGCATAACCCAGCACCAAACCCAGGATCACCTCCTTGATCATCATGAAGGCGTAGGGGTAGATACCGTCGGGCACCAGAGGATGGTGCGCCGATACCAACGGAAAAATTACCAGGGAAACCATAAAAGCCAGCCCGACCTTGGCCTGGTTGAGGTAGTTGTGATGGCCGAAGATGGGCGCCGAGATCAACAGGGCGCTGACCCTGAGCATGACCAGGAGGAAGACGTGGAATTGGTCCAGCCAGTAGGCCACTTTCCACCTTTCAGCCGATAACCGAAGGGATGCTGGAGATCAGCTGAACGGTGAAGTCCACCATGCGCTGCATCATCCAGGGCAGCATCAACAACATCAGGGCGCCCACCGCCAGGATCTTGGGGATGAAGGTCAGGGTCATCTCGTGAATCTGGGTCACGGCCTGGAAGATGCTGACCAGCAAACCCACCACCAGGGTGACCAGCAGCACCGGGCCGGACACGTAGAGCACCAGCATCATGGTTTCCTGGCTTAGGCTGATGATATATTCGGGTGTCATCTACGGTGTCGCTCTCAATTGAAACTCTTGACCAGCGAGTGCACGACCAGATTCCAGCCGTCCACCAGCACGAAGAGTAGTAGTTTGAAGGGCAGCGAGACGGTGACCGGCGGCAACATCATCATGCCCATGGACAGCAGGATGCTGGAGACCACCAGGTCGATGACCAGGAAAGGGATGAAGAGGATAAAACCGATCTGAAAGGCGGTGCGCAATTCGCTGATGATGAAGCTGGGGATGAGCACGGTGTTGGGGATCTCGGTGGCATTGCGGGGCTGCTTGATCTTGGCCATGCCGACAAAAAGGGCCATATCTTTCTGGCGGGTTTGCTTGAGCATGAACTCGCGGATCGGCACCATACCGCGGTCGAGGGCCTGCTGGTAAGAGATCTGGTCGGCAATCAGGGGCTGGATGGCCTCGTTGTTGACCCGCTCCCAGGCCGGGGCCATGATGAAGAAGGTGAGGAAGAGCGACAGACCGATCAGGAGCTGGTTGGGCGGCATCTGCTGGGTGCCGATGGCGGTGCGCAGAAAGGAGAGCACCACCACGATGCGGGTGAAGGAGGTCATCATGATCAGGATCGAGGGGGCCAGGGACAGGATGGTCAGCAGGAAGATGAGCTGCAGCGAGACGGCGGCATCCCCGCCCTTCTTGGTGTCTTCGATCTGGAGACTGATTTTGGGCAGGCCCTGAGCGTCAGCGGTGGCCGACCACAGGGAGGCTACCAGCACCAGCAGCAGGGCGGCAGCCAGCCAGGGCCACCGCGGGGGCCGGCCGGTAAACGCGGTTCCGTTGTTCGGGGATGCCACGGGCTCAGCCCTCCTGGTCGGTGGGTCGCTGGGGAGTGATCAGATTGCGGAACTGGGCGGCGAACGAAGAGGAAGAAGCCGTGCGGGAGGTGAGTTCAAGTTCGCCTGGTTGCCACTGGGTCAGGGGGGTGATGGCGGTATCGGTCACCCCCAGGGCGAGGGCACGGCCCCCTATTTCGACTAGGTAGATGGCTTTCTTGGGGCCCAGATAGAAACGTTCCATTACCTTGATGTTTTGACCGGACCCGGCAAATTGCTGGCCAAAGGCGCTTTTGCGCAGCAAAAATACCGTCCCCCAGGCCAGCAGGATCACCAGGGCCAGGCCCAAACCCAGTTTGACCATCATCGCCAGGTAGGGCACCCCGCCCTCTTCGCCAGCCAGCGCCGGGACCGGAGCCAACTCCTGGAGGGTGTCAGCGGGGGTGGGGAGGGTGAGGGCCGGCGAGGAGATCGCCGCCGTGTCTGGGGCAGCCGTTGCCCTTGCCAGGGAAAAACACAGCAGGCAACTCAAGCCTACAGCCCAGGCTGTACTCCGAAAATTTAGCTCCATCTGACCACCGCCTTCCAATCCATTGGGTGCAGCGCTGGTCTATGGAGCAACAAATATGCCGCTGGGAGTTGAACGGGAGGGGCAGGGGGGTAAGTTGAGTAAAAACAATAAGGAGTAATCAGAGCAGATTACGGCACAACTTCCAGGTGAAAGAAAAAAGCACCCGGTGTCAGGAAATAACTTCCTCAGAGGATCAGGGCCCGGCGTTTATCGGGGAAACCAATTCGGTGATGCGCACGCCAAAATTTTCCGAAACCGTGACCACCTCGCCGCGGGCAAAGAGCCGGCCATTGACCAGGACATTGACGGGTTCGCCCACGGATTTGTCCAGTTCGATGAGGGACTGTTCGCCCAAGTCCAGGACTTCCTGGACCGTTTTTTTGGTGCGGCCCAGTTCGATGGTCACCATCAGCCGCACGTCCATGAGGCGGGCGATATTGGGCGGGACCCCGCCTGCGCCCGGCCCGCCGCCGATGGCCAGCCCACTGGCGGCCCCGCCGCCCTCGCCCTCCGGGCCGGCCATGTCCCCGCCGTCCTGCTCCATGGCCTTGAGCATTTCCATTTCCATCATCTGGTCCATGTCCCCGCCGCCCTCGCCTTCGCCCGACTCCAAGGCTTTGAGCATTTCTTCGGCGAGGGGGTCATACTCCTCACCCGGTCCGCCGTCGATGGCTTCGGCCAGGGCGTCGGCATCCTGCAGCAGATCGTCTTCTTCCGCCATGGGTTATCCTCTCCTTTTTATCTCAGACCGGAATGGGTCTGGCCTTGTTCTTGAAGATTTCCTCGTTCTCGCGGTCGATGAACTGGGTGATCTGCACGGCGTTTTTGCGGCCCACCCGGCCGGGCAGGGCCAGGAATTTGGGTTCTTCTTCCACAAAAACCACCGCCTGGTCCCGGATGGGGGTGTCCAGGCGCAAGACGTCGCCCTCCTGCAGATTTTGTAGATCCTGGAAGGAGACCATGCCGCGGGCCAGTTCGGCGCGCAGGGGCAGGTAGGTCTTGTCCAGACGCAGGCGGTTGGAGCGCATCAGTTCGTCTTTGTTGGCCCGCGTCTGCCGCGCATAGCTCTGCTGGCCCAGGCGGGGCAGGATGGACTCGAGGGTGAAGAAGGGATAACACAGGCTCACCAGCCCCGAGGCGTTGGTCGAGTTGACCTCGAAAGCCAGCAGGATGACAATTTCACTGGCGGCGGTGATCTGCATGAATTCGGGGTTGGTCTCCAGCTCCACATCGGAGATTTCGACTCTCAAGATCGGTTCCCAGGTGGCCTCCAGGTCCTCGATCACCCGCTTGACGATCTTGTTGAGCACCCCCATCTCGATGGCGGTCAGCTGCCTGGCGTCCACCCCCTGGGAAGAGCCCTTGCCGCCAAAGATGCGGTCGACAAAGGCAAAGGCCACCGGCATGGCAAAGTCCATGATCGCCTGGCCGTGGGTGGGCCCCACGGTGAACTGGTAGGAGCAGGAGGGGTTGGACAGGGACATGATGAACTCGGCGTAGGTGGTCTGGTCGACAAAAGCGGTGTCCACGTCGACCACGGCACGCATGGCACCAGAGAAGGTGGAACCCAGGAGCCGGGCAAAGTTGTCGTGCAGGCTCTCTAGGGTGCGCAGCTGGTCCTTGTTGACGCGGGCTGGGTGTTTGAAGTCGTAGGCCGTGGCGATCTGCTGCGAAGCCACGTCCTCGAAGGCGCCGCCGCCCCCACCCCCGTCGCCGCCCCCGCCCCCGCCGCTATCGTCGCTGCCCTCGGCTACCGAGCGTAATTGGTCTATTTCGTCTTGGGAAAGTATGTCGCCCATACCTGTACGCTCACTGGATGACGAATTCGGAGAAAATGACCTCGGAGATTTCGAAGAGCTTCTGGTCCTCTTTTTCTGGATCGGGAACAAACACCTTTGAGACGATCTGGGCGTTCAGTTTCTTTTTGATTTCTTCCTGCAACTCCTTTTTTCCTTCCGGGTCGAGTAACTCGTCGATTCCTCTGGAACTGATTATTTCGATGATCAGGGCCTTCATCTTGCCCACGTAGGGGTTCATAGGCTCAAAAGCGGGGTTCCCCTTGTCGCTCCCATGGCCTCCTCCTCCTTCCGCATGCTCCTCGTCGGGATTGGGGTTGGTCCGGATGAGGCCCAGTTCGACGGCGACCATCACCACTCGCGAAGCATCGGTGCCGGCCGGGTTGGCCATGATTTTCTTCAGGAGGGGGGGGGAATAGTACTCGGGAAGCGCCCCGGTATGTTCGGCTTTGGCACCCCCCTCCTGGACCTGGGTTTCGTGGAGAATGGGTTCAGCGGCGTGTTCCCCGCCTCCTGCCCGGTCCTTGAAGACGGTAGTGATCAGCACCCAGGCCACTGTCACCTGGGCCACCAGCACGATGGCAGCCAGGGGCCCCCATTTCTTGAGCACGCTGCCCCCATCGCCCGATCCGCCGCCGCTGGGTTTCTCGGCTTCTTCATCTGACATGCTAACTCTCCCTATACACTGCTGATGGGCGGCTCACGCCGCGTCCTGCTGCCGGCCGGTTCAGCCGTTCTTGCTGAACAAGGGCTTGTGACACTGCTGCCGGTATTCGATGACCCGCTCGATCACCTGGTCCACCGATTCGGTGACCATGAGCTTCTTCCCAGAAACCAGGCTGATCATGGTATCGGGGATGGCTTCGACGAATTCGATCATTTCGGCATTCACCACGAATTCGCGCGTGTTTAATCTGGTCAGTCTGATCATAAGGCGTCCATCGCCGAGCTGGATGGTGGCAGCGGATCAGGGCTCATGCCCTAAAGATATTTTACCGTTTCAAATTTACCAACTCGTTCAACAAGTCGTCAGCGGTGGTGATGGTCCGGGCGTTGGCCTGGAAACCGCGCTGGGTGACCATCATGGTGACAAACTCGTTGGCCAGATCGACGTTGGACATCTCCAAAGAACCGGCGCGGATCCGCCCCTGGACGGTGCTCTGGGCGGCGCCTACCACCGGCTGCCCCGAGGCCTCGGTCTGGGAAAAGAGGTTGTCGCCGACGCGTTTGAGGCCCTCGGGATCGGTAAAGGAGGCCAGCAGCACCCGGCCCATGACCTGGGACTCGCCGTTGCTGAACAGACCGCGGATGTTGCCGTTGTCCTCGATATTGACCTCGATCAGGCTGCCCGAAGCCCGGCCGTCCTGGTCGCGCACCGAAACCGAGGAGGGGGCCACGAACTGGGTCAGGCCGCCCAGGCGTTCGTTGCCGGCGGCAGCCAGGTCGATACGCAACTCGGGGGTGCCACCGCCGGTTTGGAAGACCAAGGGCGACTTATCCGAGGCATCGAAAGTGCGCAGGGTGCCGTCCTCGTTGAAAATGGCCGTGCCGTTGTTGCCCGCCTGCGGGGTGAGGCCATCGACCGTGGCGACCCAGTTCCATTCGTTGCCCACGGTGCTCTTGGTGAAATTGACCGTGAGCGAATGCACGTCGCCCTTCTCATCGTAGACCTGGGTGTTGGTGCTATAGGAGAAGGGGGGTTTGTCGCCGAAGATCCCGGAGCCCGGTCCTTTGTCGAGCAGCGACATATTGAGGTCGAAGCCCACCACCCGATCGCCGCTGATCTCGTCGGTGAGGATCAACTTGCCGGTGTCGGGGTCTAGGCCGGCCTTGACGCTGCCGTAGGCGCTTTCGACTACTTTCAACAGGTCGGCGACTTTATCGGTGGTGCCATTGGCATAGGTGAAGATGCCGTCGAAGCGTTCACCGGTGGGTTTGGTGCCGGAGAAACGCAGCACGTCGCCGTCGGTCAGGTCCTGGCCTATATTGGCCAGTTCGTTGAGCAGGGTGGTACCGCTGGCCATCTGGCCTGGGGTCGGGGTCTGGGGTGCCAGGCCCAGGGCAGCGACAACATTGGCATTGGGATCGGCGTTGTCCACCGAGAGTTTCACCTGCTCGCCGCCCTCGGTGGAGCGCAGCACCACTTGCCCCAGGTCGTTGGCCTTGAAGATCACCTTGCCCTTGAGGGTGCCGTTGACATTGATCTGGGCGTTGAGTTCGGCAACCAGGGTCAGCCGATCCTCGAAGGTGCGGGGCGGGATGCTCAGGGTGCTCTCGGTGATCTGCCCGCCTTTGTCGATGGTGACCTTGAGGCCGGCGCCCGAGGTGAAGCCGGTGTAATCGAGGCTGGCGGTGCCCGCCTGCGAGGCCGGCAAACCAAAGGTGGTGTTGGTGCTCCACACCGGCTCTCCCTGGCCGTCGCCGCTGACGTCCAGATTGCCCGACAGGTTGATCTTGGTCGAGGCCTTGGCCTTGGATTCGCGGTCGAGAGGGACCACCAGGCCCTCCGTTTCGGACTTGAAGGTGCCGTCGTCGCGGGCCAGGTTGCCCTGGACCACCATGCCGGTGCCCGGATCGATGAGTTTGCCGGTTTTGTCGAAGAGGAAGGACCCGTCGCGGGTATAAGCGGTGTTCTGGCCGTCGCCGACGACAAAAAAGCCCTCGCCCTCAACGGCCAGATCGGTGTCGATCCCGGTGCTCTGCAGGCTGCCCTGGCTCATGTTCACGTCGATGCTGCTGACCCGCACGCCCTGCCCGGATTGCTGCGGGTTGGTGGCGGCCACCCCGCCGCGAGGGCCAGAGCCCTCGCTCAGGGTGCGGCCCATGACGTCGGAAAAGGTGACCCGCCCGGACTTGAAGCCGTTGGTGTTGACATTGGCGATGTTGTTGCTGACCACGTTCATCCGCGTCTGGTGGCTCTGGATGCCCGTGATGCCGGTGTAGATTGAGTCGATCATGGAATTACTCCTCGGTTATGCCGCGCAAGTCGTTCATTGAATATTCTCGGTTGTCGGCCCAGATCCTCGGTTCCTGGCCGGTGTAGCGGATTGACTGGACCTTCAGGCTTTCCATCACCTCTCCACCCAGGATGGCCTGACCGTTGGCATCCAGGGTGGAGATAACCGCCCGATACGCGCCGGCGGGGACCTCGGTGCCGTCTTCACTTTTGCCGTTCCATTTCACCTTGCCATAGGCCTGGCGGGGCGACAGCTCAAAGTCGCGCACCAGTTGGTTGCTGGCGTCGAGAATCTGCAAGTGAGCCTGGTTCGCCCCAGGTGCCAGTTGGTAGGAGAGGGAAGTGGAATTGCTGCCGTCGTACACCGCTTCGGTGGTGGCCACCTCCACTTTCTTGCCCACCAAGGAGGCCGCCTGGCTCTTGAGGAAAGCCGACTGCAGTTGGCTCTCGGCGGTGCTCTTTTCGCCCAGCGATTTGTTCATATTTTGCAGCTGTTCCAGCGAGCTGAACTGGGCCATCTGGCTGACGAACTCGGTATTGTCCATCGGGTTGAGCGGGTCCTGGTACTTCAGCTGCATGGTCAGCAGATGGAGGAAATCGTCCTTGCCCAATTCGGTCTTGGGGTTGGCTCGTTGCTGGGAGGTTTGGCTCCCCTGGGCCGCCAGAGCGCTGATGTTCATAGGTTTAGACCTCTCTCATTTCAGGCTAGGTAATCCACCGCCAGGGCGCCGCGGGGGGCGAGGACCGGCGGGGCCGCCTCGGAGAGGGGGCTGGTGCCGCTGGTCTGGCGCCTTTCTCCCCCTTGGGATTGGGATCCGTGCCCGGACCGATCCGGCTGGGCGAAGCGGCCGTCGGGGGCCAGGCCGATGTCGAAGCTCTGCAGATCCAGGCCCTGCTGATGCAGCGCGTTGCGCAGGCGGTCGAGGTGCTGGTCGAGTAATTGTTTGACCTCGGGGTTCTGCACCATCATCTCGCCGCGCACTACCCCTTCGCTGGTCCGCACCCGCACCTCGATCTCGCCCAGGTCATCGGGCAGCAATTGCAGGCGCATCTCCGACAAACCTTCGCTCACCAGGGTGGCCAGGCCGCGCACCAATTGGGGCATCACCACCTGGGCGGTTTCGTCGAGCAGGGCGGCGTTCATCGCCTGCTGGAGCTGGTCCAGCACCGGCTCGGGGGAGACCTCGGTCTTGAGGTCGGGGTGCATCATTTCGCGAAAGCTGAGCAGATCAGTGCTGGGGCTTTTCTCCAGTGGCAGCTCAACTGTTTTGGTCTGCAAGGTTTCCAGGTTTAGCTGCTGGTCGGCGGGGAGCTGGTCCGCTGCGGGCGTGTCGGTCTGCTCACCCTCGGTACGGGTGTGGGAGGTGGCCGCTTTGCCGGTAGCTGGCGGCAAGGGCGACGCTCCGGACTCCGGTGCCGGGGCAGGCAAGGGCTCTATTTTTTCGGCGGCGGGCATGGCCCCAGGCTCGGCTTTTCCGGGCGCTGGCAGGGTGGGGCAAACCCCGGACCTCGGAGCAGGGGCGGCCACAACCTCGGCCTTGCCAGTGGTCTGCGGTACCGCGGCCTCGGCTTTGCCTTGAGCCGGGCCGGCGGCGTTCATGGCAGCCTCTGCGGGGGAGAGTGGGACGATAGGCTGGGTCGCCGGGGGCGTTGGCACGGCATCGCGGTCCTTGGGGTGTTCGGCCTGGGGATCTTTCTCCTGGTCCTGGTCCTGATCGGGGGTCTTTTTTTCTTCGGTCTGGACCGGTGCCTGATCTTCGCCATGTGCGGCGGCCTCGGGCTTGGCTTCGGGGGGGTTGTCCTCCCGACCCGGCGCCGCTTCGGGTGCCGGTCGCTTTTCGGCGGCGGTCCGCTCTAGGATGCGCTTGAAATCGGCTGCCCCTGCCGCTGGTTTGGTGATGCGTTTGCCGTGGGCAGCTTGGGATTTGGGGGCGGGTGGAGCCACTGCCACCATATCAGGTTTCTCCTTTTAGGGCGCGCCGCAGGTAGCTCTGCTCGCCCACTTCGTCCAATTGACGCCGCTCGTGGCGCTGCTGCAGCCGGCGGTGTTCGGCCGCGGCCTTTTCTCTTAGGATCTCGTAAGTTCGTTTTTCGCGGCGGGCAGCGACCAATCGCTGGCGCTCTTCTTCTGCTTTGGCAGCGGCCTGGGCCCGGCGGTCGTCCTGGACCTGGATCTCGCGCTGCAAGCGTTGGTCGTAGCTGAGATTGAGCAAAAGCAGGCCCAGGTCGAGGGCGCGGGCCGGCTGCTCCTGGGCTGCCAGGCGGTAACGGTGCTGGGTCAGGCGCAGGTTTTCCAGGGCCTCCTCTTCCTGGGTGAGCGCTGTCAGCGCCTCACCCATGGCTCGCTGGCGCACCCCTTCGAGCCGTTCCTTGATCTCCAGCAGTCGCTGGAAGCGGAAGCGCAGGCGCTTCATCAGTTGGCCTCCTGGGTCAACTGCAGCAATTGTTGCACATGGGTGGCAAAATCGGCCCCTTCGTGCCGGCGCTGCTGTAAGAAGGCGTTGATCGGGCCGATCAGCTGCAGGGCGCGGTCGACGCGCGGATTGCTGCCCCGGGCATAGGCGCCGATGTTGATCAGGTCTTCGGCCTCGGCATAGGCGGCCAGGAGCGATTTGAGCTGGATGGACTGTTCCCAATGGGGCTCTTCGACCACGTCGCTCATGGAGCGGCTGACACTCTCCATCACCTCGATGGGGGGAAAGTGGCCGCGGCTGGCCAGGCGTCGCGAGAGCACCAAGTGGCCGTCGAGAATGGCGCGCGAGGCGTCGGCGATGGGGTCATCCATGTCGTCGCCCTCGACCAGCACTGTGTACAGGCCGGTGATACTGCCTTGGCGGGCCATGCCGGCCCGCTCCAGCAGGCGCGGCAGCAGGGCGAAGACCGAAGGGGTGTAGCCCTTGGTGGTGGGCGGCTCGCCGGCGGCCAGGCCAATCTCGCGCTGGGCCATGGCCATGCGGGTGAGCGAGTCCATCATCAGCAGCACGTCCTGACCTTGGTCGCGGAAATACTCGGCAATGGCGGTGGCCACAAAGGCCGCCTTGAGGCGGATGAGGGCTGGCTGGTCGGAGGTGGCAACCACCACCACCGAGCGGCGCAGGCCTTCTTCGCCCAGGCTGTCCTCGATGAAGTCCAGCACTTCTTTGCCGCGTTCGCCGACCAGGGCGATGACATTGACGTCGGCCTCGGAGTGGCGGGCGATCATGCCCATCAGGGTGCTTTTGCCCACGCCGCTGCCGGCAAAGATGCCGAGGCGCTGGCCCTTGCCGCAGCTGACCAACCCGTCGATGGCCCGCACCCCCGTGCCCAGGGGTTGACGCACTCGGCGGCGGCTCAGGGGGGCGGGGGGATGGTTGTAGACAGCCCGCCGGGCGGCAGTGCGCAGGGGGCCGCGCTCGTCCATCGGTCGGCCCAATCCGTCGAGGACGCGGCCGCGCAGGGCGTCGCCCACCGGGACTGAAAAGGGCCGGCGAGTGGGGAAGACCGGGGTGCCAGGACGGATGCCTTCGATCTCGGCCAGGGGCATGAGCAACACCCGCTCGCCGCGGAAACCAACCACCTCGGCCTGGATCGCATTCCCTTTGCGGGCATCGCCGATCAGGCACAGCTCACCCAGGGCGATCTCGGCGGGGCCGAGGGACTCGACCACCAGACCGACGATCTGCACGACCTTGCCGTAGCGGGTGCGCGGCTCGGTCCGTTCTACCAGGTCAAGCAGGTTGGTTGCTATCATCCTTACGCTCGTTTTGTAGGGCATCGCTTAGGGTCTGGCGCAGCGTCTCCAATTGGGTCTCCAGGCGGGCGTCGAGGTTGGCCTCGTCGCCTTCGAGCATACAGCCGCCGCGATCGACCTCCTCGCCCGGGCGCACCCGGATGGCGGTGTCTCGGCTCGTTTTTTCCGTCCAGCGCTGGGCAAATTTTCTGGCGATATTCAGATCCTCGGGGTGGACCTTTAAGACCAGTTCGCTCTGGGCACCCAGGTGTTCGAGGGCGGCGCGCATGGAGCGGACCAGGATCTTGGGGTCCAAGGCGGCCTGCACGCCGGTGATGCGCCGGGCCAGGGCCACGGCCAGGTCTACCACCAGTTGGTCTGCTTCGCGCAGCACCTGGGCCCGTTGGACCTCGATGGCTTCGTGCAACTGAGTCATGCGTTCCACCGCTTCGCGGGCTTCGGCTTCCTTGGCGGCGACGCCTGCCTGGAAGCCCTCTTCGTAGCGCTGTTGATGGGTCTGCTCCAACTCTTGACGCCAGCGGGTTTCGGCCTCTTCTAGCTGCGCCTGGGCTTCCTGCTGCAGCTGCTCGCGCTCCTGCTGGAGGCGAATCTCCCAGCGGGCCTCGAGTTCCTGGCCCAGGTTCTCGACCCGGTTGGAGAGCAGGCCGGCCAAGTCCACGGTGGTGCCGCTCTCGGCTTCGTCCGGCTGATTGAGGTACAACTCGCGTTCTAGCTGGCCCAGGGTCACCACCGGTCCAGTGATACGGACGGTGCGGATTACCTTAGACATGAGCAGGGCTCCGGTAGTTGGGGTGCCGTGGCGATTCAGTGTCAAGGTACATTCCGGCTGCCCCTTATCCTACCTCAGTTGCTCTCGACCAGCATGGTCTTGATCAGTTTGGCCGAATTCTCGGGTTGTTCGCGCACCATCTGTTGCACTCGACTCACCAGGATGTCGTGGGGGGTGTCGGGGCGATCAAAGGCCTGTTCCTCAACCTCGCCGGCCACTTCGCCCAATACCTCGATCTGCTCTTCTACGCCCACCCCGCGGCCGATGGCCTGGATGATGAAGCGCAGGGTGATGAGGGCGGCGAGGATGCCCAGGACCTTGGCCACGGTGATGGCCACGTCGGTCCAGAACTTGGTGGAGGCTTCGTTTTCCTCCTGCTGGCGGGCAGCCAGTTCCTGGGTCTTGTCGAAGGGCATGGCGAAGACGGAGATCTTGTCGCCGCGCTCCTCGTTGAAACCCACCGCTCCCCTAGCCAGGTTTTCCAAATTGTCGATTTCTTGCTGGGAGCGCTCCTGCTCGATGAAGGAGTTGGTCTCCTTGTCGGCGACCACCTTGGTTTTGTCGATGGTCAGGGCCATGGTCATACGTTCGATGGTGCCCACCGACCCGGTGACCTCGCGGATGGTCTTGTTGACTTCAAAGTTGCGGATGGCCAACTCCTCGGAGCCCTGCTCAGCCGACTGCTTTTCGCTGGTTTGCTCGCTGCGCAGCATCTGCGAGGAACCCGGATCGTAGCTTTCCAGGTGGGTCTGAGTCTGTTTAAAGTCGAGGGTGACGTTGAGGCGCACCTTGGAGCGGTCTTTGCCGATCACTTCGTCGAGCAGGCTCTGGACTTTCTTCTCTAGGGTTTGCTCCACCTGCTGCTGCATCTGGAATTGCTTGTTGGCAGCTTTGGCCAGGGGGTCGCGATCTTCGGAGAGCATGTTGCCTTCGGTGTCGACGATGGTGACCTTCTCCACCTCCAGGCCCTCGACACTGGAACTGACCAGGTTGGCGATGGCGTCGATCTGCTTGGGCTTGAGCCTGCTCCCGGAGACCAAGGCGAGGGTGACCGAGGCGGTGACATCTTTTTCTGACTCGCTGAAGAGGCTCGGTTCGGGGATGACCAGCAGCACGCGCACATTGCGAATGCCCTCGATCCCCATCAGGGTTTTTTCCAGTTCACCCTGGAGCGCCCTCCTGAGATTGACCTTTTGTAAGAATTCGGTCATCGAGAGTTTGGCTTCGTCGAAGATCTCGTAGCCGATGCGGCCGCTCTTGGGGAAACCCTCGCCGGCCAGTTGCAGGCGCAGGTTGCGCACATTGTCCTTGGGCACAACGATGGTGCTGGCATCCTCGGTCAGCCGATACTTAAACCCCAGGGCGTTGAGCCGGGTGGTGATCTGGGCGGCCTCGGCGTAGTCGAGGTTGGCGTAGAGGATGGCCGGATCCCATTCGTCGTCCTTCTTGGTCAGGCTGCTGAGGGCGAAGAGGATGCCGAGGATCAGCGCCGCCGCCCCGACCGCTACCGCGATGCGTTTGGGCTGGGTGGCCTCTTCCCACCAGGCGCGAGCCTGGTCGGGCAGGGTGCTGAGCGAGAAGTTTTCCGTCAGGTTCATGTCCTTGCCTATCCCCGTTGCGCTACACCTGCATACGAATCAGTTCCTGGTATCCTTCCAGGACTCGGTTGCGGACCTCGAGCATCAGTTCGAGGGCGATGCCGGCCTCTTCCACGGCCACCATCACCTGGTGCACATCGGTCGACTGTCCAGTGACCATTTTGTCGATCGAGTCCGAAGCCTTGAATTGAAGATTATTCACGTCCCCGGCAAAGTTTTTGAGCAGATCCCCGAAACTGGGCTTGTCCAGACCTTCGGCGGCCGGGGGCAACAACCCGCCGCCGCGAATGGCCTGGGTCCCGGTCTCGCCGCGCCCGGTAAAATCGCGGATCAGTTCGACGGCCATCTGGCCTCAGTTGTCCTGACCGGGCGTTTGGTGTTTCAGGTCGCGCCGGAGCTTGAGCACCTGGGGCACGTACGCACGGGTTTCGCGCGGCATACGACCCTGCGCGACGGATTCGGGTCCGGCGTTGTAGGCCCACAGGGCCACCTCGGTGGAATGGAAACGGTCGAGCATCGCCCGCAGATAACGCGTCCCCGAGGCGATATTCTGCTCGGGGTCAAAGCGGTCGGCCACGCCCAGGTCGCTGGCAGTGCCCGGCATCAGTTGCATCAGGCCGGCGGCGCCGGCACGCGAGACCGCCTTGGGATCGCCCCCCGACTCCACATAGATCAGAGCGCGCACCAGGTCGGCGTCTAGTTGCTGCATTTTGCTGTGACGCTCGATCATCCGGTCGTACCGCCGCACCCGCGACAGGGCATCGGTGCTGAGCCAGGCGGGGCTCGCGATCAGGGCTGGGGCGGCGGGCAGGACTGATTTGCTGATTTGGGGGGAGGGCTGGTTGGTGCTGCGCCCGAGGATCTGAGTGGCTGTCTGGGGCTGGTAACTGCGGCGCAGGATCTCCGCCAGGGGATCGAGTTCCTCGGCCCGTACCCGGTGACCCTGAAAAAAGAGCAGGCCGCAGAGCAGGCCGCCGCGCCCGGCATTTTTGATCAGTCGCCAGTGCATCTCTTTAGCCCACCACGTCGATGAGTTGGCCGGGCCGGCCGCCGCCCAGAGGGGGCAGGCGCTGGGAAGTGCCCTTGCCAGTATAGTTCAGTTGGGCGCTCTCGGCGGCCGAGCGGAAAGCCGAGAAGAGCTGCGTCAGGGCCTGGGTCTCCTCATCGGAGAGCACGGACTGCAGGCTGGCGTCGGAAGTGACCTGGGGGCTCGAGATTCTGGGGAGATTGATTCCACCAGGACGGGAAAGGCCGGCCCCCCGGCCGGCAGGTTCGGCCGCGATGCGGCTGAGCCTAGCGGCACCTGCGGACTGGGCAGTGGAAAGGCTGGGCTCTAGTCTGGGGATGTCCATCTCAACCTCCTATCCCTTAGATACTCAGGGCTTTGTTGGTCATGTCCTTGGCGGCGGTCATCGCGGTAACATTGGCCTCGTAGGCCCGCGAGGAGGCGATCAGATCGACCATTTCGGTGACCACGTTGATATCGGGATAGACCACATAACCGTCTTCGCGCGCATCGGGGTGGTTGGGATCGTAGACCAGGCGCGGCTTGGTGGGTTCTTCGCGCACCTCCTGGGTAATCACGCCGGCGCCGACGCTCAGTTGGTCAGCGTCGGTGCCGGGTTCGGGCAGATGACCATTGCTGGTCAGATCGAGGCGGTTCTGCTGGTCGGCCAGCATATTCGAAAACTTGGCCAGTTGGGGGGATTCGAGCATAACCACGCGCCGCCGCTTGTAGGGCCCCCCCTCGTCGGTGCGGGTGGTGTCCACATTGGCGATGTTGCTGGAGATGGCCGTCAGTTTGCGCCGCTGGGCACTGAGGCCCGAAGCGCTGATATCGAGGGAGTCGAAGATCTGCATGGGGAGGGCTCCTTATTGCGAGCGTCCGGTGATGCTCTTGTGCAGGGTGCCGAACTGGCGCTGGATCAGGGTGCTGCCCACGTTGAAGAAGAGGTGGTTTTCCGCCAGGGCGGCCATCTCCTTGTCGATGTCCACATTGTTGAGTCCAGAGTCATTGACCTCGCTCTGCGATTCGAAGACCTCGGGGCTGGAAACACTTTTGGGCATCGAGAAGTGGCGGCGGTCACTGGTGTTGCCCTGCACCGGGGCGTCTTGGACGTAGGAGTTGAGGTAGTCCTGGAAACGCACGTCTTTGGCCCGGTAGCCCTTGGTGGAGACGTTGGCGATGTTGTTGGCGATGACCCGCTGGCGCACCTGGGTCACATCCAGCACCGCACCGAGGACCGGAACTTTGGTTTTGTCGAAGAGGACCTGGTCGAGAAACATGGCTTACCTCCCGCCCTTCCGGGCTGAATACACCTTTGGCTGCGGAGGGGAGCAAGTCTTATGCCATGTCTTGGTTTTCTGGGATTAAGTCAATGCGGGATAAAAGGTTGTGCGGAAATAACGCGGAGTCCGGGGAGCAGGCAAAAGGTCAAACAAACCGCGAAGAGGAAAAAGAGGGGGGAAAGTATTGCCCGCCGTGTCTTCAGGCCGGCGTTTCGCCGATCCGCCGGCTCAGGCGTACCGTCCGGCTCTGGCGCTGGTGTAGACTGGCCAGCATGTCGCCCAGCAGACCGGTGGAGAAGAACTGGATGCCGACGATCACCAGCAGCATGCCCAACATCAGTAGCGGATGGTGGTTCTGGATATTGCCGTGGATGAAGCGCAGGTAGGTGATATAGCTGCATATCCCTCCCCCGGCCAGGGTAGCGACCAGTCCCAGACTGCCGAAGATGTGCATCGGCATGGTCATGAAGCGGATGACAAAGGTGATGGTCAGCAGGTCGAAAAAACCGTTGAGCAGGCGTTTGGCCCCGAACTTGGATTTCCCAAAACGGCGGGCATGGTGCTGTACCGGAAGCTCCCCCACCCGGTAGCCGGCCCAGTGGGCCATGGCCGGCAGAAAGCGGTACAACTCGCCGTACAGATAGGGCAGGCAGTCCTCGGCCACCTCGCGGCGGTAGAGTTTCAACCCGCAGTTGAAGTCGTGCAGGCGGATGCCTGAGACCAGGGAGGTGATCCGGTTGAAGAAGCGGGAGGGCAGGGTTTTGCTGAGCGGGTCGTGGCGTTTCTTCTTCCACCCGGAGACCAGGTCCCATCCCCTTTCTTCGAGGGCGGCCAGCAGCTTGGGGATCTCCTCGGGATCGTCTTGTAGATCCGCATCCATGGTGAGGATGAACCCGCCCCGGGCCTCGCGAAAACCGGCGGCCAGGGCGGCGGCCTTGCGCTGGTTGCGCCGAAAGCCCACGGCGCGGATGCGCGGGTCCTGCTGGTGCAGGGACTCGATGACCCCAAAAGAACCATCGGTGCTGCCGTCGTCGACAAAAATTACCTCTGCGGCAAAGGGGAGGCGGTCCAGCACCGCCCCGAGTTTTTCGGCCAGGAGGGGCAGGCTCTCCTCCTCGTTGTACACCGGGATCACGACGGACAGGCCCAGAGGTGATGGCGTGGTTGGGTTCATGGTTTTTCCTTCTGGAGGCGCTGGTGCAGGTTCTGGACCAGGCGCTGCAACTGCTGGTCCCGGGGGTAAGCCCGGAGCAGGGGTTCGGCGATCTGCAGCGCTTCTTGGAGGCGTTGTTGGCCGGCCAGCACCAGGGCCAGGTTGCGCGGCCAGCTCGGTTCGGCCGGTGCCAGGGACACGGCCTGTTTCAACAAGATTTCGGCCTGATCGAGCCGGCCTTCGAGCAGGTAGACCGCCCCGAGGTTGCCCAGGATCGCGGGATGCTGGGGCGCCAGGCGCAGCGCTTCCTCCAGGCGTTGGCGCGCTTTGGGGCGCTGGCCGGCCGCTCCGTATTCGATGCCCAGGCTCATCAGGGTTTCGGTATCCTGGGGCTGAAGGGCGAGGGCCTGTTCCCAGGCGGCGATGGCCCCGGCATGATCCTGTCGCTGCTGCAAGGCGCGGGCCAACCAGAGGTGACTCTGGGGGTTGAGAGGGTCCAACTCCACGGCCCGCTGCAGGGAAGACACGGCCTGATCGGTATTTTTCTCCTGCCGCCAGAGGGCCTGGCCCAACAGGCGCAGGGCCGCAGCGTTGTTGGGGTGCAGGGCCAGGCTGCGCTGCAGCGGGGCCTCGGCTTCGGCCGGGCGGTTGGCTTCGAGGCGGGCCAGGCCCAGGCTGTGGTGGTAGCGAAAATCCCAACTGCGCCAGCTGATGGCCTGGGCATAGGCCAAGGTGGCGCGGTTGGGCTGGTTGTCGACCTGGTGTTGTCTGCCTCTGAAATAATAATAATCGCCTGCGGCGATACACAAACTCCCGTATCCCCCGGCCAATACCAGCAGGGCACCGGCGACTAGGACCGCTGAGCGCCGGCCCCTAGTGGCCAAAGCAATGGCCTGCCCCGGGTTTTTGCCCCGGTTGAGGGCCACCACCAGCCCGCCCAGCAGCCAGAAAAGCGCCGCCGAGGCGGGATCTTGCAGGTTAAAGCTGAAGGCACAATGCACCAGGGTGGCGATGAGCCCGGCCAGACAGCCACGGGTGAGGGCACGGATCTCGGGTTGGTCCTGGTGGCGCAGGCAGTGCCAGCCGCTCCAGACCACCGTGCCCAGCAGCCACAACATGGCGGCCAGTCCCAGGAGGCCTCCTTCGGCGGCAAACTCCAGGTAATCGTTTTCAGCTTCGTAGGCCACGTTGGTCAGGTCGCCCATCAGCTGTTTCCAGGCTTGGTGGCGTTCGGGCGAACGGTAGGCGGGCAGGAAGAGCTCAAAGTTGCCCGGCCCCACCCCGAGCAGGGGATGGGCGCTGATCAGGGCGATGGTGTCGCCCCAGATGATCAGGCGCTGGGCCACGGAGATGTTGCCGGTATCGAAGCTGCTCAGGGCGCGGTCCCAGGTGCTCTGGGCCAGTTGGGAGAGGCTGCGGTTGAGGGTCTGGCCATCACCACTGGGCACGCTGTCCAGCACCAGACCCAGCGGCGCGCTCAAGAGCAGGACGGCCAGGGCCCCGACCAGCAACTGGTGCAGCCGAGGGCGGGCAAAGGCCAGGCGGGGCCAGAACCAGAAGGTGAGGCCGACGGCCAGGGCCAGCCAGCCGGCGCGGCTGACGGCGACCAATAGATGGGCCAGGGTGAGGATCAGGGCCACCCACAGCAGGGCCTGTTCCCACGGGCGGCGGCGCACCGCCAGCAACGCCAGGATCAGCGGGATGAGTAATTCGAGGAAGTGGGCGACAAAGTTGGGATTGCCCAGCGTGGAGACCGGCAGGTTGCCGTAGATGGTGGGTAGCAGGCGAATGCCGTTGTACTGGAACAATCCCAGCAGCGCCACCACCAGGCCGCTCATCGCGATGGTCCACAGGGTGCTGTAGGCCGCTTCTGGATCGCGGAAATGGTGCATGGCCAGGAGGCAAAGGAGCAGGAGCCATGCCTGGGTGAGCAGCACTTCGGCCCCCTGGATCTTGTTGAAGGCCAGAGCCAGGGAGACCAGGGACAGGCCCAGATAGGCCAGCAGCGGACGGTAGAGGGGGACGCGTTCCAGCAGCAGCCGGCCCTGGATTCCGGCCCGCACCAGCCACAAGCCCCCCAGCAGGCCGGCCATCAGATGGAGGGCGGCGAGTTTGCCGATGCGATAGTCAGAGAGCTGGGGAGAATAGAAGAAAGCGGTGAGAACAATCAGGGCCGGCACCCCGGCTTCCAGCAGTGCTTCGCACAAGTAACCGGCGGCTTCATGCGGTCCGCCACCGGTGCTCAAACTCTGCCGCGCTGCCTGGAGGTAGGCTCCCACCTTGCTGCGGGCAGGAACCGGAGTCTTATCCTGGTCGGCTGGATTCATCTTCGCTGTGGTTGTTGCTCCTGTGCAGGGTCAGGCGCACCACCAGCAACCCCAACCCACCGGAGACGATGTTCAGCTGCACATCCTTGACCTCAAAGACCCGCTCCGGCGAGATCCACTGGATGAGTTCGTCACCGGTGCCTACCAGTGCGGTGAGCAGCAGGGCCACAATATAGGCCCTGGGTGCCGGCAGGTCGAGAGAAAGGGCCCGGTGGAGGAAATAGCCAACCAGGCCGTACTCGACTAGGTGGAGTCGCTCGGCGGGAAAGAGGGCAAAACGGTTCAGCATATAGGCATAGGCCAGGCCGACGGCCAGCAGGGCAGTATAGGTCTGCCAGCGCCGTCCCGTGGGGCCGAGTCGGACCTTGAGCACCAGCGCGAAACCCAGCCCCACCACCACGGCGATGCCCAGGTAACGGACCGCGCCCTGGGTATGGTCCACGAGGGTTCCCCACACCTGGGGCATCAGGGGGATGGTGCTGTAGACGAAGGCGATGTAGAGCAGGGCCGCGCCCCAGGCGCGGCTGCGTTCCACGCCGAAGCGGAGCAGACGCGGCCAAGCTAGGGCGGCAACAATGGCCAGGAGCAGGGCATAGGCGCTCAGTTCCGCCGGGGGCACCTGGGCCACCCACAGGTAGAGATCCACCAGGCCCAGGCCCAGGCCCTTGACCAGCAGGACCCCCTGTTCGGCGCCGGCCTGCAAACTCCGCCAACCCAGCCACAGCCCGCCCGCTACCGAGAGGCTGACCTCGGGGTGGGTGGAACCCAGGTAGAAGGTGGTCCATTCACTGGCCTGTTCTGGCTGGCCCTGGGCATGGACCCGGAAGCGCCATGGGTTGTACAGGGAGAGGGAGTTCCAGAAGGTCTCCTGGAAGGGCCCGTAGCTGGGCGTGGTCCCCTTTTCGGTGATCTCCCCTTCCAGGTGATACGCCCCCTTGCCCACCTGGTATTCGATCACATACTCGGCCTGCGGGTCTCCGGTCCAGCGCAGCTGGATGGAATAGCCATCACCCTGGTAGTTGAGGGTGTCCCCGTCCATGGGAAAGAGGATCTGCGGGGGACCGTCGGCTACCGAGGTTGGCGCAGCTAGGGCAGGGGTTTGGTGGTAGGGACGCCGCTGGGTGTAGAGGAACCACTGGCTGAGCAGGGTGCGCAGGCTGTCGGCGACCGCGGGGTGGTCGGCCAGCACGTCCTCCGTTTCGTGCGGATCGGCGGCCAGGTCGTAGAGGGCGAATTCATCGGCGGGGGTGTAGTGCAGCAGTTTCCAGCGTTCGGTGCGCACGGCGGCGACCCGCTTGCGGTACTGCTCGTCATCGGCGGTGTACCCGCCCCCGGAGGTCTCGCAGTAGATGGGCCGCTCTTTCCAGCCGGGCTGATCCATGAGCAGGGGGACCAGCGAAGCGCCCTGCGCCCCGAGGGGCGTGGGCTGGCCGATCAGCTCCATCAGGGTGGGCATGAGGTCGATGCACTGGACCGGCTCCTCCACCACCCGGCCGGCCGGCAGCACCCCCGGGTACCAGAAGATGAGGGGGATGCGGATCACCTCGTCGAAGAGCCGGCCCTCTTTGAAGGTGGAGACATGGCCGACCAGGTCGTGATCGAGCAGTTCCTCGCCATGGTCGGCCGAGATCACCACCAGGGTGTTGTGAGCCAACCCCAATTCCTTGAGGGTCTGGCGCAGGGGGGCGAAGAGTTCCTCGTCGAGCTGGCGGATCTGGCCGTCGTACAGGGCTTCCACCCAGGGTTGGTCTCCCGAGCCAAAATCGACAGCGCCGCGCACCATCATCACGTTTTTCTTCACGGCGGCGATTTTCTCCCCGGCCAGGAATTTCCGGTAGAGGCCGGTCAGAGAGAAGCCAGGTCCGTATTCGGGGGGCATGAACATCGACTCATAGACCGGCTTGGGATCGTAGGGCTGGTGTAACTCGCGGTAGTGGTAATAAAGAAAAAAGGGTTGGTGGCGAGGGGCCTCTTCGGCGAGCCATTTGAAAAGGATCTGGTCGCCATCGTGGATATAGCGATCGCGGCTGGCGTACGGCTCAAAGCCCAGATTGCCGAAATTGGGGATGTCGGTGAGGAAGAAGATGTCGGGGGCAGAGTACCCGGCGGCCTTGAAGGCCTCGGGCAGGGTGGTGACATCCGGATCGAGTTCCTGGCTGCGGATATCCACCCCGTGAGTGGGGGCGTAGAGGCCGCTGAGGATGGAGATCAGGCCGGGCGAGGTCCAGCCCGAACTGGTGAAGGCCTGTTTGAAGAAGACCCCTTCGCTGGCCAGGCTGTCCAGGTGGGGGCTGGTGGGGTGGGGGTACCCGTAATAGCCGAGGTGGTCAGGGCGAAAGGTGTCCACGGTGATCAGCAGCACATTGGGGCGCTGGTCTGCGGCCCCACAGGGCAGGGTCAGAGCCAGGAGCAAGAGCAGGTTCCTAATCAAGAGGCACCTTTTTCTCGATCCACAGGGTGGCGCTGAGGAGGATCACCACTGCCGTGCTCAAGAGGAGGGCGCCGGCCCACGGGTTATCATGCAAAAACGCGTGGCCACCGCCACCCAGTAGGAGAATGAGCAGGGCGACACCCAGGTCCACTTGCAGATGGCTCCAGCCGGCGCGGGTGAGGCGCTGGTACAGGTGGAGGTTGTGGGCCCGCAGGACGTTCTCGCCCCGCAGGAGACGGCGCACCAGGGTGTAGGTGGTGTCGAAGAGGTAATAACCCAGGGGCAGGGCCAGGAGCCACAGCGGCAGTCCGGCCTGTTCCCCCATCACGGCCAGTCCCGCCAGCCAGAAGCCCAGACAGAGGGCACCCACATCGCCCAGGAAGATGCGGGCCGGCGGGAAGTTGAAGACCAGGAAACCGGCGCTGGCCGCCATCAGGGCCAGCCCCACCCAGGCCAGCGAAGGGGCGCGGTCCAGCGTCCACAGGGCGATCCAGGTGCCGGCACCCATGGCCTGCAAGCCGCTGAGCCCGTCGATGCCGTCCATAAAATTGTACACGTTGCACAGGACCAGCAGCCACAAGGCGGTCAGGGGCCAACCCCACAGCCCCAGTTCCAGGTGATACCCTCCGGGGAGGGCGAGCCCTTCCAGGTGCGGCCCCCACCACAGCCAGGCCGCGCCGGCCAGCAGGATCAGCATCGTTTTCCCGGCGACGCTCATGGGTTTGCCCAGATCGTCGCGGATGCTGCCCAGGAGTGGGACGCTGCCGGCCAAGAGCGGCCAGGCCACCTGGGATTCCAGTTGGCCGGTGAGCAGTCCGGCAGCCAGGCCTGCCCACACCCCGGCCACCAAGCCGACGCCGCCCAGAGTGGGGGTGGGGCGCTGGTGGGCGCTGCGCTCGTTGGGCTGGTCCAGCGCGCCCCAGCCCTGGGCCCCGCGCCACATCGCCCAGGTGAAGGCGCAGGACAGGAGAAAGGCTACGGCCACTGGTAGAAGGGTTATCATGCCGTGCCCTTGGCGTAAATCTGGGCCAGGCCCGCGGCCAGGGAACGCGGGGCAAAACCCAGGTCGGCGCGCGCCGCGTCAATGGCGCAGCCTTTGTCCTCTTGCAGGCGACGGAATTGCTCGGCTTCGAGGTCTGGTGCCAAGCCCGTCTTGCGGGCCAGCCACAGCCCGGCCAGGACCAGGGACAGGGGCAGGTGTACCTTGAGGGCCCTGATGCCCAGGGTAGTGCCCACCTGGTCGATGAGCGCGTTGTAGCTCAATGCCTCGGGGCCGGCCAGGTGGTAGCTGCGGCGGAGGGCGGCCGGAGCGCGGGCGGCGGCCAGCAGGGCCTCGACCAGGTCCTCCACATGCAGGGGCTGTTGCAGGGCCCGGCCATCGCCGCAGACCGGAATCCAGCGCCTCCGGCGCAGATAAGCGGCCAGCCGGCAGAGGTTGCGGTCCTCTCCCGGGCCGTAGATCATGCTGGGTCGCAGTAGGGTCCAGGGCAGGGCGGAGTTTTGGGCGCTTTCCTCCCCGGCGATGACCTCGGCCACCGAGGGGGAAGGCACCCGGGAATAACGCCGTTGCGAGCTGACCAATACCAGCCGTTCCAGACCGGCAGGGGCGCAGGCTATTAGGGCAGGGGTGTAGCGGATATGGGCCAGGTGGAAGATCAGGCGCACGCCGGCCAGGGCCGGTCCCAGGCTGGGGGGATCTGCTAGATCGCCGGTGCAGATCTCCACCGGCCAGGGGTCCAGGAGTCCCCGATCGCTGGTGGGGCGCACTAGGCAGCGCAGGGGCTGGCCCCAGGCGGCCAGGTGGGGCAGCAGGAAACGCCCGGTATATCCCGTGGCCCCAGTTACAAGAATCACGGCTGCCTGCTCCCGGCTGATAATTCCAGGTAGAGCTGTTCCACTTGGGTCACCATCTGCTCCAGGCCGAACTCCCGCTCGGCACCTCGGCGTCCTTCCTGGGCCAGGGCGGTGCGCAGGCCGGCGTCGTCCAGCAGGGCGGCAATGGCCTGGCCCAGGGCGGCGGGATCTTCGGGAGGAACCAGCCAGCCATTGTGTCCGTGATGCACCAGCTCGGGAATGCCGCCCACGCGGGCGGCTACCACGGGCCGGCCCATGGCCATGGCCTCCATCAGCACCCGGCCCTGGCCTTCCCGGCGCGAAGGGACGACCAGCAGATCAAAGGCCTGCAGGTACGGCCGCACATCCGCCACGTTGCCGGCAAAGTGGACCCTGGCTTCTAGGCCGAGACCTCGGGCCTGGGCTTCCAGTTCCCCGCGCAAGGGGCCGTCGCCCACCACACACAGGCCCAGTTGGGGATACCTGGGGGCGAGGCTGCCCAGGGCCCCCAGCAGCAGATCGAGGCCTTTTTCCGGGGTGAGGCTGGCGATGGCCCCCAGCAGCGGGGAACCAGGCACCACAGCCGGCGCTGCGTCCAGATCCGGAGTGAAATATTCCAGATCTATGCCATTGCGGATCACCCGGTACTGATGGGAAGCGCCTAGGCCCAGGGCTTCCAGCCCGGCTGCCGTCTCCCCGCTCACCGCGATCAGCGCGTCGGTGCGCCGGGCAGCCAGTTTCTCGCCGCCGCGCAGCAGCCGGCTCTTCAGGGAAGCACCCTCCAACTCCTCCACCTGGCCGTGGTAGGTGTGTACCACCACCGGCACCCCGGCCAGGCGGGCGGCCAGCCGGCCCAGCACCCCGGCTTTGGAGATGTGGGTATGCACGAGGTCGGGGCGGGTGCGCCTGATTTTCTGGTAAAGGCCAACAAAGGCGGCGGTATCGGCACTGGGTGACACCGCCCGCTGCAGGGCGGGCAGGTAGATGGCGGGGAGCTGCCGGCGCTCCGCTTCCTCCCACAGGCTGCCTTCCCCTGGTTCGCTGCGGCCGGCGATGATCTCCACCTGGTGGCCTCTGGCCAGCAGACCGGCGCTGAGGTCCAGGACGTGGCGGGGCACGCCGCGCACGGCGAGACGGGTGAGGACCTGGAGGATACGGGCCACGTTCAGAGGCCGCGGAAGAAACTGCAGATGTAGGATGCGGAGACCTGCCGGCGGCTCTGAATGTATCGCCGCCGCCGCAGGGCCAGGGGCAGCAGGCGCAGCACGTCGAGCAGGGCCAGGCACAGGTACGGGGCGCGCAGAGGCCAGCGAAACAACAGATAGGGCCACAGCAGCAGCTCGGTCAGCAGCAGGGGGGGCAGCAGCCGGAGCAACACCCCAGGGGAAGCGTTTTTGATCAGGGTCAGATAGCGGTTTTTCAGGACATGGCGCTGGAAAAAGGCCGGCTTCTCGGCAAAACGCAGGCGGCCGTCCAGCGAGCCGGAACCCACGTGGTGGGCCGGAGGAGTGGGCTGGAAGCGCACCTTCCAACCCCAGAGCTGGGCCCTCCAGGACAGGTCGATGTCCTCGCCGTAGCCGAAGTAGGATTCGTCAAAATATTCCCCTTCCACTTTGAGATCTTCGAGGGCCTCGCGGCGGAAGAGGACCACCGCGCCGGTGGCGCCGAAAACTTCCTCTGGGTGTTCGAGATTTTGGCTGTGGCGGATGCGGATTTGCCGGCGCAGGAAGAAACCGCCGTTGAGCAACTCCTGGGTCGCCTCCTGGAAGACGAGCCCGGTCACCGCCGCCACCTGGGGGCCGGGGGCAAAACCCTGCAGGGCCTGGCGGAGAAAGTCGGGCTCGAGAAAGACGTCGGTGTTGAGCACCAGGATGTAGGGCGCGTTGCAGGCGGCGATGGCCTGGTTGTAGCCGGCGGCAAATCCTAGATTGGTGGGGTTTTCGATCAGCCGCACCTGCGGGTAGTGCGCCTTGAGCCAGGCCTGCGAGCCATCGGTGGAACCATTGTCCACCACCACCACCTCGGCGAGGGGGCAGGTCTGGGCATAGAGTCCTGCCAGGCACCGGTCCAGGTACTTCATCCCATTCCAGTTGGCCAGCGCCGCGGCGGGGGCACTCATCTCTCGGGTTTGATCCTCCATAAATGCAGCAAAAAATGTAACCCCGCCTCCTACCCTTAGCAACCGCGCCTGCTTGACAGCGGCTCTGCGCGAGAGGTATATAGGAATCATGTTTCAATTGCGGCCATCTGCCCACATTCACCTGATCGCCATCTGCGGCACCGCCATGGGTTCCCTGGCCGGCATGCTCAGGGAACGCGGCTTCCGGGTCACGGGTTCGGACACCCACGTTTACCCGCCGATGAGCACCTTTCTGGCGGAGCTGGGTATCGAGGTGCAGGCTGGTTTCGACGCGGCCCGCCTCGAACCCGCCCCCGACCTGGTGGTGGTGGGCAACGCGGTCTCGCGCGGCAACCCCGAGGTGGAAGCAGTGCTCGACCGCCAGCTTCCGTACGCCTCGCTGCCCGAAGTGTTGAGAGATTTCTTCCTGCGCGGCAAAAGGCCGGTGGTGATCACCGGTACCCATGGGAAGACGACCACAACGGCCATGGTGGCGCACCTGCTGAGCCAGGGTGGCCTCGACCCTTCCTTTCTGATCGCCGGTCTGCCCCGCAACTTTCCCCGGTCCTTTGGTCTGGGCAAGGGCGAGTACTTCGCCGTGGAGGGCGACGAGTACGACAGCGCTTTCTTCGCCAAGTGGGCCAAGTTTTTTTATTACCTGCCCGAGATCCTGGTGGTCAACAACATCGAATTCGACCACGCCGATATCTACGAAGACCTGGCCGCCATCGAGAAGGCCTTCAGGCAGGTGATCAACCTGGTGCCCGGGCGGGGACTGGTGGTGGCCGGCAGCGGGGACCCGGTGCTGGCCCGGCTGCTGCCCCAGTCCTTGGCCCCGGTGCAAACGTTTGGTCTGGAGGCGGATGCGTACTGGCAGGCGTCCCAGGTGGAGACCACGAGCCAGGGACAACACTTCAACCTCTGCGAGCAAGGGCAGGAACGGGGCCGCTTCTTTCTGCCCTTGAGTGGGACGTACAATATCCGCAATGCCCTGGCGGCCCTGAGTGTGGGCTTGAGGGTGGGGCTGGCTATAGAACAATTGCAGGAAGGGCTGCGCTCCTTTGAGGGCGTGCGGCGGCGGCAGGAAGTACTCGGGGTGGTGGGAGGCATCACTCTCATCGACGATTTCGCCCACCATCCCACTGCTGTAGGCCAGACCCTCGATGGCCTGCGCCAGGCCCATCGCACCGGGGCGCTGTGGGCGGTGTTCGAGCCGGCCAGCGCCAGCAATGCCCGTGCGGTCTTCGAGGCCCAGTATCTGCAGGCCTTTGCCCCGGCTGACCGGGTGATCATCGGCAAGGTGCCCCGCCCGGAGCGAGCGCGCAGCGACGAGCCCTTTTCCGGGGAGCGCATGATCGAAGGGCTGCGCGCCCGGGGCAAGGGGGCCTGGCATTTGCCCGAGGTCGAGCAGATCCTGGCCCGGCTGGAGGCAGAGGTCGCGCCGGGGGATGTGGTGGTGTTTATGAGCAACGGCGGTTTCGGCGGGGTCCAGACCCGTTTCCTCGAAACACTCGAGGGCAGAGATGCAGTTGCTTAAGCCTGGGCCCCTGCAACCGGGGGATCTCATCGCCCTGGTGGGGCCTTCGGGACCGGCGCCGAGGGAGCGGTTGGAGGCGGGCATCGCCTACCTGGAGGGACGCGGATACCGGGTCAGGCCGGGACGCCACCTTTTCGCGCGCCACCATTACCTGGCCGGGACCGACCAGCAGCGGGCCGAGGATCTGCGGGAGGCCTTTGCCGACCCCCAGGTGCGGGCGGTGTTCTGCGCCCGGGGCGGATACGGCACGGGCCGGCTCTTGGATCGGCTCGACTACGCGGCAATCGCCGCCAATCCCAAGATCGTGTTGGGCTTCAGCGATACCACGGGTCTGCACCTGGCCCTCCAGGCCCGCTGCGGCCTGGTCTGTTTCACCGGCGGGCTGGTCTCCATGGACCTGGCCGGCGAGCGGGACCCCTTCACCGAGGAGTGGCTGTGGCGGACCCTGACCAGCAAGACTCCCTTGGGTGCGCTGCCGCTGGGGGAAGAATTCAAGGTGCTGCGCCCTGGCCGGGCTGCGGGACCCTTGCGGGGTGGTTGCCTATCGCTCTTATGCAGCCTGATGGGCACGGAGTACGTGCCAGAGCTGAAGGGTGCCATTCTGCTCTTAGAAGATGTGGACGAATATCCCTACCGTCTGGACCGCATGCTGAACCATTTGCGCCTCGCCGGCGTCCTAAAGGACATCGGGGGCTTGGTCCTGGGCCAGTTCAAGGACTGCTTCAAGCCCGAAGAGAGGGGACACTCGCCTGATTTGGCAAAGATGGTGATGGAGTTGACTGAAGGCCTCGACCTGCCGGTGGTGACCGGGGTGCCCTACGGCCATTTCAAGAGAAGGCTGGTCTTGCCCCTGGGCGTGCAGGCGGTGTTGGACACCGCCCTTCCCGAACTGCGCCTCACCGAGACGGCGTTTGCATGAGCGTCTTTTGTCTGTTTCTGCTCTTAGGGTGGGGCGCCGCCGCACAGGCCCAGGACCCGCATATCCAGCGTCTGGGGCAGGAATTGCACAGCCGGGAGCAGGGCCTCCGTATGCAGGCGGCCCGTAGCCTGGGGCTGGCCAGCGCAGCCCAGAGTGTGCTGCTCTTGCGCCAGGCCCTGCCGGGGGAGCGCAGCGCTGCCGTGCGTCTGGAAATCGTCCGCGCCCTGCGCAATATCGTTTTTCTGCGATACCCAGGTTATCCAGAGGCGCTGCGGGTGCTGCAGGAGGAATCCAGCGACGGGGCCGAGGCCGATGAACTGGTGCGCCTGAAAGCCACGGAGGCGCTGTGGGAGGCGGGGAAGAAGGATCTCCTAGATCCGGTGCCGGTGTTGCGCCGCAACCTGGGAGACCGCAGCCAGCGTCTGCGCCTGGCGGCGGTGGAAATGCTCAGGAAACTGGGCACCCCCGCCACTATCGATGCCCTGGGTCAGGCTGCGGTGGATCAGGCGCAACCGGAGACGGTGCGTCTCAAGGCCATCGAAGCCCTGGGGGCCACGGCCCAGGTAGATCTGGGGCCGGTGGGCCGCCAGGTGCAGGAAGAAAATATCGCTATGGCCGGGCGGCTGCACACCCAGCCCCTGGTGCCGGCCAGCACCTTGGAGACGCGCCATCAGCTGCAGATCCGCTATCTGAGCGCCCTGCTCAGGGACCCGCGCGCCAGTTCCTCTCTGGCGCTGCGGGCGGTCAAGTCCATCGGCCAGGTGAAGGATCGCTCTTCGGTGCCGGTCTTGCGCGAGGTGATCGCCAATCACCAGGACGAGGCGGTGCGCCTGCAGGCTACCAAGGTGCTAAGCCATGTGCTGGCGCGGCAGTACGAGTAGTTAGCGCAAGCCCAGCGCTTTGAGATAGTCCTCGCCGGCCCGGCTCAGATCGGCCAGCACGATCCGGGCCTCGCGGCCCACCTGATCCCAGTCCATTTCGCGCCCCTCGGCCTGGGCCCGCTGCTTTTCGCCGGCTTCCTCGCGCAGGGCCACCCGGTCCCACAGCCCCACCCCGATATTGGGCTCGATCAGCACCACCCGCCAGTCGGCGATGTGCCCGGCAAAACTGCGCCCGCCCTCCTGCAGCAGAAAGGTGGAGCCGGTGCGCTGTCCCTGGTCGTCGAAGCTGGGCAACACGTCCACCAGGGTACCGGGCGGATCGAAGAGAGGGGCGATGAGGAAGTCGAGCATCATGTACCGGGGAAAGCCGTAGGAAAGGCCGGTCAGGTCTACACCCACCGGGCGGCCCAGCTCGCGCTCGTAGGCCGGGGCGGTGCGCTTTTCGTACGCGGCCAGGGCTTCCATCACCCGGCGTCCGGCAAGGGCCAGTTGGTCGAGAATGGGCTGCCGGTGTTCGGGTCGGATCTGTGCGGGAAGAAATTGTTCCAGACTGCCGCCGCGCCCCACATTGGTGATCAACTGGGTGCTGTTGAGGGTGATCCAGTGGGAAATATGCCAGCGTTCTTCCAGGCTGGGGGCCCCCGGATCGGCGGTGGAGAGGATGATGCGGTGCGAGCCGTAGATGGGGGTGCGGGGCCGGCGGCTGCGATCCACGGGGCTGCCCCACTCCGAGATCTGGCGTCTCGCGAAGGACTGCATAAACTCCTCGGTGGCCCAGTATTCGGGCGAGGAGCGGATGACTTCCTGAATGGCGGTGTTGTGTTTGAGAGAGATCTGGTGGATAAAATCCACCGCCGCGCGCAGTTGATCGGCATCCAGCTGGCCATCGAGCCGGACCAGGGCAAAGGCGCGGGCGTTGCGGCCCCCGGATTCGGCGGCGTCCTTGATCATCACCAGCGGGTAGGCTTGGGCAAAGGCCACCAGGCCGCCATAGGGCGAGTCCGGTAGGCCTTCGGCGATCCATTTTTTGACCTGGGCCTCGTCGCGGCTGCGGGCGGTGTACTCGCTTAGCCAGTCGATCTCGGCGGGCATCTCCACCCCCGAGGTGGGCGGGAAGATGTCGGGATACTTGGCCTTGTCGTAGGTGGTCCAGGTATGGAAGAGGGACTGGACCGTATAGGGCAGGCCGCAGTCCTCCAGTTGTCCGGTGGTGTAGAGCGGGTCCCCGTGGAAGGGATAGACGAGGGCGGCCAGCACCGGGCTGGTGAAACGGGCTGCCACCCGGATGCCCTTTGGAGGTACCTGCCCGGCCGCCTCGGCCGCCTGCGCCGGGCTGAGGCCTTTGTGTTGGATCAGGGCCTGGGCGTAGGTAGCCCCGTCTAGGTAGAAGTGGGCGCTGCGGCAGCAGACCACCGGCCGGGGAAGTCCGGGGCGGTGGTCGATTTCGGGATGGCGGCTGATGAGGATGTTGGCGCCGGGCTGCCCCTGGGCCTCCAACTGGCGGGCCAGAGTGGGGCCTTCGCCCAGGGCCCGCGAATAGTGGGTGCGACCCACAGGTAGACCGATGAGATGATTGATCCGCTCCTCGGCCCGGATCAACCCAGGGTCAAATTCGGCGAAAACCACCGGCAGCGGGAAACCGTCGTTGCGGATAAAGGCCAGCTCCCGCAGCTGCCCGTAGGAGCGCCAGGCCCGCTCGGCTTTGCCCGGAGCGCCGGCGCCGATGGCCTCGACCTCCTGACCGTCGAGGAAATTGCCCAGCAGCAGATCCTGCTCGGCAAGGGGCAGGGCGCGCAGCTCGGGGTGGCGGGTGACCACCTGGCGCAGATAGCGGTAGAGCCAGGCGTGGCGCTCCACCGCCAGTTGGTAGAGGTCTTCGCTGGCAAAGCCGGCGAAGCCGATGCCCCGCGAGTAGACCCAGGGTCGGTATTCATAGAAGTGGTCGTCGAGGGTCTCGGCGAAAAAGTCGGCCAGACGCCGCCATAACAGGGAGGAATCTATTAACCCAGCTGCGGGGGGGGTCAGTTCGATGGTGTGTTCCACTGCCAGCAGGATGTAGAAAAGCTCGGCGCCCTGGGCCAATAGGCGGAGTTGATGCTGGCACTGGTTGCTGGAGAGCTGGCCTTGATGGTGGGCTTCGGCCACTTTCTGGGCCAGGCGGCCAAAATCGCCGATGTCCTCGTACCCACCGCCGATCTGACGCCAGAGGACCAGTTCGAGCTGCCTGCCGGTGAAAAGCTGGGCCAGCCGGCCGATGAACTCCCGGGTCAGCTGGGGGTGTTCCTCGTCGTGGAACTGGCTGGCCAGGGCCAGCAGGGCGTTGCGCGTATAACCGATGAAGGCGCCGAAGGCCGGCTCGTCCACCGGCTGGTCGCCCGATCCGAGGGCCTGCAGGGCGGCTTGGTACGCGGCGGGAAAGGAGATGGGCTCGGCAGGTACCGCGGCGAAGGCCGCCTGGCGCTGGTTGAGGGCCTGGGCTTTGGCGATGCGGGCGGCCAACTGGCGCCTCGCCTCGATAGCCACCTGGGGGCGTTCCTCGGCGGCCTTGTTGGAACTCTCTAGACGCCGTTCCTGGCGGAATTCCTCGGGCTGGGGCCAGTAACGGGGATGTAACAGGGACAGATCGTTGGCCGGGGGCCGTCCCCCCAGACGGCGCAGGCCCGCTTCAAAGCGCTGGGCATAGGCCTGGATCTCCTCGGCTTCGGCGCCTTCGAGCAGGAAGAGGCCGCCCAGGGCGAGAAATTCGCCGAATCCCAGCTCTGCCAAGGGCAGTCCGCGTCCCAGGCGGGCCTGGGCCTGGGCGATGAAGTGGTCGCGCGCCCGGTCGCGGCCGAAGCGGCGCAACTTCTCTGCTTCCTCCAGCCACTGACCGACCTCCTGCTCTTGGCGCATTTCGTCCAGGGCGCGGGCGTACAGCTCTAGGGCCATTGGGTCGCCGGCGGCGATGGCCTGGCCCAGCCGCTCGGCCCGGCGGCGCAGGCGGCGCATCTGGGTCCGCCAGCCTTCGACTGTCTGCTGGCCCAGGCCGATGCTCAGGTATACTGGCTGGCGGCCCAGCCGCTCGCCGGCAGCAAACCAGAGCATCACGTCGAGCCGGTTGAGGGCCCGCCGCCGGGCCCCCGAAGCCCCGTCGACGATCACCAGGCCGCTGTGCGGGTTGCCTTCCAGCATCAGCGCGCAGAGGCGGGCCGGATCGGCCAGCAGGGTCTGGAGTGCGCGGTGGGGAATGCCGGTATCAAGCACGTCGGCGCCCTGGAGGGCGTGTTCGTACGAGGATTCGGGTCCCAGCACCCGCAATGCCAGGGCGTGTAACTTGCCCCCCAGGCGGGCGGCCAGGGCCGCCCCGGTAGCCGGGGGGAGACCGGCATGGCCGGCCCAGGCGCCCAGCCGGGGGCCGTGACTGCGCAGATTGGCCTCGATCTCGGAGAGGCTGAAACCGGCACTCAGCAGCTCGCGCTGGGCTTCCTCGGCCAGGCTGTCGAGGTTTGAATCGCTGGTATAGTTGAACAAGTCCTGAGTGGACAGCCCGGTGGGTGAGACCAGGCGCAGCTCGGCGGGAAGGGGATAGCCGGGATAGAGCTGCCGCAGCTGAACTATCGCCTTTTCGTCGCCTGGGTCCAGCCCTAGCAGGTGCAGCAGGCGATGGCCTCGCCCGCGCACCTCGAGGGCGGCGTAGCCCTGGTGCAGCAGCACGGCCAGTTCCTGGGCCTCGGCGTCGAGGGCGTGTAACAGGTGGTCAGCCGTGCCGGCCAGGATCTCGAATTTGCGCATGCCCACCGAGAAGCGGCCGTCCTGGGTATCGGGTTTGTACTCGGCGCTGAGCACGGCAACCAGGCCGGCGACCTTGACCTGGGGGTGGCGCCTGGCCGCTTCCTGCATGCCAGTGCGGATGAGCCAGGCCTTGTAGAAGGGCATGAAGCGGTTGAGATGCTCGGCACCGGCCACCATCTTGTGGATGCCCCAGCGGGCCGAGAGCACCGCCGCCACCCGGTAGGGGTCCAGCAGTTCGGGTTGGCCCAGGCCTTCGAGCACCTGGGTGAGGTGGGGTAGCTGGAAGATGGGCAGGCCGGCCGGCAACAGCGTGCGTGCCCAGGCTTCCCAGGCGCCTTGGGTGGGGAATTCGGCGCGGCGGTCCAGCAACTGGTGCGCCAGCTCGGCCACCTGCTCGTGTACTTCGTCTGGCAAGCCCAGCTGGCGCAGTTTCTCGGTGCGTCCCAGGGTGAGCACAAATTCGAGGAAGAGGCCGTCCTTGGGCACGCAGTACCCGCCGTAGCCTTCGCCGGCGGGGTGGATCAGGCGGTCGCGGCGCCGGCTCATCTGGTCGCCCATCTCCTCCAGGTCGCCGTGCCGGGCGGCGCCCACCATCAGCGAGAGGGCATTGGAGAAGGCGAAATGGGAGGCCATGGAGGCGTTCTCGCCGGTCTTGAGCACCTCCGGTTCGGCCAGGCTGGCAAAGCTGCGCACGGATTTGTTGATCAGGCTGTAGATCTGGCGGCCGACCTGGGCGGCGGCCCGGTCCGCCCCGCCTACCCATTGGGACCAGCTCTCCACCGATTCGCGCTCGCGTTCCCCCAGGTCTACCCGGCTGGGGGTGTAGAGCAGGTGGTAGCGCTTGCCCGGACCGGTGGCCTGATAGGCATGGAGGGGGTCCATGGCCAGGTGGTTCAGCTTGCGGCTGGTGAGCACCTCTTTGCGGGCCGTGGTCTTGCTCAGGCGTTGGTAGCGCCGCAGGAAGGTGCCGGCCTGTTCCTGCAAATGCAGCTGGGGATATTGCTGGTCGAGCTCTTCTAGCACCAGGCGGCGGGCGGCAAAACGCACATAGGCTTGCAGATCTTGGTGATAGTGCTGGTCGGCCTGGACCACTTGGAGCAGCGCTTCCTCGGCGGTGGACTGGGGATGATCCAGACGATAGCGGTTGGCCTCCTGCTGCAAGGCCTTGCCGTTGCGCTGGGCTACCCGGGCCAGGGCGACTGCCTGCAGCTGGGTCACTTTGTCGCGCAGACAGACCTCGACGGCGGCCGGCTCGCGCACGGGGGCGGCCCCTGGTTGCTGCTTTTCCTCGTACTCGCGCAGGGCGCCCAGGCAGGACAGTTCCTCTTGGACCTGGGGGTTGCGGCCCATCACCCGCTGCACTGCTGCGGCTGTGGAGACCTGTTCACGGGCGCAGGTCTCCTCGACCTCCACCCAGATCCCCAATTCGCGGATCACCTGCTCGCTCAGTTCGCCAATCCGGGCCAGATAGGCATCCTGGCGGGCCCGCACCTCGGGGTGCAGATGCTGGGCCTCCACCGCGTTGTACAGGGCCATCGATTCTTCGAGCCAGGTGCGGATATAGCCCTCGGTCATGCCGGCCGATTGGGTGGTGAGCACGTGCAGGGTGGGCAGGGGGCGGCGGGGCCGCAGGGCCTGGGGCAGGAGCCGTTCCGCGGTGCGGGCGAAATCCGCGGCCAGGCCTTCCTCTTCCAGGGCCTGGCGGGCTGCTATTGCCCAGGAATGGCCTTGTTGCCGCAACATAGTGGCGCGGGTAATCAGCGCATGACGCGGTTCCAGCAGGACCTGGCAAAGGGCTTCGTAGGGCGGTAGTTCCTCGCTCTCGATCAGATTGCGGATGGGTTCCAGTTGCTGGCGGTACAGGTGATCCACGATGGCCCCTAGGGCGGCTTCGTCTGCTGAGGACGAGGTCTCGCCGCCCGTCACTTCCCGGGCCAGGGCCAGGAACTCGCTGTCCAGCACCAGCGCCAGATTCTGGGCCCAAAGATCGGCCATCTCCTCGCGGAAGGACTCCTCCATGCCGGCGATGTCCACCACGGTGCGGGTGCTCTCGCGGCCCTCGACCAGCCGCACCTCCTCCTTGATGAAGAGGGGAATGGCCTCGATCCAGTGGTCGGCCACCCGCAGCCAGCGGTAGTCCGGACTGCTGTACAGATGGTCGCCGGCCAGGCGGGCCAGCTTGCGCAGGTTCTCGGATTTGCCCAGGTACGGTTCCTCGAACTCGTTGATCTTGACCAGCAGGTGAGAGCCGGTGGGCGAGGGGCGCTGGCTGATGACCACATAGGCGGCGCGCCGGCGGGGGGCAGCCAACAGGGCCCGGCGCAGGTCCTGGACCAGCTCTAGTCGCTGCTGGGTGGCCCCGGTCAGCGGGGCCGTCACCAAGGCGGGCAGTTGGTCGCCGGCCAGTTCGTCGCCGTGGTCCTCGATCTGCTGGCGGGCCAGCCGGCAGCGTTCGAGCAGGACCTGTTTCTGCTCTTCGAGCACGGCCTCCTCAAAGCGCTCGCAGGCTCCTTCGGCCTGGGTCAGCGCCACCTCGGCGCCGCTTTCCAGCAGCAGGCGCAACTCCTCGACAAAGGGCTGGAGTATAGGGCTGCCTGCCATCGCTGCGGCCAGCCGGGGCCCCAGGTCGTTCCAGGCGGGCACCGGCTGCAAGAGCACCGCATCGGCGAAGAGGGTGGCCTGGTTGTGGAAGGCGCGGCTCATGCGGCCGAAAATGAGCTGCTGTCCATCCTGGCGGGTCCGGGCGGCCAGGCGGGAGATATTGCCTTGTTCCAGCTCGCGGTTGTAATCGCGCAACAGGGTGTAGAGCAGGAAGCGTTTCTCGTCGGGGTCCAGGGGGCGCTGCAGGAGGTCGGCGGCGGCCTGGCGGTTGTAAGGCAGGTCAACCAGATCCTGGCCCAGGAGCCAGGTAATCTGTTCATCTTCCCAGTGTCGCGTGGGCTGCCCGCCAAGACAGGAGGTGCTCCGCTGCAGGAAAAGGGAAAAGAGCTTGCCGCTGTCGAGCACGTTGCTTTCGAGCAGTTGATGGAGGCGGGCCTGCTCGGCAGGGGGAAATGCCCGGTACAGGGCGAGGGTATGGTGGAGGGCAGCCCGCTGCGAACAGCCCCGCAGGCGCTGAAAGAGATGGTACTGGCCCAGGGCCAGCAGCAGCTCAAAGCCGTGTAAGAGCTCGGGGGGCTGTACCCCGCCCTTGCCCTCGTCCAGCACCATGCCCAGCGCGCCGGCCACGTCGCCGGCCAGCAATATGGTTGATCCATCCAGGTCGAGCAGCAGGTCGTGGTTTTCCACGAGGCGTATTGGTATCTGGCGCCCATTCAGCCAGGCGAGCAGGGCGCCGACTGGCTCGAGGGTCTCGAAGCGCTTGAGGACCAGGTGCAGGGCCTGGGCGGCCATCAGGCTGCTGAGCTGGCACTGGACGCTGGCACCGGGTTCGAGATGGAGTTGGAAATGGGAAAAGGAGGGGCCGCCGCATTGGTACCTGCCCGCAGCTAAAGGACGTCCTGGTCCCCGCCGGGCCTGCCAAAGGCCGTGCTGGGGAAAGTGGCGGGCGACTAATCTGAGTGGGAATCCGCAGAGTGACACGAGTTTGCTCCGCGCCGCGGGCGGCGGCGCTGGGGGCTGATGGCGGTCTAGCTGACGGCGGTCTGCTGCAGGAAACCGACCGTGGTGGCCCGCATCTTGGGGCCCAGCATGTAGCAGAGCGCGAAGAAGTCCTTGAAATCGACGATGTCGTTCAGCCAGGTGGGGGCGTTGAGGCGCTGGAGTACATCCGCCAATTCAGTGAAGACCTCCGGGCTGTGGAAGGCGTTGCGGATCGAATCCTGCTGGGTTCTGCCCGGTTTCTTCTTGGCAATCTCGGCTACCCGTACGAAGATCCGGCACAAGGGGTCCTGGAGGTCGGTGGCCGGATAGGGGAAGAGGGCGTAGGCGGCCAGGTCGGCCAGGGCCACGGCCTTGGAAAGATTGGGGTCGCGGGCCTGCACCGAGTGGTGGCCGCCGACCACCTGGCAGGTCTTGTCATCCATCTCCCATTTCTTGGCCAGCCGGTAACCGATGATCTGGTGGTCGATGTCCCCCATCAGGATGTGCTCCAAGTCCGGCAGGGCATGGGCCCAGAGCTTGCCCTCGTCCTGAGCCTCTTTGACCTCGGCGTTGATGAGGGCGACGATCAGTTCCATCGACTCTTCCAGGCACATGATCATGGTGATGATGCCAATGTCGTGCAACATGCCGCAGGTGAAGGGGTCTTCCTTGGGCTCCAGCTTCAGTTTGTCCCAGAGCCGCGCCTCCTGCAAGACCTTGATCTGTTCCTCGTCGAAGCGGTAGCGGTTGAACTCCACCCGCTGGGGGGTGCTCTGCTCCTCCGGATCGGCCGGCAGGGTGAAGAGCTTGGCGAAGAAACCCACCGCCAGCGAATGGCGCCAGAAGCCGTCGATGCTCTTCTCGGCGGTCTTCTCGAAGAGCTGGCGGATCTGACAGGCCAGCACAATCTCGCGCACGGTCCGCGCGCTGGCCAGCTGCACCGCCTGGTCGATGGTGGTGACCCGCGAGCGAAAGCCGTAGTAGGCGCTGTTGAGGATGCGCAGGATCACCGTGCGGGTCAGAACGTCTGGGTTGATGGCCTCCCCCCACTTCTTGGGGTTGTCCATGTCGTCCAGCGCCGCCACCTTCTGCTGGGTCTCGGGCAGGGAGGGAAACTTGTTTACCGCCTCCAGGCGTTTCTCGATGCTCTCGGCCCGCTCCTCGGGGGTCAAACCCTCCAGGTCGTTCTCGGCACCGAGGCCCGAAAGCACATGTTCGCGGATCAGGGGCTTGAAAAACGCCTCAGTGGCATTTTGGCTCATGGTGGTGATGATGCCGAGGGTTTCCAGACTGGTGCGGATCTTGGAGTAGAGCGGATTGGCCAGG
>CAMAVQ010000011.1 GCA_945861755.1 Gemmatimonas phototrophica
GTAGTCACCAGGTGGACACCAAGCAGGAGCAGGCATAAAAAAAGCACCTGCCTGGAAGGTGCAACCCATCTCGGCAAGTGCTTTATCTGCTTCAGTTGCATTTGGTGCGCCCACTAGGACTCGAACCTAGGACCCGCTGATTAAGAGTCAGCTGCTCTACCAACTGAGCTATAGGCGCGATTTTCAGAGGGAAGAAAGTAGCGGAAGCGCGCGCCCTTGTCAAGGGAGGCATGCCCGCCGAACACGCGCCCGCCGCCCGAGTCTCCGCTCCCTTGACAATTCCCCCTCCTGTGGTGTAAAATAACCGCTCGCCTCACCTGCTCGTTTCAGCCCCCAAAGTTATGTTTGACGAATTGGGAAAAGTAGAAAAACTCTACCGCCAACACCCGCAGTCGCCGCTCTTCGCGCGTCTGGCCGATCTGTACCTGCGCCGGGGCAAAGTGGAGCGGGCGCTAGCGCTGTGCCAGGAGGGTTGCCGGCGTTTTCCCCATTACCCGACCGGGTATATAATCCTAGGAAAATGCTACGAAGCCCAGGGGCAGTTGGAGGAAGCCCGCAGCGCCACCGATCAGGCCCTGCGACTAGATCCAGAAAATCCGGCTGGTTTCATGCGCCTCTCCAAGATCTATCAGGACCTGGGCATCGCCACCCTGGCCCTTAAGAGCCTGCAGCAGGCCGCCCGCTTCGATCCGCTCAGCGACAAATTGGCCGAGCAGGTGGACCGGCTCACCTATGTAGTGCGGGTGGAATCGACGACCGCACCAAACACAACTGAACTTCCCGACGTGCCGCTGACCTCCGCGCCAGTGCCGATGGTGCTCCAGAAAATTGCCCCGCCGCCTGCCGCAGACGAAGGAGCGGACGAGCCCTTTGGTGTCATCCATACCCCCCACGCCGAAGCGCCGGCGGCCACCGAGGAACCAGCCCCGGAAAATCAGGAAGAATTCAGCGCCACCTATGGCCCTCTTGAGGAAGAGAGTCTCGAAGACCTGCTCAAGCGCAGCGAGGAGGCGATGGCCGAACGGGAGATCAGGGCCGCTGAACGGCCTGCCATCCCGACGACGGCCCCCGCCGCCGCCGAGACCCTCGATTTGCCCATGGAAGACCGGCTCGAAGCCCTTTTCCGGCGCGGCGACCTCTTCGCCGAACCGGTCGCCGCGCTACCCGAACCGATTGCCCCGCCGGAGCCAGAACCAGAACCCATCGCAGCGCCACCGCGCCAACCGGCACCGGCCCTTGACGAGGATCTCTTCGCCCTGGGTGCCGCGCTGATGGCCGGGGATTCCCCCCTGGCAGCTGGACCGGAACCACCATCCATCGCTGAGCCGGAACCCAGCGCCCAGCAGGAACCAGCGCCAGAATCCTTAGTTATCCAGGAAGAGGGGCTTTTCTCGCTAGCGGCACCCGACACCTCGCCCTTCGCCATCGAGCCGGCGGACGAAACACTCGAAGAAGGACTCTTTTCCACCCTTTCCTCGGGTATAGACCTCCCGTCCAACCTCGCCCTGCCCCCCGGAGAATCCGCCGCCGAACTGCGGCTCGACGACCTGATCGGCGCGCCCGCGCCCCCCGCCCCCTTGCCGGCGGCCCCACCTCAGCCCGAGGTGGCTTTTCCCCCGGCCCTGGCGGAGACGCCGCCCCCACCACCCGCCGAGGAGAAAGTCCAGACGCCCCCACCCCCGGTACAGCCCGAGGCACTCAGGCAGCGCCGCGCCGACGATGGGGAGCTGATCCGCCTCTTTCAGGAAATCGAAAACCAGCAGCAGCAAGAACTGGCCAGCCAACCTCCCGCCATCCCCCAGGGCGGGCTGCTACCGTTAGATAGCAGTGACCCCGAGGGGCGGATCGCCACCGTCACCCTGGCCCAGATCTATTCCAGCCAGGGTTTTGTCGACCGGGCCGTGGAGACCTACAGAAAAATCCTCGATCAGGATCCCGACAACGAGGAAATCAAGCGCCGCATCGCCGAACTTCAGCAGGGGCGCAAGGCCAGTTGAGACCAATTAGGAGAGTAGTGCTAAAATGGCAGACACCTCAGATTTCAGGAACGGCTTCACCATGCTGCTCGACAACGCCCTGGTCTCCATTGTGGAGTTCCAGCATGTGAAGCCGGGCAAGGGCAGCGCCTTCGTGCGCACCAAACTGAAAAACGTCACGACTGGGGCGGTGCTAGACCGCACCTTTCGCTCGGGCGACAAGATGGAAGAAGTGCGCCTGGAAAAGCGCCAGATGCAGTACCTCTATGCCGAGGGCGCAACCTTCCACTTCATGGACACCGAGACCTACGAACAGCTCGCCATCCCCTCCAGCCTGGTGGGTGAGGGCGCCGGGTTCCTCAAGGAAAACGAGATGACCTACGTGCTCATCGCCCTAGAAAAACCCATCGGTGTCGAGCTGCCCAAGTTCGTCGAATTAAAAGTAAGCCAAACCGACCCGGGCATGAGGGGCGACACCGCCACCGGCGCGGTCAAACCCGCCACGCTGGAAACCGGTGCCGTGGTCAATGTCCCGCTCTTCATCAATCAGGGCGACGTGCTCAGGATCGACACCCGCACCGGCGATTACGTGGAACGCGTCTGACCCCCGCGGGGCCCGCTGGCCCAAGGAGCCGAGAGTGGACAAAGCTACATTCAAGGAACTGCTGGAGCTGTTCAAGAGCGGCGAGGCAGAAGAGCTTGAGATCCAGCACAGTTTCTGGCATGGCATCCGCATCCGCCTCAGCCGGCGGCGTTCGGTGGGCCAGGTCGCCGAACCCGAGGGCATCCGCCCGCTGCCCCAGCCCCTCGCCTCGGCCGGGGACCCGGCGACGTCGGCCTCCGCGGCCCCGGCCAGTGACGGCCTGTACACGGTCCTCGCCCCCATGGTCGGCACCTTCTACCGCTCCCCCTCCCCCGAAGCCGAGCCCTTTGTCCGCGAAGGGGAGCGGATCAAGCCGGGCCAGACCATCTGCCTCATCGAGGCAATGAAGATCATGAACGAGATCGAAGCCGATCTGGCCGGCGAGGTCGCCGCGATCCTGGTGGGTGCCGGCGAGCCGGTGGAGTACAACCAGCCCCTGATGAAAATCCGCCCTGCCTGAGAGGGGAAGACACCTTGTTCGCCAAAATCCTCGTCGCCGACCGCGGTGAAATCGCCCTGCGCGTCATCCGCGCCTGCCAGGAAATGGGCATCGAAACGGTGGCCGTACACTCCGAGGCCGACACCAACTCCATGCACGTGCGCCTGGCCGACGAGGACGTGTGTATCGGACCGCCCGCCGGCGAGGCCAGCTACCGCAATTTCGCCAACATCATCAGCGCCGCCGAGCTGACCAACGCCGACGCCATCCACCCCGGGTACGGGCCGCTGGCCGAAAACGCCGATTTCGCTGAGCTGTGCCAGACCTGCGGCATCAAGTTCATCGGACCGCCGGTGGAGGCCATCCGCAAGATGGGCGACAAGGCCGTAGCCCGCCAGAGCGTCGCCCAGGCCGGGGTGCCGGTGATTCCCGGCAGCGAGGGCGAACTGCAATCGCTGGCCCAGGCCAGGGAGCTGTCCGCCGAAGTGGGCTTTCCCCTGCGCCTCAAGGCCGCCGCTGGCGGCGGCGGGCGCGGCATGCGGGTGGTGCGCTCCCTTGAAGAGTTGGAGGAGGCCTGGAACATGGCCCGCCTGGAGGCGCGCAGCGCCTTCAACAGCGATGTACTGTACATGGAACACTCAGTGGAACGGGCCCGCCACATCGAGATCCAGGTCCTGGGCGACGAACACGGCAACCTGCTCCATCTGGGGGAGCGCGAATGCTCCATCCAGCGGCGGCACCAGAAGCTGGTCGAGGAAAGTCCTTCGCCTATCGTCGACGAAGACCTGCGCCGGCGCCTGGGTGAGGCGGCCCTGGCCGGGGCCCGCAGTGTGGGCTATCACAGCGCCGGCACCGTCGAGTTCCTGGTCGATGCCCAGCACCGCTTCTTCTTCATCGAAATGAATACCCGCATCCAAGTGGAGCATCCGGTCACCGAAATGGTCACCGGCATCGACCTGGTCAAGGCCCAGATCCGGGTGGCCACCGGCGAGCCCCTGCCCTGGAAGCAGGAAGACATTTGCCCCCGGGGCCACGCCATCGAATGCCGGATCAACGCCGAGGACCCGGCCCGCAATTTTATGCCCTCGGCCGGCACCCTCTCGGCCCTGCACTTGCCCGGCGGTCCGGGGGTGCGCATCGACAGCCACATCTACCAGGGTTACCAGGTGCCCCCCTATTACGATTCACTGCTGGCCAAGGTGATCGCCTACGGCAACAACCGCGAGGAAAGCCTGGCCCGCATGCGGCGGGTGCTGCGGGAGTTCACCATCGAAGGGGTGTCCACCACGCTGCCCTTTCACCGCGCTTTACTACAAGACCCCGGGTTCATCGCCGGCGAGTTCGACACCGAATACGTGGGGCGCACCCCACTGGTACTGGCCTGAAGAGCATCGGCCCGCGAAAGGAGAAAAACTCATGGCCACAAACAACGAAATCCCGGAAGAGCTCAAGTACTCCGAAAACCACGAATGGCTGGACCTGGACGGCGAAACCGGGACCGTCGGCATCACCGACTACGCCCAATCCCAACTGGGCGATATCGTCTTCGTGGAATTACCCGAGGTGGGCCAGCAGCTAGAAAAAGGCCAGATCTTCGGCACCATCGAGGCGGTCAAAACCGTGGCCGAGGTCTACGCCCCGGTCTCCGGCAAGGTGGTGGAGATCAACGTCGTCGTCCAGGAGGGCGCCGAGGTGATCAACTCCGAGCCCTACGGTGCCGGCTGGCTGATCAAGATCCATCTGGCCGACCCCAAGGAACTGTCCCAACTCCTGAGCCCCAGCGACTATGCCGGCCTGATCGCCGGTCTGTGAACCCCGCCCCCAACTACCCCATCTTGACTTAACCCCCTAAGGTTCCATAATATAGTTGTTCCATTTGGCCCTTCCCTAGGACGTCGCCTGCCCCTTTTTCATTCGATGAGGAGCTGTCGTCTTGTGGAGCAAGAATGTCCTGGTGCTTAACCAGAACTATGAGCCGCTGAGTGTGTGCAGCGTGCGCCGGGCCTTGGTGCTGATCTTTCGCGGCAAGGCGCACCCCGTTGAGTTAGGCGAGGGCGTGGTGCGGGCGGTTTCCCGCGCCTTTCCCATCCCCAGTGTGGTGCGCCTAGAACGCTATATCCACTCCCCGCGACGCCGCGTGGTGCTGTCCAAGCGCAACATCCTCAAGCGGGACAACCACGAATGCCAGTACTGTGGGTCCAAGGACAAGAAGATGACCCTGGACCACATCGTGCCGCGCAAGCTGGGCGGCCCGGAGAGCTGGGAAAACCTGGTCTGCGCCTGTGTCTCCTGTAATGCCAGAAAGGGGGACCAGCGCCCCGAGCAGGCGGGTCTGGCGCTGCGGCGCCAGCCCAAGCGGCCAAACAATGTGAGCTTCATCCGCAACTTCATCGGCATCAGCGATCACCGCTGGAAGCCCTATTTGTTCGTCGATTGAGGTCTATGGAGGCAGTGGGAGACGAAGAGCGCGTCCTGGACAGCAGCGTCTACGGGGTCAAACTAGAGGTTTTCGAAGGCCCCCTCGACCTCCTGCTCTACCTGATCCACAAAGACGAGCTCGACATCTACGACATCCCGGTGGCCCGCATCACCGCCCAGTACCTGGCCTTCCTCGAGCAGCTCCATCACCTCGACCTGGAACAGGCCGGCGGTTTCATCCTGATGGCCGCCACCTTGATGCGCATCAAGGTGCAAATGCTGCTGCCGCGCGAGGAGATGCCCGCCGAGGAGGAGGGCTTCGACCCGCGCGCCGACCTGGTGCGCCACCTGCTCGAGTACCAGCAGTTCAAGGAAGTTTCCGAGTGGCTCGACGACCAGCGGGCAGCCAGGCACGACATCTTCCTGCGCCAGTCCGGGCTAGGCGAAGGCGAAGCGGGCGTCGACCTGCATCCGGTCTCCCTCTTCGACCTGCTCAAGGCCTACCAATACCTCGTCAGCCAGGTCCCCGCCGAGACGATCCACCGCATCGTCGAGGCCCGGGTCTCGGTGGAGGCCTGCATCGCCCAGGTGCTCGAATTGCTTGAGCAGCAGGAGCGGTTGCGTTTTTTCGATCTGGTCCACGGGCAGGGCAGGACCACCCTGGTGGCCACCTTTATGGCTCTGCTCGAGCTCTTGCGGCAGCAGCGTATCCACGTGCAGCAGGCCCAGCCCTTCGAGGAGATCTGGATCGAGCGGCGGCAGACTGGCATGGCCCTGCCCGAAGAAAGCCTTGAATCAAACGCCCTGGAAGAGGTCCCTTGAGCGAAGCAAGCGACACCGAGGAAGAGCGGCTGGCCCCCGAAAACCTCCGCCTGATCATCGAGGCGGTCCTGGTCAGCGCCGACGCCCCGGTCACCCCGGGGCGGTTGCTGGCCCTCTTCGACGGCCTCAACGGCCGTCACCTACGCGAGGCCATCGACGCCCTCAAGGCCCAATACGAAGCCAACGGCAATGCCTTCACGGTCACCGAAGTGGCCGGCGGTTTCCAGCTGGCCACCCGCCAGGAGTACGGTGCCTGGCTGCGCAAGTTTCACGACCGCAACCCGGTGCGGCTCTCCCAGGCGGCCCTGGAGACCCTGGCTATCGTCGCCTTCAAGCAGCCCATCACCCGCGCCGAACTGGACACCGTGCGCGGGGTCAATTCCGGCGGCGTCCTGCACACCCTGATGGAACTGAACATGATCCGCCTGACCGGCCGTTCGGAGGCGGTGGGCAAACCCATGCTCTTCGGCACCACCAAGGAATTCTTGATCCATTTTGGTCTCAGGAGCCTGGCCGACCTGCCCAAACCCAAGGAACTCCAAGAACTGCTGGCCGCCGGCGAAGAACTGGCCCACGCCAGAGAGCTGGCTGCCGGCGGCGAGGAAACCCGGGCCACCCTGACGGTCGACGAGATCCTGGCCACCCCTGAGGCGGAAATACAGCCCGACACTCCTGCGGCGCCGAAAGCAGAAGATGAAACACGTCCCGCCCCAGAAGAAGCGTCCCCACACGCCTGAAGCCGAAACCCAGGACGGGCGGATGCGCCTCAACCGCTTCCTGGCCCGGTCCGGGGTGGCCTCGCGGCGCAAGAGTGATGACCTGATCCTCGCCGGGGCCGTGCGGGTTAACGGCGAAGTCGTGGCCGAGCTGGGATGCACTGTTGCCGTCGACGAGGACCGGGTGGAAGTGGGGGGCCGGCGGGTGTGCCTGCCCACAGGCTTTGAATACATTTTGCTCTACAAGCCGCACGGCTGCCTGGTTACCCGCCACGACACCCATGGCCGCCCCACGGTCTTCGACCAGATCGACGTGCTGCGCCCCGGGACGGTGGCGGTGGGCCGCCTGGACCAAGATACCACCGGGGTGTTGCTGCTGACCGACGACGGCGACCTGGCCTTTCGCCTGCTCCATCCCAGCCGCCAGGTCGAGAAACGCTACGAAGCCCTGGTGGCCGGCAAACCAGATGCCACCGACCTGCTGGCCCTGCGCAAGGGTGTGGAACTGGACGACGGCCCCACCTCCCCGGCCCAGGTGCGGCTGCGCGGGGGCGACGAACACGAGGCGCGGCTGGAGATCAGCATCCATGAGGGCCGCAAAAGACAGGTGCGGCGTATGTGTTCGGCGGTGGGGCATCCGGTCAAACGCCTCAAGCGCATCACCTTTGCCGGCCTGGGGGTGAGTGGCCTCAAGCCGGGGCAGTGGCGTCGGCTGACGCCGGAAGAAGTGCGCGCCCTGCGGACCCGCGCCGGCCTGGGGGGAGCGCCCTGATGGGACGGGGCATTGTCATCGCCATCGATGGGGTGGTCAGCGCCGGTAAAAGCACCACCGCGCGCCTGCTGGCCCGCCAACTGGGTTACCGCCACCTCGACACCGGGGCCATGTACCGGGCCCTGACTCTGGCCGCGCAGCGGGCCCAGGTGGCGCCGGTGGCCGACGCGGCCCTCGAGGCCCTGCTGAGCCGGCTGCGCATCGACCTGGAACCCGAGGGCCGGGTACTGCTCGACGGCGAGGATGTGAGCGAAGCCATCCGCCAGCCCGAGATCAGCCGCGCGGTGGGCGCCTACGCCGACCTGCCCCTGGTGCGCCGCGCCATGGTCGGGCAGCAGCAGCGCCTGGGGGCGGCCGGCAGCGTGGTGGCCGAAGGGCGCGACATGGCCAGCGCGGTTTTTCCGCAGGCGGAATTGAAGATTCGCCTGGTGGCCGACCTCGAAGAGCGGGCCCGCCGGCGTTTTAGCGAATTGCGCACCAAGGGCTTGGCCATCTCCCTGGAGCAGGTGGGCGCCGATATCCGCCGGCGCGACCAACAGGACTTGGAGCGCGACTATGGAGCCAGCAGCCCCACCGGGGTACTGGAAGTGGACACCACCGCCCTGAGCATCGAAGAACAGGTAGCACACCTCGCCGCCCTGGCTCGCCGGGCCGGCGCCTGATGGAGTGACTTAACCAGCAGTAGGTCAACAGCCGTTTCACCGCGCCAAACCGGGCTGAGACGCAGCCCGACCGGAAACTCCGGGTCGTTTTTCATCCTCTCAACCGCAGTTGAACAGTTGAGAACCATCTGAGGAACACACCGAAATGACGGAACAGATCCTTACCCCCGAAGAAAAACCGAAATACGGACAGATCAGCGCCACCGAGCTGGAGGTTCCCGAATACTCCGAAGAGCAGATGCAGGATTTCATGGCGCTGTACGACCAGAGCTTCACGGGCATCGCCGAGGGCCAGATCGTCAAGGGCCGGGTGGTGGCTGTGACCCTGACCGAAGTGCTGGTGGACATCGGCTTCAAGTCCGAGGGCGCCATTCCCCTCAAGGAATTCGGCGACATGCCCGAGGGCATTCAGCTGGGTAACGAGATCGAGGTTTTCTTAGAAAATGTCGAAGACCAGGACGGCCGGGTGGTGTTATCCAAGCAGAAGGCCGACTTCATGCGGGTCTGGGACCGCATCAAGGAGGCCCACGACACCGGCAACACCGTCAGCGGCCGGCTGGTGCGGCGCATCAAGGGCGGCATCGTCGTCGACCTCTTTGGCGTCGAAGCCTTCCTGCCCGGATCGCAGATCGATATCCGCCAGGTCAAGAATTTCGACCAGTTCATCGGCCAGGAATTCCCCTTTCGTATCATCAAGCTCAACAAGGCACGCCGCAACATCGTCGTCTCGCGCCGCGCCGTGCTCGAAGCCGAGCGCGAACGCATGCGCTCGCAGATCATCAAGGAGTTGGAGGAAGGGCAGGTCCGCGAGGGCGTCGTCAAGAACATCACCGACTTCGGCGCCTTCATCGATCTGGGCGGGGTGGACGGCCTCTTACACATCACCGACATGTCCTGGGGCCGGGTCAACCATCCCTCCGAGCTGGTCAACATCGGCGACCGCATCAAGGTCAAGGTGCTCAACTACGACCGCGAGCGCGAGCGCATCTCCCTGGGCCTCAAGCAGCTCACCACCCATCCCTGGGAACAAATCGATCAGCGCTACCCCGAAGGCACCCAGACCAAGGGCAAGGTGGTCAGCATCACCGACTACGGCGCCTTCGTGGAGCTGGAAGAGGGCATCGAGGGCTTGGTCCACATCTCCGAGATGTCCTGGACCCAGCACATCCGCCACCCCTCCAAGCTGGTCAACATCGGCGACAGTGTCGAAGTGATGGTGCTCAAGCTCGACAAGGAGAGCCAGAAGATCTCCCTGGGTATGAAACAAACCGACCCCGATCCCTGGGAGAGCTTGGACAACAAATACCCGATGAACACCCGCCTGGAAGGCAAGGTCAAGAGCCTGACCAATTTCGGCGCTTTTGTCGAGATCGAGGAGGGCATCGACGGCCTGGTCCACATCTCCGACATGTCGTGGACCCGGCGCATCCGCCAGGCCAACGAACTGTTTAAGAAGGGCGATGTGATCCCGGTAATGGTCACCGAGATCGACAAGAAGCGCCGGCGCATCTCGCTGAGTCACAAGCTGGCCTGCGACAACCCCTGGCCCAAGTTCATCAACCAGTACGCGGTGGGCACCTCTACCCAGGGCACCATCTCCCGGGTGCTGGAGCGCGGCGTGGTGGTCTCGCTGGCCGGCGATGTGGACGGCTTTGTGCCCCTCTCGCAGTTGGGCATCGACAACCTCCAGACCCCGCGCCAGGGCTTCGATCTAGGTCAGGAACTGCCGCTCAAGGTGATCGAGTTCGACGAGGGGCAGAAGAAGATCGTGCTCAGCGTCATCGACTACCTGCGCGACAAGGACCAGGCCGAGGTAGACGCCTACCAGGCCAGCCATCCCATCCAGACGGTCACCATCGGCGAGGTGGTTGCCGACCAGGACGAGGAGATGGAAAGCTGGGGAGACAACCTGGGCCGGAAGTAAGCCCTGCCCCCCTAAAAGATGAGAAGAGCCAGGAGTCCCCGGATTCCTGGCTCTTCGCTTTTCTTCGCTGTTGATGGGATCGTCCCCTTTCTCTATAGTCTAGCCCGCTAGTCCAAATGCCGAGGAGGATTTTCCAGCGATGACTGCAACAACACCCACCCCCTTGGCCGGCCAAAAGGCCAGCCCTGAACAACTGCAGACTTGGGCCGAGCAGTTCAACCGCGACGGCTATATGTTCATACAAGACGTGTTGCCCCCCGACTGGTGCGCTGAATTGCGCGCCGACTTGGACCGGCTCTTGCGCGACAACCCCGAAGGTCTCAACTCAAAGGGCACCGCCATCGAGCTGGTACACCGCGCGTTCGTACACAGCCCGGCAAATCTGCGCCTCTTTGACGTGGAGCCCATCGTCAGCCTCGCCGAGGCCATAGTGGCCCCCAACTGCCACGTCATCCACAACAACTCCTTTGTCACCCGGCCCGGCGGCGGGCTGTCCACCTGGCACCAGGACGACGCCCCCCACTACCTGGTCACCCATGGCGAACCCCCCACCAACGTGCGCTTGCCGGTACTCTTCTTCACCTGCAATTACTACCTGACCGATGTGGACGAGATCGCCCACGGGGGCACCGAGGCCATCCCCGGTTCCCATCTGTACGGCGCCCCCTGCCCCCCTTCGCTGGCGGGAACCCCCTGGGAGAAAAAAGTCCTCTACAACCTGGGCAAGGCCGGCAGCGTGGTGATGTTCAACAACCAGGTCTGGCACCGGGGCGGGCCCAACACCAGCCAGCGCACCCGCTACATCACCCAGATCACCTACGGCCGCCGCATGATCGGCCACAAGTATTTCCCTTTTATGAACTACGTCATGCCCGAACACCTGTACGCCGACGCCGACCCTCGGCGGCACCGGCTCTTGGGCTTTTTGGATCGCGGCGCGTATGGCTGAGAACGGAGAGGAAAAGCTCACCCCGGCGATGGCGCAGTACCACCATTTCAAGCGCCAGCACCGGGACGCCATTCTCCTCTTTCGTATGGGCGATTTCTACGAGACCTTCTTCGAGGACGCCCGCGAGATGTCCCGCCTGCTCGGTATCACCCTCACCGCCCGCAATCACGGCAAGACCACCGGCGAGGTGCCCCTGGCCGGCGTGCCCCACCATGCGGTGGAGGCGTACGTGGCCAAGCTGCTGCGCCTGGGCCGCAAGGTGGCCATCTGCGAGCAGGTCGAGGACCCCAGAAAAGCCAAGGGGGTCGTCAAACGCGATGTAGTACAGGTGATCTCCCCAGGCACCGCCCTGGCCGATTCCATGCTCGACCAGCAGCGCAACAATTTCCTGGTATGCCTCTGTGCCGGCCAGGGCCGGGCGGGCCTGGCCAGCGTCGATCTGTCCACCGGCGATTTTCTCCTCGACGAGTTGCCCCTGGAAGAGCTGGCCGACGAATTGGAGCGCCTGGCCCCAGCCGAATTGCTGCTGAGCGAAGCGGCCGACCCGCACTGGGTGGACACCCTGCGCCAAGTGCTGCCGCGCGCATCGCAGAGCCGGATCGAGGACTGGCAGTTCGAGTATCGCCAGGCGTACGAGACCCTGGCCGAACAATTACACGTCCACTCCCTCAAGGGTTTCGACTGCGAGGATCTGCACCAGGGGGTCTGCGCCGGGGGCGCCGCCCTCCACTATCTGCGCGACACCCAGCGCGGGGCCGTGGAACACCTCAACCGGCTCACCCGACAGCGGCGCGAAAACTGCCTCTACCTCGACGCCACTGCCCGCCGAAATCTGGAATTGCTGGCCAACCAACAGGACGGCGCCGAACAGGGCTCGTTGGTCGAGGTGCTCGACGACACCCGCACCCCCATGGGCGCCCGCCTGCTGCGCCAGTGGGTGGTCGCCCCGCTGCGCGATCCGGCGGCTATCACCCGACGCCTGGACACGGTGGAGGTGTTGCTGGGTGAACGCGGTCCCCACGCCCGGCTGCAGGAAACCCTGGGCCAGGTGGGGGACCTGGAGCGGATGGTGGCGCGTATCTGCTGCCAGCGGGCCAATGCCCGCGACCTGGTGGGCCTGGGCCGTTCCCTGGGGCAGGTGCCAAGCCTGCGCCAGCAGGCCGGAGCCTTGGCGGCCCCGCTCTTGCAAGAATTGGCCGCCGTCGGCCTGCCGGTGGTCGACGAGCTGGTCGAACTGATCCGCCGCACCCTGGTCGACGACCCGCCGGCCACCCTCACCGAAGGCGGCATGGTGCGCTCGGGCTGCGACGCCGAGCTGGACGAGTTGCGCCAGGCCAGCGCCGGGGGCAAGGAGTGGATCGCCCAGCTGCAGGTGCAGGAACGGGCGCGCACCGGCATCGCCTCACTCAAGGTGGGCTTCAACCAGGTCTTCGGCTATTACCTGGAGGTGAGCAAGGCCAACCACGACAAGGTGCCCGACGACTACATCCGCAAGCAGACCCTGGTCAATGCCGAGCGCTATCTCACCCCGGAATTGAAGGAATGGGAGGCCAAGGTACTGGGCGCCGAGGAAAAGATCGCCGAGATCGAAACCCGGATTTTCCTGGAGCTGCGCACCCAGGTGGCCGGCTGGGCCGCCCGGGTGCAGCAGATTGCCCGCAGCCTGGCCCAGCTCGACGTGTTGGTTTCCCTGGCCGAGGTGGCCCAGCGCGAACGCTATGTCCGCCCCCAGATCGACGAGGGGCCGGACATCGAGATCGAGGGCGGCCGGCATCCGGTAATCGAGCGCCGGCTCCAGGAAGGGCGCTTCGTGCCCAACGACCTCTACCTAGACGCCCAGACCCAAGTCCTGTTAATCACCGGGCCCAACATGGCCGGCAAGAGCACCATCATCCGCCAGGTGGGGCTCATCGTGCTGCTGGCGCAGCTGGGCAGCTTTGTGCCGGCCCGGCGCGCCCGCCTGGGCGTGGTGGACCGCATCTTTACCCGGGTGGGGGCCGCCGACAACCTGGCTCGGGGCGAGAGCACCTTCATGGTGGAGATGAACGAAGCGGCCAATATCCTCAACAACGCCACCGAGCGCAGCCTGATTCTGATGGACGAGTTGGGACGGGGCACCAGCACCTTCGACGGGCTGAGCCTGGCCTGGGCCATTGTCGAATTCCTGCACGACTGCCCCTCCCGGCCGCGCACCCTCTTCGCCACCCACTACCACGAGCTGACCAAGCTGGAGGGGCCGCTGGTGCGCCTGAAAAACGCCAACGTGCTGGTGCGGGAGGAGGGCGGCCATGTCGTCTTCCTACACCGCCTGGCCCCCGGCCCCTGCGACCGCAGCTACGGCATCAACGTGGCGCAGATGGCCGGCATGCCTACCCAGGTGGTGGGGCGGGCCAAAGAGATCCTGGCGCGCCTGGAACGAGGGGAGCCGCAGGAATCGGTCCCCCGCAGGAACCCCGCCGAGGAGCAGCTGCCGCTCTTCGCCATTGCCGCCCCCCAATCACCGGTGGTCGCCGAACTGCGCCAACTCGACCTGGACCGGCTCACGCCGCTGCAGGCCCTGCTCAAACTGGGGGAATGGCAGGATAAACTGGGAGGGAAAAACTGAACGATTATGCCTTCGCCCGCCGACCACTTCACCCAACTGCAGAAGGTGGCCGTCTTCCTCATCGCCCTGGGCCAGGAGCGGGCCCGCCTGCTGCTGGCCAGCATGGAATTACCCACCATCGAGCGCCTCAACCAGACCATCGCCAGTCTGGGCCTGGTAACCCCGGAGGAGAAAGCCGCGGTGATGCTGGAATTCGCCGACTTCTTCTTTGCAGGCAAGTCCCTACCCGCCCCGCTGGCCAACCCCGTGGCCCCCAAATCAGTGCCGCCTCCCAAGGCCAAACCGAAACAGACACCAGCCAAGCCAGGGCCAGCATCGGCCAAACCCAAAGTCCCCCCAGTAAAGCCGGTACCAGCCGCCAAGCCGGCAGCCAAGCCACCACCCAAAACAAAAACGCCCCCAGCGCTCTTGCTGCCGGCGGCGAAAAATGACGACCAGACCGCGCGCGAAGCCCTTGAGAAGCTGCGCGAGCAGGTGGACCCCAAACAGATCAACTGGGGCCGGGCTGGGTACGATTTTGGGGAGGGCTTTAAAGGCCCAAAGGGAGATCGGCGCTAGACGCTCCTCCCGCTCAACTCCTGCACCCGTTCGCCCAGAGCGCGGACGATGAAGACCAGAAAGCCCACAGCCAGGGCCAGTTGACTCAAGAGCATCGCCTTGTCCATATCTTCTCCTCGCGGGTAATCGGGACTGCCATCAGCGTTGAGCAAAAGCCGCACCAGATTGCCCGATTCCACCCAAGTCCTTTACTTTCAAGTGTAAGCCGCCGGCCCCTTACCTTCGCAGCCCCAGCCCAGTCGGCAGAGAACTCCCCCGCAGAGGAGGTTGTTTCCTGACCCAGTCCACTCCCGCACCCGAATTGATCTGGGGCCGTCACCCCGTCCTCGAAGCACTCAAGGCCGGCCGTCCCTGTCAGCGCCTGGTGATCGCCCAGGGCAGTCACGGCCCGGCCATCGACGAGATCTTCGCCCTCGCCAAACAGGCCGGCATTCCCTTCGACGTGCAGGAGCGCACCCTCCTGGACCGGGCAGCCGGTCCCCAGCATCAGGGCGTGATCGCCCACCTGGCGGCCCGCGCCTACGCCTCCTTCGAGGAGATCTTGATCGGCCTCGACCTGCGCACCGCCTTCCTGGTCTTCCTCGACGGCATCCAGGACCCCCACAATTTGGGGGCGATCATCCGCAGCGCCCACGCGGTGGGCGCCGACGCGGTGGTGATCCAGGAGCGGGGTGCTGCCGGGCTGACCGGGGCGGCGGCCAGGGCTTCGGCCGGGGCCATCGAGCACCTGCCGGTCTGCCGGGTGAACAACCTGGGCCGGGCCCTGGCCTTGGCCAAGGAAACCGGCCTGTGGATCACCGGCCTGGCCCCCGACGGCGAACGCAGCTTCACCGAAGTGGACTTCAAGGGCCCCTGCGGTCTGGTGGTGGGCAGCGAAGGGGCCGGCCTGCGGCGGCTGGTGCGCGAAGGCTGCGACTTTGTGGTGCAGATCCCCATGGGCCGCGCCCAGATCGGCTCCTTCAACGCCTCGGTGGCCGCCGGCCTGGTGCTCTACGAAGTTTTCCGCCAGCGCCGCCCGACCTCCGGCTGATGAGGGCAGCGGCCTCATATCTGTGGGTCCTGCTGCTGGCGCTACCCCTGCGGGCCCAGGCCGCCGAACCAGATACCAGCCAGGCGGCCCGCCAGGCCACCCTGGCCACCCTGACCCCCCCCGCCGAGTCGGGTTTCTCCTATCAGGCCGACCAGGTCCACAGCGCCGGCGACTCCATCGTACTGGAGGGTCGGGCCAGCGTGGTCCACCAGAGCGCCCGACTGGAGGCGGCGCGTATCGTCTACTGGCGCCAGCGCGAGGTGGTCGAAGCCTGGGCCGTGCAGGACAGTGCCGGAAACTGGTCTGGCCTGCCAGTGCTCAAGCGCGGCGGCGAAATCCTCCAGGGCCGGCACATCCTCTATGATCTACAAGATACCACCGGCACCATCCAGGCCGGCCGCATCGCCTACGATAAGGGCTACTACGCCGGCCAGCAGATCCAGGCCAAGTCAGAAAAGGAGTTCCTGGTGCGCCGGGGGACCTACACCACCTGCAACCAGGAGCATGCTCACTTCGATTTCTACAGCCCGCGCATCAAAGTGCTGGTCGGCGACATGGCCATCGCCCGCCCGGTGTACTTCCGCCTCGAAGAGCGGCGGCTCTTCTGGGTGCCCTTCTATGTCTTCTCCCTGCGCCAGGATCGCCAGTCCGGAGTGCTCACCCCTGGTTTCGGCCGCCGGCCCCGCAGCTACGGCTCGGCGCTGAGCGAGTGGGAGCTGCGCAACCTGGGCTATTATCTGGCCCCCAGCGAGTACTGGGATCTCACCCTGTCGGCTGATCTGCGCCAGCGCACCGGCTGGCTGGCCCGCGCCCAGCTCAACCACGCCTGGCGCTATCGCTGGAACGGCTCGGTGGAGACGCGCCTGGAAAACCGGCAGCAGGGCAGTTCCAGCCAGTTGGAGTGGTGGACCAGCATCCGCCACAATCAGGAACTGAGCCCCACCGCCTCGCTGCGCGCCTCGGGCACCTTTCAGAGCAACAAGGATTTCGGCCGCAACAACAGCTACGACCTGCAGGAGCGGCTCAACCGCACCCTGCGCTCCAACCTGAGCTTTTCCAAGCGCTGGGCCGGCGGCAACAGCCTGAGCCTCAACGCCAGCCAGACCCGCAACCTGGACACCGAACGCTCCGAGGTGGTCCTCCCCGAACTGAGCCTGCGCACCGCCCGCAAGGCGCTGTGGGGCAGCAAAGAGAAAGAGGCCAAGGGGGCCCCAAGCCCTTGGTACAAGGACTGGTTCTACGAGGGCAGCGGCCGGCTGCGCCACAACACCCTGCGCGCCCCCACCCAGCACCTGGACCGCACCAGCGCCGATCTCTCCCTGGGGCTCAGCGCCCAGCACCGGCCCTTTACCTGGCTGAGCTTCAACCCGGCCCTGACCGAGAGCTGGACCGACGCGGATCTGGGCGACGAGGGCCCGCAGACCCGTGGGGTGCGCAGCGAGCGCCTCAACGCCGGCCTGGCCCTCACCCAGACCTACTACGGCCTCTTCTACCCCCGGCTCTGGCGCCTGACCGCCCTGCGCCACGTGCTCAAGCCCAGCGCCACGCTCAACTACCAGGCAGCCCACGCCGATACCGGCGCAGTCTTCGGCCTGGGGGGACCGGGGGCCTCCTGGAAGCAGGAACGCCAGCTGGCCCTCAGGCTGGACAACACCTTCTGGGCCAAATGGCTCACCGGCGAGGAGGAGACCAAGGTGCGGCTGGCCCAACTCAACTTCTCCACCACCTATGCCCTAGACCGCAAACGCCAGCCCTTGAGTCCCCTGCTCTCCTCGCTCAACATCAGCGCCGGCCAGCGCCTTGACACCCGGCTCACCCTGCGCTCGGATTTCTACGACCCCGCGAATCGCTTCACCGCCTGGCCCCGCCTCCAGCAGTTCGAGGTCACCTCCTCGCTGCGCTTCTCCGGCAAACAGCCCAAGGTAGAGGGGGACGACCGCGAAAGCAGCGCCGGCCGCGAGACCGGCAGTCTGGGCGCCGAGGGCTTCGGCTTCGAAAGCGGTTTACAGAGCGATATCCGCCGCCAGGGGCGCGGCCGGCAACTCCAGTTGAGCCACTACTACGCCCGCAGTCGCACCACTACCAGCACCCTCAGCCGCTCGTGGCTGCGCAGCGCCCTGGGTTTTAACTGGGGGCGCTGGCGCTGCGACTACTCGCTCAACTACGATCTGCGTGCCCCCGGCGTGGCGCGGCTGGCCAGCCGCCGGGTCAACGCCGAATTACTCTCGCTGCAGCGAGAATTCCACGACTGGACTTTCACCTTCAACGTCCAGCCCAGCAGTTTTTCGCGCCAGCGGGCCTTCTACTTTAAATTCCAGTTCAAGGACATCCCCCAGCTGCAATTTGAGCGCGGCGACAGCCGGCGTTAAGCCTATACGGAAGTTCCATTTGTTGGCCAGAGCCCGAGCGAAAGCGGTGCGGGCAAGGCGCCCGAAGTAGGCGTATTGACCCTGAAATACGCCGAATGAGGGCAACGCAGATCCGCGCCGCTTGCAGCCGGGCGAAGCCAGAAGGGGATTTCTGTATAGGCTTTAATTGCTAAGCCAGGGGGGATGTGATAAATTGGGGTGGAAGTGCGAGGCCAGCATCCTGTTTTCCCGAAAGCGTATGCGCATCCTGGTGCAGCGGGTCAGCCAGGCGCAGGTCCTGGTCGAGGGCCAGGTCCGGGGCGCCATCGGGCTCGGCCTAGTCTTGTTGGTGGGCATCCGTCAGGACGACGGGGCCGAGCAGGTGCGTTTCTGCGCCGAGAAGTGCGCCCACCTGCGCATCTTTCCCGACCAGCAAGGCAAGCTCAATCACTCGGTGCTGGAGGCCGGGGGTGCAGTACTGGCCATCTCTCAATTCACGCTGTATGGCGACTGCCGCCGGGGCCGGCGTCCCAGCTTCACCGAGGCGGCATCACCTGCCCGGGCCGAACCCCATTACGAGCAGTTCCTGCTCGCACTCGAAAACCTGGGCCTGCGCGTCGAACGCGGAGTCTTCGGGGCAGAGATGACCGTCGAACTCCACAACGAAGGCCCGGTCACCTTGTTGGTCGAATCTCCTTGAGCCGCCCATGAGTGTTCCCGAGAATCCCCTGCTCGTCCTCGGTTCCGGTTCCCCGCGAAGGGCAGCCCTGATGCAGCAGATCGGCCTGCCCTTCGTGCAGTGGAACAGCGCCGCGGCCGAACCGGATCACCGTGAAGGTCCCCCTGCGGCCTACGCCCTGGAGACGGCCCGCCTCAAGGCCCGCGCGGTGCAGCAGGCGGTGCGCTCCTACTACGGGCCCGACCGGCCCACCATCGTCATCGGCGCCGACACCGTGGTCCACCTAGACGGGGCCGTGCTGAGCAAACCCGCCGACCAAGCCGACGCGGCCCGCATGCTGCGCCTGCTGGCTGGCCGCACCCACCAGGTGTACACTGCGGTGTCGCTGGTGTGCAGCGATGAAGGGCAGGTGGAGGACTGTGCCGAGACCCAGGTGTACATGCGGCCTCTCAGTGCAGCACAGATCGACCGCTATCTGGCCAGCGGCGAAACGGCCGACAAGGCGGGCGCCTACGGCATCCAGGGCAGCGGAGCGCTTTTGATTGAGCGCATCGAAGGTTGTTATTATAATGTGGTGGGCCTCCCCCTGACCCTGCTGTGCACGCTGCTGGAAAGAGCCGGATACGATTTCTCCATCCCTCCGTGAACTTCCCCGTGACCACTGTGCGGAAATATGAGTGAAGAGACGATAGCCACCAAGTTGCGCCAGGCCCGCGAAGAGCAGGGCAAGACCCACGAGCAGATCCACCGGCAAACTGGCCTGAGCCTCAATGTGCTCCAGGCGGTGGAGTCGGGCAACTTCAAGGTGGTTGAGCCGATCTATATCCGTATGATCCTCAAGGCCTATGCCGACCACCTAGAGCTCGACAGCGCGGCCATCCTCAAACAATACAACGACCAGTTCGGCGGCCCGCCGCCCATCCTCGAGGTGCCGCCCCCGCCCACGCCGGGCCCACACCCGCAGGTGGTCCTGGGCGACGACCTCGACCTGCCCACCGCTCCGGGCATCTCTCCTGCCTGGCAACCTTCGCCGCTGCCCGGCGGCGCCTTTGCCAAGCCCAAGCAGACCCCGCCGCGGAGCGGCTTGCTGCTCCTCGGGGGGGGGGCGCTGCTGCTCGTGGTCCTGTTGGCCCTCTATTGGTCCGACAACATCGGCGAAAGGCCGCGGACCACCGCCCTGCCCGAACGGGCCGCCCCCCAGGTCAGGCCGCCGGCTGGCCCGCGCCCCGAACTGGCGCCGCATCCGGCCCAGACACCGGTGGAAGCCAGCGCCCAGCCCCAGACTCAAGCCGCTGCCCCTTTGGCCGAACCGGCCAAGGTCACCTCTGATACAACAGCCCCGCGCCTGCCAGCAACCCTGGCCGAGCCAGCCGGCACCGCACCCGCTGCCTCCACCGCCGGTTTGGTCCTCGAGATCGAGGCGGTCGAGCCCACCTGGGTGCAGATCCGCTGGGACGAACGCGGCCTCTTCGAAACCGTGCTCCAGCCGGGCAACAGCCGCCGCCTGGAAGCCAAGAGCCAGTTCCTGATCTGGGCCGGCAACGGGCGCGGTCTGCGTTACCGCTTCCAGGGCCAGGCCGTCGAGCAGAACACGCTGGGCGATCTCAACCGGACGGTGCGTTTCAAGGCTTCGAAGGAAGGGATCTCGGTGATCGACAGGGAAATTTTCGAGCGGCTCACCGCCCGCCCCGACAGCACGGCCAAGGCGCGGCGCGACTCGCTTCGATGAGCCGCCGCTATGTCGAGGTTTTCCTGCCCCCCCCCGTGTCCCGGGAACTCACCTATGGCGTGCCGGCCGAACTAGCCGGAGAAATTCAGGTCGGCAGTGCGGTGCTGGTGCCGGTGCGACGCCGGCAGTTGACGGGTTTTGTCGTGGGTTTTGCCGACCCGCCCCCCAAAGTCACGGAGATCCTCGACCTGGTCCGCCTGGTGGACCGCGACTCCCTCCTGGCCCCCGAGGTCGTCGAACTGTGCCGCTGGCTGGCCAACTATTACTTCGCCCCCCTGGGCAGCGCCCTGGCCGCAGCCCTGCCCCCCGGCATCAAACTCACCTCCAACCGCCTGGTTTCCCTCAGGGAAGCAGCCGCGCCCCAATCCGACACCGAGCCCGGTGAGCTGCTGCTGCTCGCCCAATTACAAGAAAGTGGGCCGCTGAAAGTATCCACTCTCCAGCGGCGCCTGCGCCGGCCCGACCTCGAAAAAATCCTGCGCCGCCTGGAAAAGGCCGGCCGCATCGAGATCCACTCGGTGCTGCCCCAGGCCCAGGCGGGTGTCGTGCACCGCCAGTGGGTCCGACCTCTTGCCGGCGCCGAGGCGCAGTTGCCCGCGTTGCAGCGCCGCGCCCCGCGCCAGGGCGAGTGCCTGGCCCTGGTTTTGCAAGAAGGTCCCCTGTCCAAGAAAAGCCTGCGCGACCGAGGCTTCGACGACGGCCTGCTGCGGAATTTGGACACCCGCGGCCTGGTCGAAACCTTCGACCAAGAGGTATGGCGCGATCCACTCGGCAACCTGGGCGAGCAAGTGCCCGAACCCCTCGAACCCACCCCCGACCAGCGCCAGGTGCTGGAAGCGGTGAACGGGGCGCTGGACGAGCGGCGCTTCCACGCCGCCCTGCTGCAAGGGGTCACCGGCAGCGGGAAGACTTTGGTATATATCCGGGCGGCGGCCAGGGCCCTGGAGCAGGGGCGGGGGGTCATCGTCCTGGTCCCCGAAATCGCCCTGGCCTGGCAGATGGTGCGCCGCTTTGCTGCCCACTTTGGCCCGCAGGTGGCGGTGATGCACAGCCAGCTTTCTCCGGGAGAGCGCTACGACACCTGGCGGCGGCTGCGACGCGGCCACCAACGCCTGGTCATCGGGGCGCGCTCGGCCATCCTCGCCCCGGTGTGCGACCTGGGCCTGATCGTGGTTGACGAGGAACACGACGGGGCCTACAAACAGGAAGACCTCGATGGCCGCCAGCCTCTGTGTTACCATGCCCGCGACGTGGCTCTGGTGCGGGGCCGCCGGCAAGAGGCGGTGGTGCTGCTGGGATCGGCCACACCCAGCCTGGAATCTTACTGGAATATCCGCGCCGGCAAGTACCGCTTGCTCTCCCTGCCCAGCCGCATCGACAACCGACCCCTGCCCAGTGTGGAGGTGGTGGACATGCGCCAGGAGCCCTTCCAAAAAAAACAGCGGGCGCTCTTCTCGCGCACCCTGCGGCTCAAAATCAAAGACCGGCTGGCCCGCCGGGAGCAGATCATCTTGTTGCAGAACCGGCGGGGCTTCTCCCCCTTTGTGTTGTGTTCGGCCTGCGGCGAGGCGGTCCAATGCCCTCAGTGCCGGGTCTCGCTGACCTACCACCAGAGCGGGGAGACCCAGTTGCGCTGCCACTATTGCGATTTCCGTATGCCCCTGCCCGGCTTCTGCCCGGCCTGCGGCAGCGCCGAACTGCGGCTCGAAGGGGTGGGTACCCAAAAGGTGGAACAAGCCCTGGAGGAACAGTTCCCCGGCATTCGTGTCATTCGTATGGACGTGGACACCACCGGCTGGAAGGGCGCCCACGACGAGTTGGTCCAGCGCTTCCGCAAGGGCGAGGCCGAGGTGTTGTTGGGCACCCAGATGGTAGCCAAGGGACTCGATTTTCCGCAGGTGACCTTGGTGGGGGTCATCTCCGCCGACACTGGCATGCACCTGCCCGACTTCCGGGCTGCCGAGCGCACCTTTCAACTGCTCACCCAGGTGGCCGGCCGCGCTGGACGAGGCGATCTGCCCGGCGAGGTGGTGATCCAGACCTTGCTGCCCGAAGACCGGGCGCTGAAGGCGGCGGCCCGCCAGGATTTTGCCGCTTTTGTCGGCCCCGAGCTGGAAGAGCGGCGCGAAGCTTCCTTCCCGCCTTTCGTCCGTTTGGTGGCTTTTCTCTGGCAGGGCGCCGAGGAGGAAGGGGTAGCCCAGGCCGCCCGCGAAGGGGCCCAGTGCCTGTGCCAGGCCAGTGGGACCCCAGCCGCGCTGCTGGGGCCGGCGCCGGCGCCCCTGGCCCGCCTGCGGGGCCGCTATCGCTGGCAGGCCCTGCTGCGGGGCGCTTCGGCCGCCCAGCTCCACGGCTGGACCGCCCAGGCCCTGCCCGCCATGCGCGAAGCAGCGCGCAGGCACCAGGCGGCATTAACTGTCAATGTGGACCCGCTGACCCTGATGTGAGCTGAGAACGATGGGGAACTACCGAGTCTTTCGCCGCTGGCAACTGCTCCTCATCCTGCTGGGCACGGCGGCCATGCCCCGGTACGGGGGGGCCCAGGATGAGTGGACCGGATACACCAGTATGCGGGAAATCAACCAAGTGCTGGTGTTGCAGGGCCAAGTCTGGAACGCCACCTCCGGGGGGATATTGCGCTTCGATCCAGCGCGGCGCACCTATACCCGCTACACCCGACTCGAAGGCCTGGCCGGCAACCAAGTCCTCTCGCTGACGGCCGATGAACGCGGGCATCTGTGGTTCGGCACCGACAGCCAGGGCCTGAGCCGCTACCGCCCCGTCGAGGAGGTCTTCGACTCTCCCTACCTCGAATTCCGCGATCTCAAGATCGAGGCCCTCGCCGCCCTCGACAACCGCATCTTTGTGGCCACCGACCGGGGGATCAGCGTCTTCCTGGCCGACAAGGAAGAGGTCAGGGAGACCTACCACCGCCTGGGTGAATTGGCCAAAGATATTCAGATCAACGCCCTAGTAGTCTTTGGCGGGGCGCTGTGGGCCGCCACCCCAGACGGGGTGGCCTGGGCCGCCCTCGACCAGCCCAACCTGCAAGATCCGGAAAGCTGGAAGGTTAACCGCTTCCTCGGCGACACCCGCGACCTGTTGGTGGTCGGCGACACCCTGCTCGCTTCCGGATCCAGGTATGTCTTTGCCTTCGATCCGCAGGTGGACCACTTTGTGTCGGACTTCAACGATACCACGCGGGTGACAGCCCTGGGCAGTTTCCACGGCAAGGCGGTGATCTCCCTTGAGGACGGCACCTTCCTCCGGCGCGAGGGCCCAGGTCAGTGGGGCAGGCAGGCGGCCCCGCGCCTCACCCAGGTGCGCACCCTCTCCCAGGGGGATACGGCCCTGTGGGTGGGCACCAAAGACGGCCTGCGGTCGGTGGGAGCGTTCTCGCCGCCCGCCGCCTCCGAGCCGGCGGCCAACCAGTTCTACGAGATGAAACTGCTGGATAGGGGCGATTTGTGGATCTCCAGTGTGCCCAACGATTTTGCCGACCCCCACGGGCTGTACCAGTTCGACGGCACCCAATGGCAGGTCCACGACAAGAACACCGGCCTGCCCTCCAACACCCTGGTCAGCCTAGAGACCGATACCGCCGACCGGCTATGGGTGGGCACCTGGGGCCAGGGAGTGGTCATCCGCGACTCCACCGGCGCCTGGCTGCGCCTCAACCAGACCAATTCCCTGCTGCGGGGCATCGGCGCCAAGCAGGACTTTGTCGCCATCAGCGACATCGCCCGCGACTCCACCGGGTTGATGTGGGTGGCCAACGTGCAGATCGGCCTGGTGGTGATAGACGGCTTTCCGCCCAAGCGCGGCCAGGTCTTTGAAAATCCGGCGCTGAGCCTGGCGCCCAAACGCGATATCGGTCAGCTGGTGATCGCCCCGGCCGGGGTCAAGTGGATCTCCACCGAGACCGACGGGGTGGTGCTCTTCGACGATGGCGGCACCCCCTTTGACCCGGCCGACGATTTCTCCCTGCTCGTCAACCAGGTCTTCGACGAACGGCTGACCAGCGACCGCGTCACCGCCCTGCTGCTGGACCGCAGCGGCCGACTGTGGGTGGCCACCAACAGCGGCCTCAACGCCGTACATGGCACCTATACACGGGCCAGCCAGACCTTCCGGGTGGAGAACTGGCGCACCTACACCGCCGAAAGCGGGCTGCCCTCCAGCGAGGTTAATGCCGTGGAGCAGGACGACCTGGGCAATGTGTGGGTGGGCACCGAAGGGGGTCTGGCCCGCATCTCGCCCCAGGGAGAGGTGGAATTCACCTACACCAAGGCCAACAGCTCCCTCATCGACAACCGGGTCAAGTCGCTGCTCTTCGACCCGGAGAAACGCGAACTGTGGATCGGCACCTTCGAAGGCTTGAGCCGCCTGCGCCTGGGGGAGACGACCACCCCTGGCGGCAGCAGCCTCAGCGTCTACCCCAACCCCTTGGTGCTGCGCGCGGGGGCCGCCCTGCGTTTCGCCGGCCTGCCCCTGGGCGCCTCGCTGCGCATCTTCTCCCTCACCGGCCAACTGGTGGCCCAGCTCGACGGCGTGCCCGGCCAGGGCACCCTCGAATGGCAGGGCCAGAACCAGGCCGGTATCCTGGTCGGCTCGGGGATCTACTTCTTCGTCGCCACCGATGAGGCGGGCCATAGTACTCGGGGCAAATTCGCCCTAGTCAGCCAGTGATGAAGAAGGCTGCCACCTGGATTCTGCTGGCCGGCGCGCTGCTGTGGAGCCGCCCTACCGCCGCCCAGGTGCAGGTCTCCCTGCAGCCCTGGCCCGGCAAGGCCCAGGGCGCCCTCAGCCTCACCTTCGACGACGCCTACCCCTCCCAGACGGCGGTGGCCATGCCCCTTTTGGAGGCGCACGGCTTCCGCGGCACCTTCTACCTGATCGTCGACCGGCTCTTCCAGCGCGGCAAGTACGAGGACCTGCCCTCGGCACCTCTGACCGACTGGCAGGCCGGCTTCCGGCGCGGCCACGAGATGGGCAGCCACACCTGGACCCACGTGGGTCTCGACACGGTGTCGGCAGCGCTCATGCAGGAAGAACTGCGCGCCGCCAAAGAGGTCCTGGAGGGACTCTTTCCCGGCGCTCCGATCACCAGCCTGGCCTACCCCTTTTCGGCAGCCGACCAAGAGGTGATGCAGGAAGCCGCCCGCTACTACCTCACCGGCAGACTGGGCCCACCTCCTGCCGGCGAACCCCTCTACAATGACCCGGCCACCGCCGCATTGATCGGGCTGAGGGCCTTCTTCCTGTGTACCGGCGAAGATCCCCAGCTCTGGAACGAGGCCGCCGATCACACCCTCCAGGGCGGGGGCTGGCTGGTCGAAGCCCTGCACCCCATCGACGAAGCGGGTTATTGCCGGGTGCGGGAGGAGGACTTGGCCGCCCACCTCGACTACCTGGCCAATCTGGGGGGCCAGCTCTGGGTGGCGCCGGTGGGACAGGTGGCTGCCCGCCTGCTCCACTGGCGCGCGGCCCAACTGCGCAGCACCGCCCTCGCCGACGGGCGGGTGCGACTGCATCTGGCCGAACCGGCCAGCGAGGACTGGCAGGTAAAACTCTCTGCCACCGGTAGTTGGAAGGTGGTCGACGAGCATGGCCAACTGCTCCCTCTGAGCGCTGCCGGGGACGCCCTGAGCTTCGAGTGGCCCACCGGCCAGGCCAGTGCCACTCTGGAACCGGCCGGTATCACCGCCATCAGTGTCTCCAGTTGGGGGCAGATTAAAGAAATTTTTTGGGCCCGCACCCCCTGACCAGAGGCCCCTTCAGGGATATTTGGCCGGCTGAAGTGCAGTGCAAACAAGGGCCGAATCGGCCCTCTGAGCACCGCCGCAGCAATTTAAAAAATTCCTTGACAGGCCCTCCGCATATCGTATATCTTTGAAATACTTCCACAAGATATAGTGGAGTGAAACAGCAAAGGCCAACACTCCTGTGGCCTGTTTGCCCGATGAAATCCCCACAAACTCTACTCCGCCCGGTTCTGTGAAATACCCCTTTCGCAGGCAGAGTCTACATTTTGCCCCATGGGAGAGCCCAATGCCGTCTAACCAGTCAAAAAAGCCCGTCAAGTCCCCCGTCGGCATCCACCGTCTCGAAGACCTGCTGGCCCAGCTCGAAGGCCACGGGCTCAAGCGCAACGGCCACGATGCCCTGCTCAAAAAAGCAGTGGATGCCGAGACCTACTACCCCGACAACGACCTGGCTGTCGACGTCCTGCGCAGCAAGTACCTGGCGCCGGGCGAGACCGGCCCCCTGCAGATGTGGGATCGCATCGCCCGGGTCATGGCCTCGGTGGAAAAGGACAAAGAATATTGGTACGACCGCTTCTTCTCCCTGTTGCTCGACTTCAAATTCATCCCTGGGGGCCGGGTGATGCACGGGGCTGGCCGCGAGGAATCCCGCCGCAAGCCCACCCTCTCCAACTGCTATGTCATCCCCATCGAAGAGGACAGCCTGGAGGGCATCTACCGCTGCCTCAACGAGTCAGCCATGGTCTACCGCACCGGTGGCGGGGTGGGCACCGACCTGTCCATCCTGCGCCCCAAGGGCTCCCCGGTCAATGCCACCGTCGACAAGTCCCCCGGCTGCACCGCTTTTATGAACCTGCTCAGCGAGAGCACCAACGCGGTCTCCCAGGCCGGCCGCCGCGGCGCCCTGATGCTCACCCTGCGGGTGGACCATCCCGATATCGAAGACTTCATCACCATCAAGAACGACGCCAACCGCGTCAAGGTGCAGTACGCCAACATCAGCGTGCTGGTGACCCACGAATTCATGGAGGCGGTGCTGGCCGACCGCGACTTTGACCTGCGTTGGGGCGGCCAGGTGTACCGCACGGTGCGGGCCCGCGAGTTGTGGAACAAGATCATCACCAACGCCCACTCCAGCGCTGAACCGGGGATCATCTTCTGGGATACCATGCGCGAGTACCACAACGTCGAATACGCCAACCCGCTCACCAGCACCAACCCCTGCGGCGAGCAGCCCCTGGCCTCCTACACCGCCTGCAATCTGGGCAACCTCAACCTGACCTTGTTCGTAGACCAGGACGGGGCCTTGGACCACACCGCCCTGGCCGAGAGCACCCGGGTGGCCGTGCGTTTCCTCGACGACGTCATCGAATACAATATGGATCGCCACGCCCTGCCCAAGATCCGCGAGGCGGTGGCTTCCGACCGCCGAGTGGGCCTGGGGGTGACCGGCCTGGCCGACGCCCTGATGCTGATGAAGATCAAATACGACAGTCCCGAGGCGCTGGAGGCCGTCGAGCAGATCATGCAGACCATCTGCTACAACGCCTACGAGACCTCCGTCGATCTGGCCCGCGAAAAGGGCGCTTTCACCCTCTTCGACTGGGAGGGCGTCTCCAAGAGCAAGTTCATCCAGAGCCTGCCCCAGGACCTGCAGGACAAGATCCGGCGCTTTGGGCTGCGCAACAGCACCCTGATCACCATGCCGCCGGTGGGCACCGGCTCCATCGTCGCCCAGACCTCATCGGGCATCGAGCCCATCTTCTGCACCAGCTACAAGCGCCGCGTCAAGCAGGCCGACGGTGAGAGCTTCCGCGAATACAAGGTCTACCACCCGCTGGTCAAAGCCCTCTTCGGCGACGACGAGCACCTGCCCCCCTACGTGGTCACCTCCCACCAGATCGACCCCTATTTCCGCGTCAGGATCCAGGGGGTCATCCAGAAGTACACCGACAGCAGCATCTCCTCCACCATCAACCTGCCCGAGGAAATCTCGGTGGAGACGGTGGCCGATATCTACATCACCGCCTACAAAGAAGGACTCAAGGGGGTGACGGTGTACCGCGAGGGCAGCCGCGAGGGCATCTTGCAGACGGACAACAAGGAGCCAAAGAAAGAAGCCGCCCCGGCAGCCGAGGCCCCGCCGGCCCAACCCTCGGCCGCCAACGACCGCGTCCGCCATCCGCGGCGCCGGCCTTCGGTCACCCGCGGGGTCACCGAGCGCATCCGCACCGGCGAGGGCAACATCTACGTCACCATCAACGAGGACGACGAGGGGGTCTGCGAGATCTTCAGCACCATCGGCAAAGCCGGCGGCAATGCCGCGGCCCAGTCCGAGGCCATCTGCCGCCTGATCTCCCTGGCCCTGCGCTCCAGCATCGACCCCCAGGAAGTCATCAACGCCCTCAAAGGCATCTCGGGGCCGGCCCCGGTCTGGGAGAATGGCGAGCAGATCCTCTCCACGCCAGACGCCATCGGCAAGGCCCTGGAGCGCCATCTCAACCGGCGCCTCGGTGGCGAGCCCTTGAGCGCCCCGGTCGCGGCCCACAGCGCACCCCCGGTCGAACTCACGCCGGCCAACGCCAAGACCCTGGTCACCTGCCCCGAGTGCGGCTCCACCGTCTCGCACGAGGGCGCCTGCCTGGCCTGCAAACACTGCGGCTGGTCCAAATGCTAGTTTGTTGAACAACCGCTATTGCACGCGGGGGGAGGGAGAACGCGGCTGCCGAGAGGCGGTCGCGTTCTTTTTTATGCGAACTCTAGGGTCAGGCCGTCGTAGGCCAGCTCAACCCCCGGAGGCAGGGTGGCATTGGTGAGCCGGTGGTCCAGGTCGTGGGCGATGTGGGTGAAGAAGGCGCGGCGGGGCCGCAATTCGGCGACCACCTCCAGAGCCTGCGCCACGCTGAAGTGGGTGGGATGATCCTTGTGGCGCAGGGCATCGAGCACCAGCACCTCCAGGCCGCGCAACCGGCCCAGGGAGGCGGGGGGGATGGCGTTGCAGTCGGTCACATAGGCAAAAGAACCGAAGCGAAAACTCAGCACCGGCAGCTGACCGTGGTACACCGTCAGGGGTTCCACCTGGCAGCCACACACCTCAAAAGGCCCATCGATGGGATGCAGGCTGAGCTGGGGCACCGACTCCCTCATGTTCTTGTAGGCCGGCTTGAAGGCGTAGTCAAAGACATGCCTGATCCGCCCCAGGGTGCCTTCGTCCGCGTAGCAGGGGATGGGCGCCTGCCGCTCGAAGCAGAAAGAGCGCAAATCGTCCAGGCCATAGAGATGGTCCACATGGGCATGGGTGAAGAGCACCGCGTCCACCTGACGCAGGCCCTGCCGCAGGGCCTGGAGGCGCAGGTCGGGGGTGGTGTCCACCAGGATATTGCCCTCGCTTCCCTCGACCAGGATCGAGCAGCGCAGCCGGTTGTTTTTGGGATCGGGAGAAAGGCAGACGGCGCAGTCGCAGGCGACGCGCGGCACCCCCGACGAGGTCCCGGTGCCCAGCAGGGTAACCCTCATCGGACTTCTTCCTCCGGCAGGGTGAAGATCCACGGCCCCTGGGCAGTGATGGCCACCGTGTGCTCAAAATGAGCGGCCAGCGAGCCATCGCGGGTGCGGGTGGTCCAGCCGTCCTTGTCCACCTTCACGTGGTGGCCGCCCAGGCTGAGGATGGGCTCGATGGCCAGTACCAGACCCGGTTGCAGGCGGAGGCCCCGGCCCGGGGGCCCGTAGTTGGCGAGGTGGGGATCCTCGTGCAGGGCGCGGCCGATGCCGTGGCCGCCGTACTGGCGCACCACCGCCAGACCCGCCGCCTCGGCGCAGGACTGCACCGCGTGGGAAATGTCGGAGAGATGGTTGCCGTTCTGGGCCTGCGCAATGCCGGCCTGCAGACAGGCGCGGGTGGTCTCCACCAGGCGCTGGGCCGGGCCGCTGAGGGGGCCTACTCCACAAGTAAAGGCCCCGTCGCCGTAGAACCCTTCCAGCTCCACCCCCACATCAACGCTGAGCAGATCGCCCTGGCACAGGGGCCGGCGGCTGGGAAAGCCGTGTACCACCTCCTCGTTGACCGAGGCGCAGATCGAGGCGGGGAACCCGTGATACCCCTTAAAGGCCGGCCGGCCGCCGCAGGCCCGGATGGTCTCTTCGGCCAGGTGGTCCAATTCGAGGGTAGTGACCCCCGGGGCGATGGCCGCTTCGAGAATCTGTTGAACCTGGAAAACCACCTGGCAACTGGCCCGGATACGGTCCAATTCGGCAGGATTTTTGCGGTAGATCGCCACCGTGCTCCTCAATATGGGCCTTTGCCCCGTCTGTTGCCATTGCCCCAGCTCTTATATATAATAGGTAAGTTTAGGATGCTGCAAATTCCGTACAAGGGTGCAAAGGGGAACCGATGGGCAAATCGCTGGTAGTGGTCGAATCACCCGCCAAAGCCAAAACGATCAACAAGATCCTCGGCAAAGACTTCATCGTGAAATCGTGCATGGGCCATGTGCGCGACCTGCCGCCCAAAGAATTGGGCGTCGATGTGGAGCACGACTTCAAGCCCCGCTATGTGACTATACGCGGCAAAGGCAAGGTCATCAGCGAGTTGCGCAAGGCCGCCCAGGAGGCCGATACCGTGTACCTGGCCACCGACCCCGACCGCGAGGGAGAGGCTATCGCCTGGCACGTGGCCACCGCCATCGACCTGAAGGAAGACGAGGTCCGCCGCATCCTCTTTAATGAGATCACCCCCAAAGCCGTGCGCGAAGCGATTCTCCAGTCGGGCCGGCTCGACATGAAGAAGGTCAACGCCCAGCAGGCACGCCGGGTGCTAGACCGCCTGGTGGGCTACGAGATCAGCCCCCTGCTGTGGAAGGTGATCCACTCCGGCCTGTCGGCAGGAAGGGTGCAATCGGTGGCCCTGCGCCAGATCTGCGAGCGCGACCAGGAGATCGCCGCCTTCAATCCAGACGAATACTGGTCCATCGAAGCCCGCTGCCACACCTCTTCCCAGGAGAGTTTCGCCGCCCGCCTGCTCCAACACCGCGGCGAGAAATTGGAAATCACCAACCAGGAAAATGCCGAGCGCATCGTCGGCGAGCTGACGCAGCAGAGCTTTGCGGTATCCGAGGTCAAGCGGCGCGACCAGTTGCGCCATCCCTCGCCCCCCTTCATCACCAGCACCCTGCAACAAGAGTGCGCCCGCCGGCTGCGTTTCTCGGTCAAACGCACCATGACCGTGGCCCAGCAGCTCTACGAAGGGGCGGAGATCGAAGGAGAAACCCGCGGTCTGATCACCTACATGCGCACCGACTCGGTGCGGGTGTCCGCCGAGGCCGTCACCGAGGTGCGCGACCAGATCGTCCAGCTCTACGGGGCCGACTACCTGCCCGAAACCCCCAATGCCTACAAAACCAAGCGCGGGGCCCAGGACGCCCACGAGGCCATCCGCCCCACCTATGTCAATCTGCACCCCTCCAAGGTCAAGGACCTGCTCACCACCGATCAGGCGCGGGTCTACGAGATCGTCTGGAAACGCTTTGTCTCCTCCCAGATGAAGCCGCAGGTACTCAGTTTGACCACCGTCGACATCAGCGCCGGCGAATATCTGTTGAGGGCCAACGGCTCCTCCACCAAATTCCCCGGCTTTGCCCTGCTCTACAGCGAAAGCAAGGAAGACAAGGAGGAAGGGGACGAGGAGGAGGACAGCCGCACCCTGCCGGCCGGTCTGGCCAAGGGCCAGGCCTTGACGGTAGAAGAACTCAAGCCCGAACAGCATTTCACCAAACCGCCGGCCCGCTACACCGAGGCCTCCCTGGTCAAAGAACTGGAGGCCAAGGGCATTGGCCGGCCCAGCACCTACGCCCAGATCATCACCACCCTGCAGGACCGCGAGTACGTGGAGCGGGTAGAGCGCAATCTCATCGCCACCGAGCGGGGTCATACGGTCAACAAGTTCCTGGTCGAGACCTTCCCCCACATCTTCGATGTCAAGTTCACCGCCCAGATGGAGGACGAACTCGACCGCATCGAGGAGGGCGACGACAACTGGATCGAGACGGTGCGGACCTTCTACTCGTCTTGGCACCACGCGCTGCAGGATGCCAACTCCCGCCGCCGCGAACTCAAGCAGGCCCTCCAGGAAGAATCCACGGTGGTCTGCGAGGAGTGCGGCCGGCTCATGGTGATCAAGTGGGGCCGCAATGGCCGTTTCCTGGCCTGCCCGGGCTATCCGCAGTGCAAAAACACCAAACCCCTGGCCGAGGAACAGGCCCAGCCGCCCACCGACGCCATCTGCGAGTTATGCCAGTCGCCCATGGTGGTCAAGAGCGGCCGCTACGGCCGTTTCCTGGCCTGCAGCAGTTATCCCGAATGCAAAAACGTCAAGCCGCTCCCCCTGGGGGTCTCCTGCCCCGACTGCGGCACCGGTGAGCTAGTCGAGAAACAGTCGCGCAAAGGCAAGGTCTTCTACGGCTGCAACCGCTACCCCGCCTGCAAGTTCGCCAGTTGGGATAAACCCGTGGGCAAACCCTGCCCCCACTGCGACGCGCCCCTCGTCTTTGAGAAGGGCAGCCGCAGCAGCCCGCCGGTGCTGCACTGCCGCTCTTGCCACACCCAGCTGGAGACCCCTGCCGCCCTCGCCGTGGACGCCGATTCGGGAGGCTAGCGCCCTTGCCCATGGCTGCCCCCCCGCCCGCTCCCTTACACGCCGGCTCCAGCATTGAGCAGGGGATCACCCTTTTCCTCGACTACCTGGAAAAAGAGCGCAACTACGCCCGCCACACCCTCGACGCCTACCGCCGAGATCTACAACAATTTGCCCGCTTCCTCTACCCGCGCATCGCCCAGGTGGGTATCCCGGTGAATGCGGTAGAGCGCCAGGTGGTGCAGAGCTTCGTCGAAGAGCTGCGCACCCGGGGACTCCGGCCCAACAGCGTGGCCCGCAAACTCTCGGCCATTCGTTCGCTCTTCCGCCACCTGTGCCGTCAGCGGGTACTGGCCGACAATCCGGCCAGCCTGGTGGGCACGGAAAGACCTGCCCGCCAGCTGCCCAAGTTCCTGCCTCTCTCTCAGGTCGAAGAAGCCATCGCCCTACCCCCCGCCGCCGAGTTTACCGGCGCCCGGGACCGGGCCATCATCGAGGTCTTCTACGGGGGCGGCATCCGCCTGAGCGAACTGGTGGCCCTCAATTTGAGCGCCCTCGACCTGGAGGAAGGCACCGTACGGGTGCTGGGCAAGGGCCGCCGCGAGCGCATCGTGCCCATCGGCGGCCCGGCGCTCCAGACCCTCAAGGCCTATATGCAGCATCGGGCCGCCCTGCTGATGGAACTGGACATCACCCAGGTGGACGCCGGCGCCCTCTTCCTCAACCGCAAGGGCCGCCGCCTGCACCGGCGCACCGTGCAGACCAATGTCAAACGCTACCTGCGCCAGGTGTCCGGCGGCCAGACCCTCAGCCCGCACCTCTTGCGCCATACCTTTGCCACCCACCTGGTGGAGGCCGGGGCCGACCTGGGCGCGGTCAAGGAGTTGCTGGGCCACGCCGTCCTCTCCAGCACCCAGGTCTACACCCAGGTCTCCCTGGAGCGGCTGCGCCGGGTCTACCAGCAGGCCCACCCCAGGGCCTGAAGTGGGCTGCCGACCTGGACCGTGGCTGTTGCTCCCGCTGCTCTTCCTGGCCTGCGCCAAAGTCGGGACGCCGGCAGGGGGCCCAGTGGATAAGACCCCACCCGCCATCACCGCCCACTTCCCCGCCGCCGACGCAGTGAGTCTGCCCCTGGACACCCAGGTGGAACTGGCCTTCAGCGAGGGCATGGATCACACCCGCACCGAGACCGCCCTCTTCATCTCCCCCACCTCGCCCGTCGAGTGTACCTGGCGGGGCAGCCGCCTGCATCTGTCTTTCCCCCAGGGCCTCAAGCCCGACCAAACCTACCTGATCACGCTGGGCACCGGGGCCCGCGACCTGCGCGGCAATGCCCTGGCCCAGTCCTTCACCCTGGCCTTTGCCACCGGCACCCAACTCAACCAGGGCCGCATCGAAGGCCGGGTCTTCTCCCGGCACCAGCCAGCCGGCAGCGCCTATGTGTGGGCCTATGGCCCAGAGCTAAGTGACCGGCACCTCCTGGCCGATCCGCCCGACTACCGCACCCAGACCGGCAGCGACGGCCGCTACAACTTCTCGCGGTTGCCGGCCGGCGCCTACCGCATCGCCGCCTTTGCCGACGCCGACGCCGACCAAAGCTGGGACGCGGGCGAAGCCCTGGCCTTGCCGGCCGCTGATCTAACACTGGAGGAAGGGGCAGCGCTACCGGCCGGCGATCTGGACCTCTTCCCACAGGGGAACCCGCCGCCTCGCCTGCAGCGGGTCCAGGCCCTCGACCAGCAGCGCCTGCTCCTGCTCTTCGACCGGGAGGTGGCCCTGGCACGGACCACCCTCGAACTGAGCGGCCTGGCCGTGGAACTGCTCTACCAGCTGCCGGGAGACCGCCGCAAACTCTACGCCCGCACCGCACCACAGGCGGCCGGGAAGGCCTATACAATTTCCCACCTAGAAGTGGAGGGCCAGCCGCTCAAATGGCGCGAGCCGGTGCGCGGCAGCAGCCGGCCCGATCAGACCCCCCCCAGCCTGGTCAGCACCTACCCGGCCGCCGCCGGCACCCTGGTCTCTCAGGATTCGCTGGTGTTGGGCTTTTCCGAGGCCATGGCCCCAACGGAACTGGGCGAAATCTGGGTAGCCGGCGACAGCACCCAGACCCCGGCGGGTCGCTGGCGGTGGCAGGCCCCCGCCGTGCTGGCCTTTGTCCCGCAGCCCCCCTGGGCGCCAGGCGACCATCGGCTCCAGGGCCGCACCACCGCGCTGCGCGATCTGGCGGGTCTGCCCCTGCGCGACAGCCTCTTCACCTTCAACTTCACGGTGTCCGCACCAACCTGCCGCCTTGCCGGCCAAGTCCTCTCCCCCACCGGGACGCCGATCCGGGCCTGGGTCGATGCCCGCAATACAGAGCGCAGCGAGCAGGTCCAGGCCGACGCCGAGGGCCGCTTTCTCTTCGCCGACCTGGGACCGGGGACCTACCGGGTCTTCGCCTTTTTCGACCGGAACTTGAACCAAGAGCAGGACCGCGGTACTTTAGAGCCATTTCTGCCCTCCGAGCCCTATACCTGCTTGCCGGAGGCGGTCACCCTCACGGCCAGCGCCGTCCGCGAAGGCCTAGAATTACATCTGGTCGCCCCATGAATCTGTTCCGCCACCTCGGCACCCTTTTCTTGTTAATCGTGTTGATCGGCCTGGGCATCGCCAAATACGCCCAGGTCCCTCCCCAGACCAAACGCCGCCTGGAGCTGGAAACCTCGCTGGAGCAAGTGTGCCGACTGGAGCAGGTCTACTTCCAGCAACACCGCCGCTACTTCGATCCCGCCGACTCCACCCAGGGCATGCCCGCCCACTGGCTGCGCGGTTACCATTGGCAGTCAAAAGCCAGCCGCCACAGTTTCTGGGTGCTGGTGCGCGCCGATCTCGACGAAGATGGGGAAGAGGGTATCTGGAGGGTGGACGAACAGTCCCGAGAGGGACTGGTGCTGGTGGAGGACTAGGAGCGCGTGTGCAACCGGGCCGTGGTGGTCTGCCCCGGCGCATAGGAACCGATCACCCGCAGCCACTTGGCCTGGCCCCGGGCCTCCTCGATGGCCGCCTGCAGCGCGGGCGCCGCCGCATCTCCGCTTACCTCTATGTAACAGCGGTACTCCCACGGAAAACCCAGGCGTTTGCGCAACTCCACCTTGAGCACCTCAACCTGCCGGCTGGTGAAGCCGGCCAGGATGCCCGGCAGCGTGCGGGCCGTGTCGTCCAGGTCGAGGATCAGCGTGCTTTTGTGCGGCCCGTCCCCAGCAGGCACGGGCCGGTGGCACAGCACCAGGAAGCGGGTGTAGTTGCGCTGGTCAGTCTGGATATTCTCGGCGAGGATGGCCATCTCGTGGTCCACCGCCGCCTGTGCCGAGGCAATGGCCGCCTCTTCCCGCCGGCCCCCTTCCTTGATCATCTTCACCGCCCCAGCCGTGTCGTAGACCTCCTGTGCCTGCGCTCCCTTGAGGGTGCGCAGATACTCGTGGCACTGGGCCAGGGCCTGGGGATGGGAGTAGATACGCCGCACCTCCTCCAGCCGGGTGCCCGGATGGGCGATGAGACAGTGGTCGACGCGCAGCAGGATTTCGCCGGCAATCAACGGTGTCTCGTCGGCCAGCAGGTCCCAAACCGGGTGGATGCTGCCGGCCAGGGAATTCTCGACCGGGGCCATGCCGTACTCGGCCTGCCCCTGGGCCACGGCGGCAAACAACTCGGCGAAGGTCTGACAGGGGACAATGGTGATGGGGGCGGCGAAGAACTCGTGGGCAGCCAGTTCGCTGTACGAACCCAGTTCCCCCTGCACCGCGATCCGCATGACAGCTTCAGCGACCGGCATGAGGGAACTCAAACCGCAATGGGCATGGGGAGGGAGGGGTACGGGTCGTAACCGACCAGCGAGAAGTCCTCGTAGCAAAAATCAAAGAGTCCCTGGTTGCGGTCGGCGATTTCCATACGCGGCAGGGCCCGGGGCTGGCGATCCAGTTGCTTTTGCAGCGCCTCGACATGATTGCGGTAGATATGTACGTCACCCCCGGTCCAGACAAACTCGCCCGGCTCTAGGCCGCAGACCTTGGCCACCATCAGGGTGAGCAGACTGTAGCTGGCGATGTTGAAGGGCACCCCAAGGCCCACATCGCAACTGCGCTGGTAGAGTTGGCAGCTGAGGCGGCCCTGGGCGGCGAAAAACTGAAAGAGACAATGGCAGGGCGGCAGGGCCATGCGCTCGATCTCGCCCACGTTCCAGGCGCTGACCACCAGGCGCCGGCTGTCCGGGTTGCGCCGGATCAGGTCCACCACCTGCTGGAGCTGGTCCACGGTCTGACCATCGGCCTTGGCCCAGGCGCGCCACTGCTTGCCGTAAACCGGCCCCAGCTCCCCCTCTTCATCGGCCCACTCGTCCCAGATACTCACCCCGTGCTGGTGCAGGTACGCCACGTTGGTATCGCCCTGCAAAAACCAGAGCAGCTCGTGGATGATAGAACGAAGGTGTAACTTCTTGGTGGTCAGACAGGGGAACCCTTGAGCCAGATCAAAACGCATCTGGTACCCGAACACCGCCAGGGTGCCGGTGCCGGTGCGGTCTTCCTTGGGAACCCCTTTTTCCAGGACGTGGCCGACCAGGTCCAGGTACTGTCGCATCCCGCTGCTCCGGAGAGAATGGGGGTTTCAGGCGGGCCTAAAGTTAAGTAAAACAGGAGCGACTGAAAAGTAGGGGTTTCTGGTTGACAGGAAATAGGGGATCCACTATTTTCATTTCTCCATCTGCGGTATCAAGCGGAGGCGACGTGGCCAAGTGGTAAGGCAGGGGCCTGCAAAGCCCTTATCCCCGGTTCGATTCCGGGCGTCGCCTCCAATTTTTTTATCCGTGCGCCGGGATGGCGAAATTGGTAGACGCGACGGACTTAAAATCCGTTGGGAGTAAAATCCCGTGCCGGTTCGATTCCGGCTCTCGGCACACCTTGAATGGAAAAATCCGGCAGGGGCAAGCGTCCTGCCGGATTTGCCTTTAGTAAGGAGATCGTTCGGTGACGACCGCGCTTTTTACACCCTTCCCCCTCGCCAAACTTGCGTTGCCAAACCGCATCGTCATGGCGCCCATGACCAGGGGCCAGTCTCCCGGCGGGGTGCCGGACGACGAGGTCGTGGGTTATTATCGCCGCCGCGCCGAGCACGGTGTCGGGCTGATCATCACGGAAGGTACTGGGATCAACCATCCGGCCGCGGTGAGCGGTGCACGTATTCCGCGTTTTCACGGCGGGGACGCGCTGGCTGGTTGGGCCAAGGTGGTGGCCGCCGTACACGCGGCGGGTGGGCGGATCATGCCGCAGCTCTGGCATGTGGGCATGGCCCGCAAGCCTGGGAGCGAACCGCATCCCGAGGCACCGCCCGTTGGCCCCTCAGGTCTGGACTCGACCTCTGTCCCGGTCAGTGAGGCGCTGACCGGGACAGAGGTCGCCGGGCTTATCGATGCCTACGCCCAAGGTGCCGCAGACGCGCAGCGGCTCGGGTTTGACGGCATCGAGCTGCACGGTGCCCACGGCTACCTCATCGATCAATTCTTCTGGGAGCGGACCAATCAGCGAACAGACCAGTACGGCGGCGACTTTGTCGCGCGGACCCGCTTCGCCGCCGAGGTGATTCGCGCCTGTCGCGCCCGCACCTCGCCCCAGTTTCCGCTTGTTCTGCGTTTCTCGCAATGGAAGCTCAACGAGTACGACGCCAAGCTGGTCACTACCCCAGACGATCTGGCGCGATTTCTCGCGCCGCTGGTCGACGCGGGCCTGGACGCCTTTCACTGCTCGACACGGCGATTCTGGCAGCCGGAGTTCGAGGGCTCGGAACTGAATCTCGCCGGCTGGACGAAGAAGTTGACCGGTCTCCCGACCATCACTGTCGGCTCGGTCGGGTTGGACAACGAGTTTATGAGCAGCCTCCGCGAAGGCAAACCCGCCCAGCAGGTCGGACTGGACCCCATCGTCGGCATGATCGAAAGAGGCGAGGTGGACCTGGTGGCCGTCGGTCGGGCGCTGCTGGTGGACCCCGCGTGGGTGGAGAAAGTGCGCGAAGGCCGGTTCGGCGAGCTGCTGCCCTTCACGCCGGAGGCGTTGAAGACACTTTCCTAGCCGGGCCGGCGCTCCGGTACCGGGAGTAGGGGCGAGCGGCCATGCCTAGGTGCTCGACCGCCCGAGGCCAAGGACACCGCGGTGTTCACGGAGACCCCTGGAGCAGGTCGCCAGCCGGCCCGGGAAGGCGGTGTAACGCTTGCACCTGCGCCGCCGAGAGCGCCACATCCAGGACTATCAGTTCGTCGAGCAAGCCGGCAAAGCGCTGGCCCAGGCCGATCTTCATTCCGGCCAGATCCCAAGTCAGGCGGTGCTCGAAACCTTCCATCCAGCCCCGGCGTACCTCGTCGATATAGACCTCGGCGGCAGCGTCGTTTCTGCCGCTGTTGAAATTGCGCCAGGTCGCCACGACGTGGTGCCATTCCCCCCGCTTCCAGCCCAAGTCGCCGACGACGATGAGCTGGCCGCCTAGATGGCGCTGGCGTTCCGGGCTGTCGCCGTACATGCCAAAGCGCAGCTTGCGCGGTGAGCCGTAGCGCTCGTCGTCAGGCCGGGTCAGATCTAGGTAGAAGGAACCGTCTGCCGGATGGCGGCTGAGGTGGAAAGGATCTACCGGGTAGGCCGCCGCCAGATCCGCATCTGGATCGCAGTTGAGCCACAGGGAGACCGTCCCCTCAAAGGGGCCGCTGCTGTAGGGGAAATTGTCTTCCGCCGGAAAGACGAACTCGTCTTCAGCCCACCCATAGTCGGCGGCGCTGAAATGCAGTCCCCCCCCGTAACGCCCCCCGTATGATGCATGGCGCACCACCTGGGACTGGTATTTGGCGGTTCCCTCTCCACGGCTGAAATCGGCATTCACCGTCCGGTCGAACGAGGCGTAGAGGCAGGTGTGCTGGCGCAGACATTCGGCGAGTGCTTTGGGCATAGCTAGCGCTTTCTCCTTGGATGCGCGATACTGGCTGCCTCAGGCGGCCGGTGCCCGCATCATTGCCTCCAGAATGACCTTGGGACAGATTGAGCCGTGGATATAGTCCAACAGGGTCGTAGCCACGCTGCGGATGCGCTTCTCGGCCTGCGCGTCCAGGCATTTGCCCGATTCGTCGAACACGTCCTGCACCCTGGCTACCGACACCAACGCCGGCAACACCAGTGCCCCGACGTGGGAGCAGACGCTGCGCAGGTGCTCCAGCGACTTGATCGCCCCGATCTGGCCGGCAGCCACGCCCAGCAAGGCCATGGGTTTGCCGGCCAGCACACTGGGGAAGCCCAGGTTCTCGATCGCCAGCTTGGTCAGACTGCTGAAACTTCCGTGGTACTCCGGGGTGGCCAGCACCACCCCGGTGGCCGCGCTGACCGCCTCGCGGAATTCCTCCACCTTTTTGCTCTTGGCCGGCCGGCCGGGAAAGGGCAGGTCGACGGCATCCAAATCGATGGTGTTCAGCTCGATGTCTGCCGCACGGCGGAACTCGTCGTTCACCAGCGCCAGGGCCATCGAGGTGTAGTTTCCGGGTCGGATGCTGCCGCAGATGGTGACGATCTGTATAGCCATCGGTATGCTCCTCTTTATTCTTCGCCGTCGTAATAGTCGAGGCCCTGCGAGCGAATCAGGCGGCCCTCGGGTGAGCGCACGAGCCACTTGTCGCTGTCGGGATAATGGCAGGACTCGCCGATCGGATTGTCGGCGATGACATAGAAAACCAGATCTTCGCTTCCGTCGTTGGTGAACTGGTGCGGCTGGCCTGGCTCAAAGATAAAAGCGTCGCCGGCTTCGATGGGGGTGATCCCCTCCGGGTCGCGGACCTTTCCGGTGCCCGAGACCACCTGGTAGAATTCCCACTGGGCGCTGTGAGAGTGGTAGGGAAAGGCGATCTTGCCGGGCGGAATGCGGCAAATCTCGACATCGAAGGGCTGCCGCTGCATCAGATCTGTGGATCTGGGTTGGCGCCCCAAAGCCACCGAGATCTCCTTGCTGGCGCCGGCGAACTTCCCCTTGGGCGAAGTCCACGACTCCTCGGCGATATCCTTGGTATTGACCTTGCGCATATGCCTCCCGCCTTTCTGGTCTAGGGTTGTCTATAGTTATCTACAGGGCGTTCAGAGCTGTGGGAACCACAACCGCCGCGCCGTCTCGCCCAACACCTGGGCGCGGGCCGCCGCGCTCAGCGGCAGTTCGTGGGTGAAGATGCGCAGGTGCTCGGCATAGGTGAATTTGGGCGTCCACAGCGCGTTGGGAAAATTGCTGCCCCACACACAGCGCTCCGGCCCGTAGGTGTCGATGATCTGCAGCACGGCCTCGTGCAAGTCGGCGCCGGGAAAGCCGATCTCACTGCCGGTGCTGATGAAATCCACCTTCGCGTACAGGTTGGGGTACTGGGCCAGGCGCAGCACCTCGCCCAACACCTGCTGGTACTGCGGGCCGGGTTTCAGGTCCATGCAGTGGTCAAAGCCCACCACCAGGCCGGGGAATTCCCGCAGCAGTTTCTCCGCCCCCTCCACCCAATCCGGGGTCATGAGGAAGATATCGACGGTCGCCCCCTCCTCGGCACAGACCCGCCACAACTGGCGCACCCCCTCGTGGTCAAAGGTCCGCCGCTGGTTGCCCGGGGTGCTGCGCAAAGTCTTGACCCCGTACTCGCGCACGCCCTGCCGCAGCAGATCCGGGCTGCGGGGATCGTCCGGTTCGAGGCAACAGACCCCGGAGACCCAGTCGGGGTTGGCTTTGGCGGCGTCGCACAGGTAGCTGTTGTCGTAATTGTAAAAGGAAACCGTCTGCACCGCCCGCACCGCCTTTACCCCATTGGCCTGGCTGATCAGGCGCAACTCCTCGAGGGCTCCTTTGCCATCGGGCACCCGCATGGGGTTCTCCTTGGGCGGATAACGCCCTTCGTCGGCGGAGGTGATGTGGGCGTGGCAATCGATGATCAACATGGCAGAAATCCTTTCCTCGGTTTTGACATCCCGAACCCCTTTGCTTATCGTGAGCGGCACCCGCCGCCGCACAGCTGCCCGCAGTATGGGGATAATATAGAACCACCTCTCCGCGCCACAACCCGTCACGGGCCTTGCCGATGACTGTCGAGGTGCGCTTCATCGATGTGGACGCCGACGGCGACCGCGAGATCGTGGTCGAGAACGCCTATCTGCGCGCGGTGCTGCGCCACCCCGAACATCTGGGTGCCGAATACTACAAGCGCCGCTGGACCTGGGGCGGCCGTCTCCAGTCCCTGGTGTACCAACCCACGGGCCGCGAGTTTTTCTTGCCCCGGATGATCGACCTGGAGGACATCGCCCCCTTCGGCCTGCCCGACGAACTCTTCGCCCATTTTCCTCTGCCCGGAGGCCAGCGCCAGCTCAAGATGGGCGTGGGCATTGTGTCGCCGGCGGGGGTGGAGCCTCTGCCCTGGACCTGGCGCCAGGAACAGGTGGGCGCAGAAACCGTAGTGGCCTTTCGCCAGGAGGTAGATAACCTAGAGGGCTATAGTTTCGTCTACGAAAAGCGCTACCGCTTCCTGCCCGACGCAGCCTGGTTCGCCCTCGACATCCTCTGGGAGAACCACGGCCCTGGTCCGTGCGCCTCGGATTGGGATCTTCACACCTTCCACGACGCCGGCCCCTTCGATTGCCCCGCCTGGCTGGTGGCCCCCAAGCGGGCCTGGATCAGCAGCGGCCACACCCGCCTGCGCACCGCGCTCAAGGAAGCCGCGCCGCTTTTTCCCGCTCCCCGCCTGGAAGAGCGCGTCTTCGACCGCCTGCGCTGGGATTTGGAGGGGGAGCCCTGGTGGTACGCCACCGGCCCAGGCGACGGCGAGGAGTTCTTCTTGCTCAATGCCCGCTTCGAGCCGTACTGGGGCCTGCACTTTGCCGGGTACGGGGCCTATACCCCCCAGGGCATCAGCCACATCGAGGTGCCGCCCGGCGACCGCGCCATCTGGGGCATCGATGTCACTCTGGGCACCAGAGGGAAACACTTCGTCCGCGCCGGCCAGCAGGGTGGCCTCACCCTCGAACGCCTGGGGCCGCGCACGATCGCGGCGGGCGTGCACCTGGCCCGATCGGGGAGCGGGACCCTCAGCGTCCACCTGCTCGACCAGGCCGGCACCGTGCAAGGCCACGCCGAGAAAACCGGGGATGCCGCACCTGGAAAACCGCTGGTACTCGAACTGCCCCTGCCAGACGCCGGCGACTTCGCCACCGCCGAGATCTCCTATCACGAAGCGGGCCGCATCCTGCTCCACACCCGCGAACTGGTGCCGCTGCAAGGCCAGCGCCCCACTGCCCACCTGCCCTTTGCCGGCGGGGGGACGCACGTGCTGGTGGCCAGCCACCACGCCGGAGAAAACCCGGAATCCGACGGCGAGTACCTGCACGCCTGCGGCCTCCAGACCGGCTTTGCCGTGGACTGGCAGGGCCCTGGCCAACGCGGGCCCCAGGACCTGGAAGGCTGCACTGCCTTGTGTCTGGTGGGCGAGGCCTGGCCGCTGGAACACACCCAAGCCCTGCGCACCTGGATCGGGGACGGGGGCGGGCTGCTGCTCTGCGCCCCCTTTGGCGCATTGGCCGAGGCCCTGGGAGATATACTGCCCCTGCAGGCGACCGGCCCCCTCCAGCGCGCCGAGCCGACCTTGGGGCTGCAACTGGCCACCCCACATCTCACCGCGAACCGCCTGATGCTCGAACCCGACGCCCAGGTGCGTATCACCTGGTGGACCCCGACGACAACACCGCCGGAAGCATTGGTCCCCCTGCGTTTCACCGGAGCGGGTAATCATCCGGCACTGGGACTTGCCCACTACGGCAAGGGCCGCATCGCGGTGCTGGCCAGCCGGCCGGCCTGGGGTGCCCACCGCGGCAATGTGGTGTGGGATGGCTGGGGCCAATACTACTGCGCCTTCTTCGCCGGGCTGATGGGATGGACTGCCGGGATCTGGCAGGAGTGAGGAACCCTACCTAACCGAGGAGCACGAGATGTCGAAGCGAGCTTCAGCTAAACCCGGCCGTCCTCAGGATGAACCGTTGCGCATCACCGGCATCAAGACGCATTTTCTGCGGGGGGGCGCCAGTCTGCTGCGCCTGCAGACCGACCAGGGCCTCGAAGGCTGGTGCAACGAGGTAACCGAGGACATGGCGCGCCTGCTCCTCGAACCCCCGCTGCACCAACTGTTGATCGGGGCCGACGCCATGGAACGCGAAAAACTCTGGCACCAGCTGCTGCACTGGGAGCGCTACCGCTGGCTGCCGCGCGGCCTGCGCGGGGTGGTCGACACCGCGCTGTGGGACCTGGCTGGCAAGCACCTCGGGCAACCGGTATGGCGCCTGCTGGGGGCCTACCGCGACCGCGTGCCGGGCTACAAGACCCAGGGAGGCACCTTCGGGCCAGAGGGCGACGCTCTCGACCACTACCTCAAGTACGCCCTGCAGGCCAGGTCTGAAGGGTACCTGGGCGCCAAGGATCACTGCTACAAGGGAGCGAAATTCATGGCCGGGCTGGCGCGGGAGATGCGCGCCGCCGTGGGCCCGGATTTCCACCTGATGCACGACGCGGTGCAGACCTACGATGTCTCAGACGCCATCAAGATCGGCCGGGTGCTGGAGCAGTACGACTACCAGTGGTTCGAGGAGCCCATCCGCGACCAGGACTACCTGGGCCTCAAGCAGGTGGCCGCCGCCCTCGACATCCGGGTGATCGCCGGCGAGTACTTCCCCTTCCAGCTACACGCCTATTCACAGCTGATCGCCATCGCCGAGGTAGACGGGATCAAACCCAGCGACCCGGTGAGCGGCGGCATCACCGACCTACTCAAGCTCGCCCACCTGGCCGAGTCGTTCGGCAAGCAGGTGCACATCCCCAAGGGTAGCCTGTGGGGGTTTGCCGGCCTCAACGTCAATGGCGGCGTCCAGAACTGCCCGGTGATGGAGTGCCACCGGCCCCTTGAGCAAGACCGCCAGCCCTTCATCCGCAACCCGCTGCAACTCGAAGACGGCTGCGTGCGTATGCCCTCCGGGCCCGGATTGGGCATCGACCTCGACTGGGACATCATCGAGAACCTGACCGAGAAGGTGATCTGAATCCTCTGAAATTCCCCCAGGGCATCGAGCCAGGACACGGCCATGTACATCCCCAAATCCTTCCAGGTAACCGACCCCGAGGTACTGGCCGCTTTCATCAGGGCGCACAGCTTTGCCACCCTCGTCAGCGCTGTGGATGGGACGCCTTTTGCCACCCACCTGCCCCTGCTGCTCGACCAGGGCACGCTGCTGGGCCACGTCGCCCGCGCCAACCCCCACTGGCAGGCCTTCGACGGCCAGCGGGAGGCCCTGGCCATCTTCCACGGCCCCCACGCCTATATCTCGCCCACCTGGTACGCCACCGGCCCGGCAGTACCCACCTGGAATTACGCCGCAGTACACGTGTACGGCGCCCCGCGCCTGATCGAAGGGGAAGCACTCGCCGCCCTGGTCGACCGCCTGGTGACCACCTACGAGGCGGGACAAGCCAAGCCCTGGTCGGGCGAGTTGCCCGCCGAGTACAAGGCGAAACTGCTGCAGGCCATTGTCGGGTTCGAGATGGAGATTGTGCGGATCGAGGGGAAATTCAAGCTGGGGCAGGGCCGTTCGCCAGAGGATCAGCTCGGGGTGATCGGACAGTTGATGTGGAGCGCGGACCCCGTGGCCCAGGCCCTGGGGGCGCTGGCCAGGAGTCAACTTCCCTCCGGCTAGACGATCTTGCGCGCTTCCATGTAGAAACGCTTCTCGTGTGCCTCGCCCAAGGAGAAGGTCTTGCGCGGCATCACCCCGTCGCGCAGAACCGCCCTGAAGAGATCCGCCTTGTCCAAGTGGGGCAGACAGAGGCCCAGGTTGCCGGGCTGGCTGCCCAGGCGCAGGGCCACCTCCTCCCCGTGTACATAATCGATCTTGTCCGCGCCCCCCCCCTCCATGAAGACGTCGAGCAACTCCTGGATGGTGCCGGCCGGCAAACTGGCCACCGGGTCGGCGATCTCGACAGCGCAGAAAGCGCTATCGCTCCCGCCGACAATGCCAACGGTGTGCCCCGCCCCTTCCCTGGCCGCGGCAACGCGCTCCACCAGCGCGGCGGCGCTGGCCACCGGCGTGCAGGTGAGGCGCTCTCCACAAGAGCGCCGCAGGAAGGCGGTGAAATCCTGCCGCAGCCCAAAGAGCACTCGGTGGATGGGCTCGAAGCTCAAACCCTCGTCGTGGATGTTGACCACCTCCACCAGCGCATACCGCGCCGGGTGGTCCATGCCCACCCTCGGTTTCAACTCCTCCCACAGCACCTTGGCCGCTGCCAGCGAGTGGTTGCCATCACCCGCCGCAAAAAGCAGGGGGTTCTCTCCCTTTCCCCCGGCCAGGCCGCGCAGCGCGCCGACCACCTGTTGCTCCAGACCCGCGTCGCCCACCGCGTACCCGGCCAGGTGCCCGCTGCCGCACATCAGCTCAAAGTCATAGAGTTGTTCTAGCCGGTCCCTGGCCGCTGCCAAGGGCTCGATCACCCTGCGCCCAGGGTCGTCGATAAGCACCAGGATGTGGGGCAGTTCGAGCGCGGCGCCGGCGCGGATCTTGGTGCGCGCCGGCAGGCGCTCGACAATGGTCCCCTCGGTGGCGCGGATGAGGCTGGTGGCCCCCGGAGTGTACTCGTAGCGCTCCAGATCGAGGGCCAGCATCAGGCCCTTGCGAACTCCGTGGCCCAGGGTGCGCTCCACGTAGATGAACCCCCCGTGCGGCTGGAGCACACCTGCGTCCAGGTACTGGCGCATGGCAGTCTGGATCTGCCCGATGCGCTCGGCCTCACCGGGCTTTTCGAGGTAGATCTCGGGCAGGGTCAGCCGCAGAGTGGAAGGGGCAGCGCCGACCAGGCGCTCCACCTGTGCCCAGTATTCGGGCTGGGAGGTGAACTGGTCGACCGCGATGGCCGCCCAGCGCTGCAGGTCGATGTCCGGCCCAGGCAGGTACACCTGGGGGACGAGCAGGCCGAGGTCTGGGTGTATCCTGGGCGGTCGGCTCATCCCTTGGCCCGGGCAGCGATGGTGGTGCGGACCTCCTCGTCCTTGGCAAATTCGTGGCGGTAGCGGGGCGCTGAGATCACCGCCCGCTGGGCCTCGGTCAAATCGGTGTAGAAAGGCGGCTGGGTGTAGGTGCCCATCAGGCCCTCGGCCACCACCCCGGAATTGTAGCGGTTGATCACCGACCGCCGCTGGTGTTTGCCCTCCCAGGGCAGGGCCCCGTGCATCAGGCACTCGGCGAAGAGAATGGCGTCGCCGGCTTTGGCGGGAATCTGGGCGAAGCGCTCCTGGTGCGCCTCGTAGAGCCGGATCTCGCCTGGGCAGGGGTAGTTGGCCTTGTGGCTGCCGGGCAGGCAGGCGAAACCGCCCTCCCCCGGGCTCACGTCGGTCAGTTGGACCGCCACATTGGTCATGCCGCAGTACATGCGGCCATTGTGGTAGTGGTAAAAGCGCGAGCGGTCGTAGGGGGTGCCCCCTTCGTGGAACCAGAACCCCTCTGCCCCCTCCTCCATGGTGATGATGCCCAACCCTTCCAGACGAAACCCCGGCCCCAGCAACTCCTCCAGATAAGGGGCGATGTTGGGGTGGACAACCATCTGGCGGAACACCTCGCAGTGGGGCTTTTCCCAGGTGAGCATGCCGCTCAGATCGCCCCGGCCCGTTTTTCCCTCCAGGGTTTTTGACCCGTGGGCCAGATCGTTGGGGCGGATCTGGATCTTGGCGGCATGGTGGTCGATGGCCGCATTGGCCGCCACCACTTCCGCCGGGGACAAGGCACCCTTGATCACTAGGTAGCCGTGTACATCGAACAGATACTTCTCTGTTTCCGTCATTGCTCTTCCTTTCGCGGCAGAAAATAGTCCCAGCATTTTAGGCAAGGCCACCGGCAAAGGCAAGTTCAGCGTCAGCCGGGGAAGAGTTCGCGGATCGCCTTGGCCGTCGCTTCTTTTTGGCCACTCACACTGATGAAAAGTTCTTGAATCCCCTTGGAGGTTTGCAAGATCCCTTTGAAGCCGCCCTGCACCTCCCCCTGTAGCTTGAAGTCTCCCACCGCCTCAGGGCCGATGGACTTTCCCCCGTACGAGCGGCCGATGACCACGGCCTTGACCCCGGGAACACCGCGCAGGCGGGCAATGGTTCTCCTGCCTGTTTTGTCGGTGGACTGATGCCTGCCCTGTTTTTTTTTGGCCATGGATGGATGCTCAATGGTCAACGCCCCCCGAAGATCCAGGTAGTGGACTTCCGGAATACGCACTCAATTCGTTGTAAATTATCCAATTAACTATATGACCTCGCTGATCCCTTGACAATAGCGCTGACCTTGATTTTATTCAGACTAATTTCCAACTATTCAATCTAGTTCAACTAATACAACTCTATCGTGAGGATTCATGACGGATAAGGCACTCCTAACCACCGGGGAAATAGCCAGCCATTGCCGCGTTTCCTACGAGGCCGTCAGCAAGTGGATCAAAAGCGGCAAACTCAAGGCCTATACTACCCCGGGCCGGCATCACCGGATCCGCCGGGCCGACTTTGAAGATTTTCTCGTAGAATACAACCTGCCCCCTCTCGCCGAGCCCACCCTCCGCCGGAAGGTGCTGATCGTGGATGACGACCCGGCCATCCTCACCCTGCTCAGCACCTTCTTCGGGAAGATGGATGACTACGAGGTCGCCACCGCGACGGACGGCTTTGAGGCCGGCATCCAGATTGCCGGCAGCTGTCCCCAGCTGATCATCCTCGATCTGATGATGCCCAATATCGACGGCTTCAGAGTGTGCAAGGGCATCAAGTCCAACCCCCAGACCAGCCAGACCATCGTCGTGGTGCTCACCGGGTATGCCACCCCGGAGAACGTGCGCAAGGCCCTGGAATGCGGGGCTGACTGCTGCCTGGAAAAACCCGTGGCCCTGGCGGAGTTGGAGCGGAAACTCGCCGAACTGTGGGCGGGGGCCAGCGCCGGGCGCCGCAGCTCCCGTGCCTGAACCCGCCGCAGGAGCGCTAGGCCAGATGCCAGAGCCACATCAATCCAAAGGGCGGATCCTGGTGGTCGAGGACGAAGAGATGGTGGGCGGCCTGCTGGAGCTGTGGTTGCACAAAGACGGCTATGCGGTGCAGCGGGCCGCCAGCTTTGAGCAGGCGTCCATGTGGATGGGCAAGGAACCCTTCGACCTGGTGACCCTGGACATTATCATGCCGGTGGTGGGCGGCATGCAGGCCCTGCGCTGGTTCCGCGAGTACCACCCCGAGGTCGGGGTGGTGATGATCACCGGTATGGGCAACATAAATCTGATCCTTGAATCCATGCGGCTGGGCGCCTACAGCTATGTGACCAAGCCTGTCAACATGGAGCAACTCTCCCGCGAATTGGCGCGGGCCATGGAGCGGCAACGCTCGGAGGCCCGACGGGGCCAGCACCAGCGCCAGCTGGAGCCGAAGCTCGAGGAGCAGGCCCGCCAGTTGCAGACAGCCCAGGCCGGCACGGCCGCCCACCTCAAGGAACGCGAAGGCCAGGAACGTCTGGTGCGCTGCCAGGTGGAAAATCCCACCTCCCAGGCCGTCTGCCAGACCCTTATGGAGGTGTTGCACCAAGTGCTAGAGGTGGAGGCGGCCGTGTTGTACCAGCCGCTGCCGGATCCAGAAAGGCTGCAGGCCGTGGTAGCAGTGGACCGCGCGGGGCAGGTTGCCCAGGCCAGCCCACCCTCGGCTCAGGACGTGTCGCTGGCAACCCAGGCTTGCCGCGACCGGCAGGCCGTGGGCCGACCTGGAGCGGGCAGCGCCTGGCCCCTGGTGTGTCATGGAAAGGTGCTGGGGGTGTTGTGGATCAAGGGACTGGATGGCACCACGTCGGGAGAGGCGTACCGGATCCTGGGTCGTTTGAGCCCCCTCGCCGCCCTGGCCTTGTGGGTGGCGGAAATGAAGGAAACTTTGGGTAGTCTGATCAGGGACTGACCCGTTTTCACCTTATGCCGACCGAAAAGGAGGTCGTTTATGGATGGTAAGACAACATTGGGATGGCGGCTGCGGCAAGCCCGCGAGGAGCAGGGCAAGACCCTGGAACAGGTCCACCGCCATACCGGCCTGAGCCTTTACATTCTGCAAAACCTGGAGGCCGGTGCCTTTGGGGTCGTGGAGCCGGTGTACATCCGCCTGGCCCTGCGTTCCTATGCCGAGCACCTGAACCTCAACGCCGCCAGCACCCTGCAGCAGTTCGACGCCCTGTGCAGCCCGCCCCCACCCCCGCCGCAGGTCCGGCCGGCACCCCCGGCCCGCTCCTGGGTGTGGCGCTGGGCGCTGGGGCTTTCGCGCTAAAGTCCCACCCTATCCCCCAAAGGGTCACCATCGCCGGCAGTGGAATTGGACAACCTGCTCAATCAGTCTTAGATTAGATAGCGCTCCCTGCCCCTGCATTGCCACCTATAGTCGGCCATTCGATGACCAGCGAAGACACCACGGCACCAACTCCCCACACCTATACGGCCCCCACTACCCACATCTTTACGGACGGCCAGATCATTGTCCAGCAGGGCACGGTCTGTGAGTACATGTACATTGTCCGCCGGGGCCAGGTCGAGATCCTGCACGAGGACCAGGGCCAGCTGGTCCAGAAGGGCGTGCTGGCCAAGGGGAGTTTCTTCGGCGAAGTGCCTTTCCTCGAACGCATCATCTCGCCCAGCATCGCCCGCACCACCGCGCGTGCCCTCGGCGAGGTGCAGGTCATCTCGGTCTCCCGGGAGACCATTCTCAACCGGATCCACGACAACCCCGAACTGGGTTACCGCCTGCTGCAGACCTTGTCGCGCCGCATCCGGGAGCTGGAGGAAGAGGTGATCCGCTACATCGTCAGCGGCTGAATTATTATCGTCCAGCACCAACAAAAAGAGCCGCCTCCCGATTGGGGAAACGGCTCTCTGCTTTTAGCGCCCGCGCTAGTTCAAACCCGCTTCCAGATCTCCCACACTAGATCTTTGAGCTGCTGCGCCTCGTGCCAGCGGTCGGACAACTCCTTGCCGTCGGCCCCCTGCAGGGCATAGGTGGGCGGTCCCAGCTCCACCACAAAGGTGAGGGTGTCGTCCGGCTTGGCCCGCTCCTTGAACTTCTTAAACCCATATTCCCACCAGCTGGTGTACAGGTCTAGCCAGACCTTGTTGTGGGGGAAATTGATGGGCACCTGCACCTGCTCGCGGGAGGCCACCCGGCCGTGGAAGGCGCCGCAGCGCTCCAGAATTTGTTTCATATAGCGCTCGTTATCGACCGAGAGCGGCGGACCGCCAAATTCGCGGCCCACCAGGAAGTGCGACAGATCGCCGCACAACACCAGGTCAGGCACCGCGTCGATCAGGTCGAGGGTGAAGTACATATCGGTGGTCATGCGGTCGCGGTGGGTCTCGATATAGAGCGGGAAACCCGCCGCCGCTGCCAGGTCCATGCAGCGCACCAGATAGGGCACCCCGGCCGCCACCGTGCGCGGCATGGGCATGGGCTGCAGGTTGATATGGGTGGCCCCCCCGTCGCGGGCCGCTTCGATATCGGCCTTGAACTCCTCGGGGGTCCAGGGAAAGACGATGTTGCTGCGTTTGAGCTGGTGTTTCTCGACCAGGGGCAGCATCTGTTTGAGATGTGCCGCATCCTCCATGAGGAACTCCACTCCGTCGAAGCCGGCCTCGGCAATCTTGGCCACCTTCTCCTCCAGGGTCCATTCCTTTGCTCCCCCAAAGGGGAGTCCCACCATGCCCCACAGAGACTGGTAGACCTGAAAATTCATAACACTCCTTCCGGTTTGGGTGTGCCGCAGAATAATAAAAAGACCCCCTGGCCGCAAACCGCCTCGGAAACCTGAGCCTCCGCCTTCAAACCTGGCACAGAGATTGCGCACTTTAGCGCCAGATACGAAACCCCTTCAATCTCAAGGAGGCCTTATGTACAAGTTCGGCATCTTGGGTGGTGCGCTGGCCGCCCTCTTCATCGCCGGTTGCGGCGACAAGGACCCGGTACCCGAGGGGGCCACCTGGTCGATGTTTACCCCCGAGGGCAAGTTGCTGGCCCAGGCCAATGCCGGCAGCGTCGGCCCGCTGCTATCATCTGATCCGGCCCAGGGCGAGGCCGCCGAGCTGGTGGTGTTGAAGTAAGACTCGGACAACTGTACTTTGAAGGGGCTGCAGCGCAGATACTGCGGCCCCTTTCTCTTTGTACGAGGTCGAACCATGTTCTCCCGCCTGCCACAGGCCTGCCTGGGGCTGCTGGCCCTGTGTCTGGCGCTCTTGCACCCCGGCTGCCGCCACGCCACCCTAGGCCCGGAGGAACTCCCCATGCAGACCAGCCCCTATGCGCAGTGGACCCGAGGTCCGTCCACGGACCCTTCCTTCTTCCCCATCGGCGTCTGGTTGCAGGACCCCAAAAACGCCCCCCACTTCAAGGAAGCCGGCGTCAATGTGTTTGTGGGTCTGTGGGAGGGGCCTAACGAAGAACAGCTGGCCGGCCTGCAGGCAGCGGGTATGCAGGTGATCTGCGCACCGAACGCGGTGGGGCTGAAACACCTGGAGGACCCCACCATCATCGCCTGGATGCACGGGGACGAGCCGGACAACGCCCAGCCCGCCGCGGGCGGAGGCTGGGGGCCAGCCATCCCCCCGGCCAAGATCATCGCCGACTACCAGCACCTCGCCGCCAAGGACCCCAGCCGGCCGGTGTGGCTCAACCTGGGCCAGGCCGTGGCCAACGAGGAGTGGGTGGGGCGGGGCGCACCCTGGGAGGACTATCCCGAGTACTGCAAGGGCGCCGACGTGCTCTCCTTTGACGTGTACCCCGTGGCCGGCATCCAGAAGCCCGACGGCGAAAACTATCTGTGGTACGTGGCCAAGGGGGTGGACCGGCTGCGCCAGTGGTCAGCCGGTAAAACCGTCTGGAATGTAATCGAGACCACCCGCATCCAGAGCAACCGGAAGGCCACCCCCGCCCAGGTCCGCGCCGAGGTGTGGATGTCCCTGATCCACGGCTCGCAGGGGATTATCTACTTTGTTCACGAGTGGGAACCGGTTTTCGTCGAGGCCCGGCTGCTGCAAGATCCCGAGATGCTGGCAGCGGTCACTGCCATCAACCAGCAGATCCGCGAACTGGCCCCAGTACTCAACAGCCCCAACACCGAGCGCGCCCAGGTAACCTCCAGCGCCACCGGGGTGCCCATCGACCTGATGGCCAAGGAACACGGCGGCGACCTCTACGTCTTCGCCGCCGCCATGCGCCCCGGCTCGACAGCCGGGACCTTCCAGCTCAGCAGCGTCAAAGGCAAGAAAAGCGCCGAGGTCCTTGGCGAGGGGCGGAGTATCGAGATCAAAGAGGGCAGCTTCGCCGACGAGTTCGGCGAGTACGGGGTGCATCTGTACCGGATCGAAGGGGCGGGCCGCTGAGCAACAGGCGCTGCGCGCCTTGCGCCGGAAGCCTTTTCCAGCGAGGGTCGGGCGCGCGGAAACACGCTTCAGACCAACCTCCAGTGCTGGTCCACGGGCCGCTGATACGCGTCGATGCGGCTCTCCCGCACATCCTCGACCCGCACCGCCTGCCCGCAGTGGGCCGACTCATACACCGCCGCGGCGATGGCCAGTCCCTCCAGCCCTTCCTCCGGCCCCACCTCGGGTGCCCGTCCCAGGCGGATGCAGTCGACGAATTCGTGGCATTCCTGGGCCACGCTGCGCCGCACCCCGTGGGGAAAGAGCCGCTCGCGCCCGGCCTCATCCAGGTCTAGCAGATATTCCAGCTCCAGGTCGCGGCCCGTTTTCCGGGTGCCGTCGGGCAGGAACACTGCCGCGTCGCTGGGGATGAAGCCGCCGCCGAAGGTGTGGGTCCAGCCGCCGGCGGTGCTGTCCAGCACATACCCCCGCTCGCAGTAGAAGGCCACCCGGCAGAAATCGGCCCCCGGCAAGGCGTAGGACCAGTTCCAGGTGCCCACCATGCCGTTCCTGAAGGTGAAGGTGGCCAGGCACAGGTCCTCGCGCTCGCTGACCAGGCGCCGGCCGTCCTTGAGCAGGGTGGTGTCCGGGGCGAAAGCGCGCTGCTGGGCGTACACCGTCTCCACCGGTCCGAAATACACCATCAGCGAATCCATCAGGTGGACCCCCCCGTCGTAGGTCCAGCCGCCGCCGGCCTGCAGCTTGTCCATCCGCCAGTTCACCTGGTCCACGGCCTCGGGCTCCTTGGGCGCTTCTAGAGGCAGCTTGGGTCCGGTCACATACTCGATAGCAAAAGAATGCGGCGCCCCCAGTTGCTGATTTTCGTTGAAGAGCCAGGTCATGGCCCGCTGCCCCAGCCCGCGGCGCGAGTTCTCGGCCACCGAGAGCAGCACGCCGGTGCGGCGGGCCGTCTCCAGCATCCGGCGGGCCGCCCGCACCGTCACCCCCATCGGTTTCTCCACCATCACCGGCACCCCGGCTTCGAGGAACCGAATGGCGGTGGCATGGTGGTCCGCGTGCAGGGTGCACACATCCACCCCGTCCACCACCTTGGCGGCGATCAACTCCTCGACACTGCTGAAACAGCGCGGGGTGCTGCCCTGAAACGCGGCGACCTTCTCGGCGAATTCCGCGGTGCGCGCCGGCACCACGTCGCAGAGAGCAACGATCTCGAAGTGGTCGCAACCCTTCTCCCACAACATCTGGTACCCTTCGAGGTGGGCGTTGGCGATGCCGCCGCAGCCCACCATGCCGATCTTAACCTTTTTGCTCATCGTACTCTCCTCAGATGTGTAGTCGATCCTTCAGGTATTCGCGGGACATCCGGGCGCTCTCGAAGCGGGTGCGGTAACACACGTCCAACTCCACTGCCAGCCAGCCCTCGTACCCGGCTCCCTGCAAGGCAGCCAGGGTTCCGGGCAAGTCCAGGAAGCCCTGGCCCAACTCCGCGAACTGGTACTCGGTGATGTCGCAACACCGCACCCCGCGGATCAGCCCGCGGTGCCCGGCAAAGAGATCGTGCCCCAGCTTGCCGCCGCCCAGCACCAGCCGCCGGCCATCCACGTCCTCGATGGCCAGCCAGGTGTAGATGTCCGAGGCCTGCGCCAGGGCCAGGGTCTCGTCGAAACTCAGCACCCGCTCGCTCTCGCCGGCCGGCTTGCCCACC
>CAMAVQ010000012.1 GCA_945861755.1 Gemmatimonas phototrophica
TTGACCCCCACATCGATTACCACCGCCCCTGCTTGCACCATATCGGCGGTGATGGCCGCCGGCCGCCCAGCCGCCACCACCAGGATTTCTGCCTGCCGGGTGAAGTACCCCAGATCCTGGGTGCCGGTATGACAGACGGTGACGGTGGCGTTGGCGCCTTCGCGTTTCTGTAGCAGGATATTGGCCAGGGGCCGGCCTACCAGAGAGCTGCGGCCCACCACCACTACATGTCGGCCGGCGACCGGGATCTGGCTGCGGATCAGCAGCTGCTGTACGCCATAAGGGGTGCAGGGCAGGAAGCCCTCTTCCTGGCGCAGCAGCCGGCCCAGATTGATTGGGTGCAGGCCGTCCACGTCCTTGTCGGGATGGATGGTGTTGATGAGGATGCTTTCATCGATTTGCGCGGGAAGGGGCAATTGTACCAGGATGCCGTGGATGGCAGGGTCTTCGTTCAGGGCGGCGATCACCTGGACTAGCTGGGCTTGGGTGAAGTCGGCGGGGAAGCGGTGCTCCACGGAGTGGATGCCCACCTCTGCGGCCATCTTGCGTTTGCCGCGCACGTAGGAGACCGAGGCGGGGTTGTCGCCCACCAGCACCACAGCCAGACCGGGCATCGGGCGGCCGGCCTGGCGGAGTTGGTCGATCTGCGCCTTCATCTCCTCGCGCATAGTGGCGGCCACTTGCACACCATCGATGATTTTTGCGCTCATGGCTATTTGGGTTGCAGGTAGTCCTTGCCCATCACTTGTCTGAGGACTGCGGGCACCTTCACCACCCCGTCCTGCTGTTGGTAGTTCTCGACGATGGCGATGAGCATACGACCCATGGCGCAGCCGGTGTCGTTGACGGTGTGGCAGAAACGGGTGCCACCCTGGCCGGACTTGTAGCGGATTTCGAGGCGGCGGGCCTGGTAATCGGTGGTGTTGGTATCGGTCATCACCTCCATGTACTCGCGCGATCCGGGCATCCACACCTCGATATCGCGCTGGCGGTGGCTGGCCAGGTACCCGGCGTCGCCGGTGCATTTATCGACGATGCGGTAGGGCAGCTCCAGTTGTTGCATCAGCCATTCGTTGATCCCGCCGAATTCCTCGTATAGGGCCTCCGATTGCTCGGGGGTGCAGACCGAATTCATCTCCACCTTGTCGAACTGATGCACCCGCTTGATGCCCTTGACGTCCCGGCCCCAGGAGCCGGCTTCGGAGCGAAAACAGGTGGTGTAGGCAAAGAGGCGCTGGGGCAGCTCGTCCTCGCGCAGGGTGCGGCCGGCAAAACAGCTGAAATTGGCCGGTTCGGAGGACCCGATCAGGAAGAGTTGGGTCTGGTCCTCGACGTTGTCGCTCTGGATGGCGTAGACCTGGGCCCGGCCCTCGGGGAAATGGGAGGTGCCGTACAGGGCCGGCTCCCGCACCAAGAGCGGGGGGATGAGCATTTCGTAGCCACGGCGCAATAACTCGCCGATAAGCAGCTGCGCCAGGGCGTGCTGCATCAGGGCCAGGTCCCCGCGGATGTAGGTGAAGCGCGAGCCCGAGACCTTGCCGGCCTGCTGGGTGTCGATCCCCAAGCGCGCTCCCAGGTCGGCATGCACCTGAGGGGTGAAGTTCCCGCTGTCGGCGTGGCAGGGGAAGGCGGGCATCTGGGCGGCGCTGTGGCCGAGTTGGCCAGCCTCCAGGTACCCTTTGCCCGGGATCCAGGCCTTCTCCTCGGTGTTGTCCTCCTCGCCGGCGCCGTGGGGCATCTCTGGGTGGGGCCAGTTGGGCATCCAGTCGAGGATGGCCTGCCACTGGGCGCTGAGCTGGTCCATCTCCTGTTCGAGCTGGCGGCTCTGCTCGCGCAACTCCTGGCCCTGTTGGCGGGCAGCTTCGGGGTCGGTGCGGCCCAGACGGGACAGCTCTTTTTTGGCGGTGTTGAGGCTGTCGATGCTGGTCTGCAGGTGACGCCGGCGCTCGTCGAGTTGTAGCCAGCGGTCCAGGTCGGCCTTTTGGGGGTCCACCTTGCGCAGGCGGATGGCCTGGCGCATGGCCTCGGGGTCGGTGCGAAGAAGTTTGACGTCGATCATGGGGTGCTCTCGGGGATATTGGTCTCTATTTATCTTTTAGTTTGTAGGCGATGGCATAGGCGCATTTGTGCGAGCCGGAATTGTTGGGCTCGGAGCGGTGCCAGGTGTAGTTGGTGAAAAAGACTGCGTCCCCCGGTTCCATGGTCAAGAGCGCTTCCTTGCCGAAGTCGATCTCGGTGAGCGGGATGCGCCAGCGGGTGAAGGCCTGGCCGGTCTTGGCGCTGTGAAAGGTGGGGGTGTCGTAATACGCCTCGTGTGGGGTGAGGTTCCAGCCCTGCTGACTGCCCGGCATAATGGCCAGGGCGCTGGCCTCGGGGCCCACCTTGTCCAGGGCGATCCAGGCGTTGCAGCCCCGTTCGGGGGCGATTTTCCAGTAGTAGGAATCCTGGTGGTAAAAGGACTGGCCGCTGATCTGGGGACCCTTGATCAGGGCTTGGTCAGTGAAGAGTTCGACCGGTCCGCCCAACACCTGGGCCATGGCCTGCGACAGTCGGGGGTGCTCGGCGATGTCGCGGAAGACCTGCTCGCAGCGGGAGGGGCGCTGCACCCCGACGGGCACCGGTCCGCCCTTGCTGTTGTGGAAACGGGCCGGGTCGAGGATCTGGAAGTGGTCGGGAGGCCAGCTGTGCCCGCCTTCGAGCAGATCCATCAGGCGCATGCGGATCCGAAGTAGTTCGGCCGTCGGGATCAGGCCCCGCGCCACGGTGTAGCCCTGCTCGCGGTACTGCTGGACATCTAATTGCATTGCGGACCTTTCTGGACTGGCTGGTAGGCGGTGCATTCGACCTCGAGTAGTAAACCGGGCCAGAGGCCGGATTGCTGGGTGATGCGGGTCGGCTTGGGTTCCCAGGCGAAGATCTGGGCATAGGTGTCGCTGAAAGCCTGGAAGTCCTGGATATCCTTCAAATGTACCGCCACCCGGCACACCTGGCGCAACCCGGCACCGGCATGGGCCAGGATACGATCAACCTTGGCAAAGACGAAACGGGTCTGCTCCTCGATGGTCTGGCCCACTAGCTGGCCGGTTTTCTCGTCCTCGGCGCCAATGCCGGCGACAAAGATAAAGTCGCCCGCCCGCACCGCCTCGGAATAGGGCCAGCCCTGATGGGAAGGATTGCCGGTTTTGACTTCCTCAAAGGCGCTCATGCCCGCGCTTCCTTCAGGTGCCGGTCAAACCAGGCCAGGGCTTCGGCCTGGATTTGGGCGTCGTAGCAATGGGGCTTGGGCGGGTTATAGTGGCCGAAATGATCCGCGCAGCCGGCCCAGGTGTACCCCTGGCTGATCTGGCGGGCCGCCTCAGCTTGGGCTTCGGGCGGGAAGAGGGGGTCCTCGCTGCAATTGACCACCAGGTGGTTGCCCGGAGCGCCCATGATGGTCAGATCGGGCACATCGAGGCGGTTCCACACCCCAGGCAGCAGGCAGAAGGTGCCGATGGCCCCGGCGATATTGTAGATCTGCTGGTAGTTGCCGGTGCTCATCCAGCCCACACTCGCCGAGGCTTTGACCCTTTCGTCGAGGGCGGCCAGGATATTGGTGCGCCAGCCCCCGCCCGAAAGCCCGGTGCAGCCGAGGCGCTCGGGGTCTACCTCCGGGCGGCTGCGCAGATAATCCACGCAGCGGCGGTCGTCCCAGTAATTGATCCCTGCCCAGGTGGTGCCGGCCCAGTTGAGTTGCCGCACCCCCAGGTAGAGTTGTTCTCTCACCAAGGTGTCCAGGGCCTGGTACTTGGCAGTGGACAGGGTGAAGGGATCGTAGTGGGCGGGAATGGCACCCAGGCCCCTGGGGGCGCGGGCGCCGAAGTGATGGGCGTCGATGACGATCACCGCGTACCCGTGCCGGGCAAATTCCTCAGCCAGGTACCTGCCGCTGTAGCACTCCTGGCGGTGGGCGGCCAGCAGGGGATGATCGCGGCCGGTATCGACGATGCGGTCTTTGCCGAAGAGCATGGGCCCGCCCCAGGCGTGGAAGACCACCAACCCAGGCACGGGATAGGGCACTCCGGTGGGCAATAGAAAATATCCTTCCACCCGGCTCCAGGGGGCGGTGTTGAACTCGACCCGCTCCAGGATGAAGCCTGCGCGCTGTTTGCTGTCTAGGGTGCGGGCGCGCAGGTCCACGGGGCCCGGATCGCAGTGCAGGCCATCGAGGAGGCAGGCCTTGGCCTGCATCTGCCACTGGGCGAAAGTTCCCTCCGGGTGTGCCTGGCGCCAGCGCTGGGCGTTCAGGTCCAGGGGCTGGTGGGCGCGGAGGGTGCGGATCATGCCCTCCAGGCTGCCGTAGTGGTTGAGGGAGGGGCGGGTGAGAGGCAGGTCGGGAAACGGGGGCATGGTTTCTAGGCTTTCAGGGCGGCCAGGAGCGCCTTGACGTAGCCCACGGCGTAGGCCGAGCCGATCTTCTGGGCAAAAAGCAGGCATTCGTCGGACAGATCTCGCTCGCGCATCAACACTTTCATGGGGGCTCCGGATGGGGTTCTGGTGTCAAAGTCTAGGGGAATTCCCGAACTCGCGCAACATTGGAAGGATGCTGCTGCGGGGGTGGCATCAGGGAGTGAGCCACTTCGGCCTTTCCCGATGCCCGAGCCTGCCACCGACGCCTCACTTTATGGGTAACGTCGTGCCGCTCAGTCGCGAGCGGTACCACCCTCGCCACGTGGGCGAATGCCGCTCGTCGGCTGCAGCGGCGAGTTGTACGGCAGGCACCGCGGCTGACCTCTCACGGAGCCGGCGGTGCGGAAGCTCCTGCCATCTATGCGTGTTTCTCATAGACCACAACCTGGTCAACGCTGCTGCTTGTGAACGGCTGGCGCTTCCACCCGGACCAGCGGTCGCGTAGCCGGAGACCGGCGAGACGAGCCATGAGGTCGAGCTCGGACGGCCAGACGTAGCGGTACGGGGCGGAGTGGCGCACCAGCTTGCCCTCGACCCGCATCCAGTGGTGTGACCACGAGATCTGGCCTTCAACGTCCTCGAACGTTTCGATTCCGACGTGATCGTCGTCCATGGTGAACACCCGGCCCAGCTCAGTCGGGGGCAGACGGTGAAGCTGCGGCACGAGCACCTCCACAACAAACACGCCGCCAGGCACAAGGTGGGCGGCCGCGTTGGTGAACACCGCAATCTGCTCGTCCTGAGTAGTGAGATTCATGATCGTGTTGAACACCAGATAGACCAGCGCGAACTCGCCCGGCAGGCGGGTCGTCGACATGTCGCCGATGGTCACCGAGATGGCCTCCGCCCCCGGCTTGTGCCGCAGCTGTTCGGCCATGTGCGGTGACAGCTCGATCCCCTGCACGCTGACTCCACGGGCGCTCAGCGGTAGCGCCACACGGCCTGTGCCGATCGCGAACTCCAGGGCGGGGCCGCCTCGGGTCAGTTCGACCAGCGTATCCACAACGGGTTCGAGGACTGCTGGTCCGAACATCGCCGCCGAGGTGATGTCGTAGACCTCGGCGATGTCGCGACCCCACATGACCGACGGCATGGCGCACCTACTCCCATTGATCCGTACAAATAGCTGTTGAGCTGCCTGCCCACTAGGCTATTCCGGTCTACGCCGCGAGTCAAGCGAGCTTTGTTTCTCTAAGGGCGCGAATGCGCCGGGCCTTTGGGCCGGCTTTTCGCCTAACGGCAAGGGTCGGGCGAAGTGAGCGAAGCGTACCGAGCCGGCAACCCGGTGTTATACGACGTGGGGTCTTCCACCGACCTTCGCCACTACTCTCGGTGACATTGTGCCTCCATTTCCTTGACACCCTTGGCTATATAGTATATACTATGATATATACCAAAGGAGGCCTCACCTATGCAAACCGCGAAGCTTTTCACCAACGGCCGAAGTCAGGCAGTCAGGTTACCCAAGGACTGTCGATTCCCTGGAGAAGATGTGTACATCAAACGGTACCAAGGTATCGTCATGCTGCTACCCAAAGATTCTGCCTGGAACCTGCTCGTCGATAGCCTATCACACTTCTCAGATGACTTCATGTCGGTACGGGATCAACCCCCACAATAAGTGCGGAAGACGTTGTAATGCGCTTCATGTTGGACACCGACATGTGTATCTACCTCATCAAGAAAAAGCCTCTGAAGGCTATAGCCAAACTACGATCGTTAGAGGTCTCGGAGGCGGGAATCTCGTCCATCACCCTGAGTGAGTTGGAGTTCGGGGTTGCCAAGAGCAGTCAGCGAGAGAAAAATAAAATGGCACTGTTGGAGTTCGTAGTCCCACTGGAGATCGCCGCCTTCGATGATCTAGCTGCCGCAGAATATGGACTCGTCAGGGCATTCCTAGAATCCAAGGGGAAACCGATCGGCCCACTCGACACGCTGATCGCGGCGCACGCCCGATCTTTACGGTGCGTGCTGGTCACCAACAACCAACGCGAGTTTTCTCGCGTTCCAGACCTGCTGACCGAAAACTGGGTCTGACAACTTCCCCCCTAAGATCCCGCCCACCGCGCAATTCTCCCAGACAGATCTTCGGAGAAGCGGGAAACTACCACCTTTGCATTTAGCGCTCAATCCCGGTCAGTACGACTGGCCAACTTCCCGTAGAGGCCACGCGCGACTGGTTGCCCCAGAAACGCGTGCCAAAGGAGGCCTCTATTCTTCTCCTTCCCAATACCCGACCTCCTCACCTTGGATGTGCCAGAATCTCCCCTTGGGCAATGAGTCCCAGAGTTTATCCCGGACAGCGAGTTTACCGCTATCAGGAAAGTAGGCTGAATCGAAAGTCGAATTGTTGGCAACCACCAAATACACGAAGTCCACCGTGGAGTCGTTGATGATCTGGTGCGCGAGCCCAGGTGGACAGAGATAACTGTCGCCGGCCTCGAGCTCGACCGTCTCAATATCGGTTCGCATCTTGGCGATGCCAGACAGGACATAGTAGAGTTCCCATTGTGCCCCGTGTGTATGGAAGGGGAAGTTCCTTTTCCCAGGGCGGAGAACGACGTGTTCCAACTCGAACGGACACTGCGTTCCTTCTGGTGGTATGTGTCGACGACCGACGATGCCGAAGCGACCCTTTGGTGACTCCCAATCCATAAACTCGATCTCGGCCTGACGGATTCGCATCAAGAACCTCCAATGCTTGTTTGGACGACTGCTTCAAACGATGCTCCATCCCACGCCCAATAGTGGCACTGACGCCCTAGATGGTCCACCGTCACTCGCGGTACCCGCGAACTGAGCTTTCGGCACTCCTGAGCGCTTCGCCTTTACTGCATCCAGGAGTTTTCTAGTGATGCCCTCAAGACTGATCTTGGCACGCCAGCCCGCTGGAGCTCCGACCTGGCCCGCATAGGCGCCGATGCATAGGTACACGAAGCGCTCGCCGGGCCGACCCTGGACCGCAGGTCCGCGAAACCGAAACACGTCCGGAGCGTCGCCAGCTACAACTTCAACCGAAAAGTCGAAGGAGATGCGAGTTTTTGTGCTGGCTGTGGGCTTGACCAGCTCATCGCGGCCAAGCTGGAGCGCCCACGAGATATTCGGTGGTGGATCTACCACCGTGATGCGTAACGCAAGCGCTTCGGCTGAGGTCTTCTTGCGGGATGCTGACACTACGACTCCTTCAGTCGGCTAACAACGCAAGCCGTCCGGTGCTGCGCGCTGTTGGGCTGCGCCCATATTACTTCTGATACATCCAGACCCTAAAGGGTTGAAGCTTCTCAAAGCCCACCGCCTCTGCGAGCGCCAGTTCTGGACCGCCTTCATAGCCCACCATCTGCACAACGCGTTGACACTGCTTAGCAGCCCAACAAGTGATTATGCTTCCTATTGGGTAACACTCATCTTCAGGCACTCGAAGCGAGACTGTCTGGCTGTTGCCATCCTGTCTTTGGATCGATCAAAGTTCTCGCGTACGTCTCCTGGATTATCCGCGCATCGAAACTTGCACGGTGGCGATGCTTCGGGACCTCCGAAAGCACCATCGCCTTCACTTCATGCCAGCGCTCCTCTTGCCATTGAGACAGGATCATCTCCAGTGGGCTGACCCAGAAGTTCATATCTACTCGTGCTTCGTAGAACAGATTCGTAAGCCATGGTTTGTCGACGACCCATCCATCAGTATATAAAGTCTTTCCCTCAAGAAGCTCATTCATGCGTGTGGCAACCTCCCGAATGGGCCGCCCGTAAGTTTCCAGGATGTCCCGGGCGATTCGGTGTACCTTTTCCGCCTCACTGTCCCAGTGTTCCCACTCCTCGGCAGGAAATATGAGAGAACAGAATGTTGTGTCATCGTCTAAAGCGACTCCGACTTCGATGGGATAACTCATCGCGCCGAAACCGGAAGCTTCGACATCGACAATGATCGGCTTTTCTGGGGTGAGCATATTGGTGGTCCGCAGCTAGTGATATACCTCAATGCTCTGCGGCGACTCGAAAATTTACCTTCAACTTTGACGATGAATGATATTCCATTCAATGCTGCTAGGCAAGCTCGCTTTTTGTCTTTTTAACGGCGCGGACTGCGCCGTGTCTTTGGACCGCCATTGCCCGTTCTACTGAGGTGGTGGCTCTTACAGCTCCTTCCACGAGTACACCCCTACCTCGCGGCGTTTATAGGACTCCTCACCCGCATAGACCAGGGCTGCTGGTCCCTGTGGCTGCGCGGCCAGCTTCCGCCAGTAATCGATTCCGGCGAAGAAGTCTGGGTTGAAAGTCTCACCGGATTTGATCTCCACGGGGATCAGCGCCGATCCCTTTTCGACGAGCAGGTCCACCTCGTGCCCGCTCGAATCCCTCCAGAAGAACAGACCTGGCTCCAGGCCCTGGTGGAGGAAGTTCTTGAAGAACTCGGAAACCACAAAGCTCTCGAAGATGGCGCCTCGGTGAGGGTGAAATCTCAGCTCTTCCGCCGAGGGGATGCGCAACAGATAGCAGAGCAGGCCGGTATCGAGGAAATACAGTTTGGGCGTCTTTACCAGGCGTTTGTTGAAGTTCTGGAAATGAGGGCGCAACAGGACCACGAGAAAGCTGGCTTCCAGGATGGAGAGCCAGCGCCTGGCCGTGGTGTGGCTAACCCCGCAGTCCACAGACAGAGAAGAGAGATTGAGCAGCTGGCCGTTGCGCCCGGCGCAGAGGCGGACAAAGCGGCTGAAAACCTCCAGATCGCCCACATTGGCCAGGTCGCGCACATCCCGCTCCAGATAGGTCTGGTGATAGTTCCGCAGCCAATCTTGGGGGTCCAGGTTCTTGTCGTAGATCCTGGGATAGAACCCCCGGAAGAGGAGGTCAAAGAGCGGTTCGGTTGCTTTTTGAGCCTGCGGTGGAATCTTCCTTCCCAGATCTTCCAAGGGGAAGGGAGGGCGTTCCTGCAATTCGTGCAGGGCCAGGGGCAGCAGGTGCAGGACCGCACAGCGGCCGGCCAAGGTCTGGCTGATGTTGCGCAGGAGCAGGAAATTCTGGGAGCCGGTGAGGATGAATTGCCCCGGGGCATCGCGCTCATCCACCAGCGGCTGGATGTAGGAAAAGAGCTCAGGGGTGCGTTGGACTTCATCCAGGATCACTTTGCCGCGGAACTGACCCAGAAAACCTTTGGGATCTTCCAGGGCGAATGCGCGTTGCTCGGGGTGTTCCAGGGAGACGTAGTCGTATTCCGCGAAGACGTCGCGGACCAGGGTGGTCTTGCCCGACTGGCGCGGGCCAGTCAGCGAGACCACCGGGTACTGGCTGGCTGAGAGGCGCAGTTTTTTTTCGAGGGTTCGGCGAAGCAAGGGAAAATTCCTTTTTGCAGATTGAATATCTCATGTTCAATCTGCAAAAACTGAGCTATCCTGTCAATAACCGCTCAGAGCGCGGTCCAGCCCCCGTCCACCATCAGGGTCGCGCCGGTGATATACGCCGAGGCGTCGGAGGCCAGAAAGACCGCCGCCCCTTTGATATCTTCGTTGTCGAGCATGCGGCCGATGGGGCAGCGTTTGAGGTAGTTGCGCAGAAAGGGCTCGGGCTGATCGTTGTAGTACCCGCCCGGGCAGAGACAGTTGGCGCGCACCCCGCTCTTGCCGTAGTAGTTGGCCAGGTAGCGGGTGAAGTTGATCATGCCGGCTTTGACAAAGGTATAGTCCGGGGGCTGCTTCATGTCGGTGCCCTCGTACAGGGAGGGGTCGTTGGCGACCACACCGTAGATGCTGGAGATGTTGATGATCGATCCCCGGCCCTGGGCCACCATGCCGGGCACAAAGGCCTTGCACATGGAGAAGAGGCCCACCATGTTGCCCTGGGCGCTGAAATCCCAGTAGTCGGGGGTCTGCTCCTCGAAGCCCCCGCCCCTGGCCACCAGTGCGCTGTTGACCAGCACGTCCAGCCGGCCAAAGCGCTCCAGCACCTGGGCTTGCACTTGGGCGATGGACTCGGTGCTGGTGATGTCCAACTGCAGGGCGTGGGCCTCGTACCCCTGGCGGCGCAGCCCCTCCGCGAACGCCTGGTTGCGCTCCAGGGAGCGGGAGGCGCTGATCAAGGTGGCACCGGCCTCGGCCAGGGCCTCGGAGATGCTGCTGCCAAAGAGCGGGCCGGCCCCGCCAGAAACCAGGGCAGTGCGGCCTTTGAGGGAGAATTTGTCGAGGATGCCCATCAGTGCGCGCTCCTGGTCAAAAGCGGGTGTGTTCCCAGTGGACGAAAGGGGTAACCACGGAGAGTTCGTCCGCCACCTTCTCGATGAGGTGCCGGTGTTCGTCGCTGTAGGGGATACCCAATTCGGTGTTCTCTCGCTCCCACGCCCATTCCAGGCCCCCGGGCAGTTCGGCCCGGTCGACGCCCGGCAGAGGCCGTGCCGCCCGGGCCTGGCCGATATAGCGGTCCATCTCTTTTTTGAATTCCTCCAGTTCCATGAAATGCGCCACATGGAAGGCGGCGATGAAGGCCCCCTGATTGGAGATCCAGCCAGCGGGGTTATGTTGGCATTCCTCTTTCCAGATCCCGGCCAGCACCCCGCCCAGGGCCATGAACACCGCGCCCAAGCCCAGGCCCTTAAAAAAAGGAGCCGGATATTGGGCAAAGAGATCCGGACTGTAGGAGAGCAGACCGGCGCCCATGTCCAGCACCAGCGGCGGCTGGGTGCCGGCGGGCACGGCAATGCTCAGAGGGGAGACGGAGGCGGCTTGTAATACCAGATTTTCGGGGGAGAGGGGAAACCGGTGGGCAGAGGTGGCCAGGCCGATGCAGTCGTGTTCGAGGGCCAGGCGCGAGTAATTGCCCGCGGCGCCGAAGTGAAAATGGTTGCGGGTGGTAGCTGCGCCCACTCCGCGCTCCACGGCCTTGGCCAGTACCAGCCGGGTGGCCAGGAGGCAGGGGAAATAACCCAAACCCCCATCTCCGTCCACAACGACAGTGGTGGGGGTTTCGGTCACCACGCTGACCTGAGGTCGGGGGTTGATCTGGCCCTGGAGGAGGAGGGGCAGATAGTCGGGCAGTTTGCGGGTACCGTGGCTAAAGACGCAGCGCAGGTCGTTCTGCACCAGCAGCTGGGCCATCAGGGCGGCGTCGCCTTCGCCCATGCCGGCGCGGGAGAAGAGGGCGGCGACCAGTTCCCGCATCTGGGCGGCGGGCACCCGGATGCCGGCGGTGGGCAGGTAATTGCGCAACTGCACTTTCATCGGCGGGGCTGAGGTTCAGCTGGTGGCCACGGGGTCGGAGAGCAGGCGCAGGCGGCGATCCCAATGGTATTTCTGGTCGCCGGTGAGCAGGGAACGGGTGGCTTCGTCCTGGGCCTGGGCAAAGTCGGAATGGGGCTCGTACCCGCGCCAGGTCTGGAACATGCTGGGGGTGTACCCGCCGATGATCAGCAGCCGATCCCGGCCCGAGCGGATGATGCCCGAGGCGTGGATGAGGCTCTCAAAGAAGAGCAGGGTGGAGCCGGCCGGGGCCTGCACATGGTGGATCATGCGGGGATCGGCCAGCGCTGCCGCGATGATGGCCTGGGGGTCGATGTCGAGTTTGTGGCTGCCGGCGATGCACACCGTGCCCCCGTCGTCGGGTCCGAGGTCAGTGAGATTGGTGAGGGTTTTGACGAAGGGGCCGTGGTACAGGCCGTTCTTGAGATAACTCATGCCCACATCCATCCCGCGGTGGAAGCCGTAGCTCTTCCGCTCTGGAGAAGGCCGGCGGATGTGGGCGTCGGACTGCTCCAGGCGCACGTTGCCGCCGGTGATCTCCTCCACCATGCCCAGCAGGCGCGGGTGGGTCAGGTAGTCGAAGAAGCAGGGGGCCAGGTGGGGCAGGTTGTCGACCCGGAAGAATTCCTCGGCGGTGCTGGAGAAGTGGCAGTCGGGGCCGGGCAGGGCACCATGCTGGCGGTACGCGTGTTCGATCCCGTAGAGGGTGTCGCAGAGGGCGGCGACCTCGGCGGGGGTGAGCGCGTTTTCAATAACCACGTACCCGTGGACATCCAGGTACAGGCGCTGGGTTGGGGTGAGGGCGGGAAAGGGTTTGGTCTGGGACATGCAGAAATCTCCTCAAGTGGTTAGGTCTAGGCAGGTCAGCGGGCCACCGGCGAGGGCCAGGACCACGCCTCCGGGGCAGGGCCAGAGCCCAGCCACCGGGTGTTCCAGGGGGTGCGAACCAGTGGGGTGCCCTTTCAGGTCGCAGCGCAGCAGGCCGCTTTCAGTTTCGAGCACTAGTACCTCGCCGCTGCGCACCAGCCGGCGGATCCACGAAGATAGCTGCACCCGCCAGCGCACCTGGCCCTTCGGGCCGAAGCAGTAGAGCCCGCCAAACTCCGAAGCGGTCAGCAGGCCCTCGTCGGTGCGCAGCAGGCCTCGCACCTCACCCACCAGGTTGTAGCGCCACACCTCGGCCCCGTCCTGGGGTTTGACTACATAGAGCCAGCCGTCGGCGGTGCCGTAGGCGATCTCCTGCACGCCATCCCCATCGACATCCCACAGGTTTAGCTGGGTGAGACAGATACCCCGCCGGGGGGTGGTGGCGTTGCCTTCCGACCCGACCTGCTCCAGGGTGGACCAGCGGAAAGAGCCGTCGAAATTGTGGACGGTCAGCGGGGTGCAGTAGACGTTGCCGGCCATCACCTCGGCGCGGCCATCCCCGTCCACGTCGGCAACGGCCAAGGCGGTGATGGAATGGTAGCGGAACCAGTTGGCCCATTGGGGGGTGCCGTCGGCGGCGAAGACATTGACATACCAGCCGGCGGTGCCGGCCAGGACGCTCTGCGGTCCCGCACCGGTGAGGTCGGCCACGGCCAGGGCAGTGACCGCAGCACCCCGGTTAGAGATGTTTTGCAGGGGCCGCCGCCAGCGCTCCTGTCCGGCCTTCAACAAGAATAGTTGCGAGTCGGTGGTGCCGGCGATCAGTTCAGCTTCGCGGTCCCCATCCACGTCGGCCAGGAGCAGGGCCGAGGCCGGAGTGCCGAGGTCCATCTGCCACTGCACGGCGCCCGATTCGAGCGCCAGGCCCAGGAGTTTGCCCTCGGCGGTGCCCACGGCGAGTTGATCTCCCTGGAGTGCAGCGGTAGTTGCAGGGAGGGGTTGTTGCCAGCGCGGGCGGAACCCCCCGGCGGGCGGTGCCTTGGGCGGGATCGCTGGAGGTACTACAACCGGCGGTGTGTGCTGCAGTACCTGAAGTAGGTGCCGGCCCACGGACGAACGGGCATCGAGGGTGCGGAAAGCGCCCTGGAAGGATTCGGCGTACACCCGGCCCTCGGCATTCACCTCCACCCGGTCGGCCCCTTGGATGGAGAGGGTATCCCCGTCTAGGGACAGGGCAAAGACGCCGCCGCTGATCTCTACCGGACCCAGACGTGCCGGACCAGTGCCCAGCAGGGTGAGGGTCTGGCCATCGCGCACCCGCAGCAGCAACTCGCCCAGCCGCTCTACTTGTAAATCGGAATGGGGCGTGAGCAGGTTGAGGAACCCTAGGTCCTCCCCGGAGGCCAAGGTGCGGGTCTGTGTCTGGTGTACCACCTGGATCACCGGATCGGCGTACGGGTAGGCCCGCCACAGCCCGCCCTCGTGGGCATCGGGCACCACCTCATTCGCGGCGTTGCTGGCCTGGTGCAGGAAGAAGTCCTCGCCCTGCTGGTGCAGACGGACCAGGGGTCCGTGTTCTTCCACCTCGCCCACCAGGCGCCAGAGGCAGCGGCAGTCGTACTGGCCGGCCTGACGGGCGTGCAATTGGTCGATCACCAGCACATAGCGCCCCTTGCGCCAGCAGAGGGTACGCCGCCAATCCACCCCGTTGTATTGGGCCGCTTCGGTCTGGACCAGCCCGAAGAGCGGACTCTCGCTTTTGCTGGTGAGGGAGGCGAGGGGCGGGATCACCTCTCCCTCGCCGGGGGGCAGGTACACCCCCGACCCATCGCGGCAGACCACCACCGAGTTGTGGTATTTGGGGGCAGCGCGGATGTAGTCCCCATCGGCCAGCCAGGCGCGGTTGTTCCAGGTCAGGCGCAGGATGGCGTTGGTGTCCTCGTGGCCGTGGCAGAAGGTGCCCAAGCCTTCGAGGAGTAGGTACTCGTCCCGGGGGTCGAAGCTGGAGCGCAGGGAGAGCTTGTCGAAGTAGGAGCGGCTCGAGACGGGGTGATGGGCCGGCGGCACCCGGCGGGCCACGGCGCGCAGGGCCGCCTCCGGCAGGGGCAAGGCGCAGATCCCGAGTAGTTCGTCCGGCTCTCGGGGGGTGCAGCCGGCAAGGGCAAAACCTGCCCCATCAAAGTCCACGGTGGCATAGAGTCCGCTCAGGCTGTTGAAGAGCGAGGGATGTTTGCCCTGGCCCAGCCAGTTGAGCAGCCACAAGTGGCGCGGGTCGCCCCGGTGCCACAGGGCCGCCATCAGGGGCCAAAGCCGGCTTTCCCAGCCTTCAGGAGCGAAGGGAGAGTACCCGGCGGCGTCCCCATACGAGACCTCGCTGCGCATATTGTCGGTGGTCAGGGCCACCAAGTCGCAGAGCCGGGCGATATGGCCATCGTCTAGGTAGCGGTAGTCGTCGTGGAGCAGGTGATAGTCGAGGGTCTCGCGGGGCACCAGCCAGGCGTATCCCACCCCGGCGTCGTCGTTGGGTTTGTACGAGGAGGCCTGGCCGGCAAAGATGCGCTGGGCTGCCAGGGCGCCCTGGGATAATTCGCTGCTGCCGCGGCGTCGGAGCAGGTACTGGTGGCCCACCGCCAGGCTCAGGGCGATGAAGGTGGAGTGATTCTGGCGCAGATCGCCGGGCGGGTTGACCTCTTCACTCATGTAGAAGAGGCCGTTGAGGTGGCCCAGCAGTTGGGAGAACATGCCCGCTACCACCTGCCGGTCTTCAGCGTTGTAGAGCGGGCTGTCCTCGACCAGGTCCCACAATTGGACGTAATGGTGCAGCCAGAAGAAGGCGTGGTAGGTCTCCGGGTGGGCCTTCCTCTCCTCCAGCCAGGGCACCATGGAGCCGGCGAAGATGGGGGGGATGAGGCGGCCCCAGGCCGGGTGGTCGGTGAGGTAGAAATGCCAGAGGTATTCCTTGAGCCTCCCGTCTCGGAAGGGCGAGGCGTTCCAACCGCCCTGCCAGGTGGCCAGGGCCTCGCGCACCAGTTGGTCGAGCTGGTCTTCGGCAGGAGGAGTGGACAGAGGATGGGAAAAGCGATGGGTGTGGACCCGGTCGAGCCGGCCTTGGCTTTTGCGCACCAGCTCGGTCAGTGCCGCGATGGCGGTGGGCAGATCCTGGACCGAGCTAGCGCCGACGACAAGGCAATTCTTCCGGTGGCCAAAGGGATCGGGGACTGATTTGATGAAGTAGCCCTGCGGACCGGGGAAGAAGGTATCGACGAAACAACGGCGGGCCGTGTAGAGCCGGCGCAGGGCGGCGTTGTTCCCCAGATGGCCGCAGGCAATAACCTGAAAAGCGGCGAAGTGGCCGGGCCGGAAATCCCGCTGCTCCATCAGCTCCGGGGGGTGCCCGTGGGCGGCGATGGCCAGGGCCAGGGGATGGGCTGCCTCGCGCAGGCCATCGGGGACCACCAACAGGACGGGCCCGCTCAGATCGGTGGGAATGAAGAGATCAGCCATCCCAAGCGAACACCGTGGTCAGATGGTTTCCCCGGCGGTGGAGCAGGTCCTGGAACACCTCCTGGGCCTGGGCCGGGGCACCTTGCTGGTACAACCCGTCCACCCGCACCCGGCCCTGGCGCAGCCACTCCAGGGCACCGGCCATGTTGCCGAAGATGCTGTTGGTGCGGAACTCGGCCGGATGCAGGGCCAACTCCCACTCCCAGCCGCTGCGCAGGGTGATGTAGCGGAAAAAAACCGGATGCAGCAGCTCGTGGGCCACCGCCTCGCTGCGCTTTTTCCAGGGAGCCCCCACCATCACCACCTCGCCCCGCTTGCGCACCAGCTTGCAGGCACCCAGGGCTGCATCTTCGTGGCCGCTGCACTCGACCACCAGTTCGACTAGATCCTGATACCCGGGTTGATCGAGGGGCAGGGCAGCGAGCGTTTCGATGCCCTTGTCGGCGAGCAACTGACGCCGGCCGGCCACCGGATCGCAGCCAGTGACCCGGTACCCGCAGGCAGCGAAAACCTGGGCGGCCAGATGCCCCACTGGCCCCAGGCCGGTGATCAGCACCGGGGCAGGCGGACGGGCCAGGGTGGTGCTCAGGGTGCTCATGGACACACTCATTAGCCGGGCGAAAACAGCGATCTCCGGGGCCAGGCCCTCTGGCACTGGCAGGGCGTTGCGCCGCTGGCAGCGCTGATGGGAGGCATGCGGGCCCATGCAGAAGGCCATGCTGCCCACCGGCAGGTCACTCACCCCGCTGCCCACCTCTTCCACCTGGAACACCGCGGCGTACCCGGGGCGGATGGGGAAATGCCCGCCCAGGCCGGTGTAGGTGGCCAGTTCGGTGCCTGGGCTGATCAAGGTGAAGAGGGTGGGGCCGGCCACTTCGTCGGCAGCCAGGGGGCGTTCATCGGGTGCGACTTCTACGAGCTCAGCCTCTTCGGCGGCAGTGTAGACAATCTGTTTCATGACCACTCCAGATTAAGTGCGTTGGCCACACCGCGCAGATGGGCGGCGGCGCGGTCGTAGTCTTGAGCGCTTTGCAGGTGTTCGAGCATGATGGGCAGGTCGGGGTTGAGTTTGGCGGCTTCCTCCAGGTACGTGGGGTAGTCGAGCGCTCCGTCTCCGGGGCAGACCTCGTCCACGTGCACCGTGAGTTTGCCGGCCAGGCGTACATCCTTGGCGTGACAGCTTTTGATGTGGGGTCCTAGCAGCTCGAAACAGGTGCGGATCAGCTGGGCATTGTTGAAGTAGAGCTGCGGACTGGAGACCATGTTGACCGGGTCCAGGTGGACGCCAAAGCCCTGGGGTCGGTCGATGGCGTGTAGCAGTTCGAGATAGGATTCCGGCGAATCCGGGTACATCCAGGGCATGGTTTCGAGGGCGAAACAGGCCCGGCGAGGCTGCACCGCATCGATGATCTGGCGGGTGGTCTCGACGATGAGGTCGAAAGTATCCGCCGCATAGTTGTCGGGGTGGGGACCGTCCCAGCCCGGTGCGGTGAGGCTGGCTTCGTCCTGGGGCCCCCGCGCCCCGGAGATGGTGACGCAGGTCTGGGCACCGATCTCGTCGGCCAAGGCCAGGGATGCCTGGCAATGGGCGATGGAGCGGTGTCGCACCGACTCGATGGGGCTGAGCGGGTTGCTCCAGGCCCCCACCTCGGAGATGACCAGGCCGGCAGCTTGGGCAGCTCCGGCAAAAGCGGCGATCTCTTCGGCGCTGGCACCCGGCCGCAGGGGGCAGTACGCGGCGCTGTACCCCAGACGTTGGTGGGCGGCGGCCCAACTGGCGGGGTCGGTCCACTTTTCAAAAACAGGTCCTCCGAGGCGCATGATTCAGCTGCTCCTTTTTAAGCGGGCACCCAGGCCCTGCAGGCAGGCGGCTAGGTCCTCGTAGCCCCGGTCCAGGTGCTCGACCCCGGTGAGGGTGGAGGTGCCCTGGGCGAGCATGGCGGCGATCAGGTAGGTGAAACCGGCCCGCAAATCGGGAATGGCGCACTGGGCCCCGTGCAGGGTGGCCGGCCCCTTGATGACGCAGCTGTGAGGGTAGTTGCTGGCGGCAAAGCGGCAGCGGCCCCCGCCCAGGCAGGTGTCGTACAGGGCCACGTCGGCACCCATGCGCTGGAGCTGTTCGACGTAGCCGAAACGGCCCTCAAAGACGGTTTCGTGGATCACCGACATGCCCTCGGCCTGGGTGAGCAGGATGGCGAAGGGGGGCTGCCAGTCGGTCATGAAACCGGGATGTACATTGGTCTCCAGGGTGATGGCGCGCAGGGGACCCTGGCGGTAGAAGCGGATGCCGTCGGCTTTCACCTCGAACTGCCCGCCCACCCGGCGCAGGGTGTTGAGGAAGGCCAACAGATCGGCCTGGCGGGCCCCGCGCACAAAGACATCGCCCCCAGAGGCTACGGCTGCCGCGCCTATGGAGGCGGCCACCAGCCGGTCGGGCATCAATTCGTGGGTGGCCCCCCGCAATTCGCTCACCCCTTCGACCACCAGGGTGCGGTCCACGTTGTAATCGATAATGGCCCCCATCTTTTGCAGGAACATCACCAGGTCCATGACCTCGGGCTCGATGGCGGCGTTGCGGATGAAGGTGCGGCCCTGGGCCAGGGTGGCGGCCATCAGCAGATTTTCGGTGGTGGTCACGCTGGGATAGGGCAGGGCGATGTCGGCGCCTCGTAGTCCATCGGTCTCAAAGTAATAGATCTGGTCGCGCACCTCGACCTGGGCCCCCATGGCCCGGTACCCCTCCAGGTGGAAATCGACGGGGCGGGGTCCGATGCGGTCGCCTCCGCCCACGGCCGGCACCACCGCATGGCCCTGCCGGTGGAGCAGGGGTGCAACCGTCATGATGGCCAGGCGGTTGTGGCTGGCCAGAGAGAGGGGGATCTGGCTGGAATGGAGCTGCGGCGTGTGCACTTCTAGGGTGCGGGGGGGGCGCTCGGTGAAGCGGGTGCCAAGGGCTTCGCAGATGGCCTGGGTGACCCGGCTGTCCCCGATGTGGGGGACCCGGTGGAAGGTGCAGGGCGCCTGGGTGAGCATGGAAGCGACCATCAGCTTGGTAATGGAATTCTTGGCCCCGCTCAGTTCCATCTCGCCGCGCAGAGGGGTGCCGCCTTCGACGATGAGGGTATCCACCTTGGGGCTCCTAGGCCAGTCCGGCCGGCATCAGCACCAGTTCGGGCACATAGGTGCGGGGTGGCAGGGCCGCCACGAAGAGGCAGGCCTCGGCCACATCTTCGGGCTGCAGGGCCTTGGCCATCACCTCCGGGGGGGTGGGGGTTGGCCGCTTGAGCACCAGCGGGGTATCGGTCAGACCGGGGAAGATGACGCAGGTGCGGATGCCGTGGTCGCGCTCCTCGCGGAAGGTGCCGTGGGCCAGGCCCACCACTCCGTGTTTGCTGGCCTGGTACGAAACCCCCGAGACATCTGGCCGCTGCACCGCGGCGCTGGAGACATAGATAATCAGACCGGCCTGTTGATGGCGCATGGGGGGCAGTACGGCGCGGGTGCAGTAGAAGGCCCCGCTCAGATTGGCCCCGATCATCATCGCCCAAGTCTGCGGGGTGAGCACCTCCAGGCTGCGCTGGGGGATGTTGGTGCCGGCGGTGTAGACCAGGATATCGAGGCGGCCGAAGCGCTCCACCACCTCCGCAACCAGCTGGTCCACCGAGGCGACGTCCTCCACATCCACCGGGCAAGCCATGGCCGGGGGGCCCAGTTCGTCGGCCAGGGCGTTCAGCTTGTTGGCGCTGCGGGCGGCCAGCACCAGCTTGGCCCCTTCCCGGGCAAAGGCCCGGGCCGTGGCCAGGCCCATGCCACTGCTGGCGCCCACCACCAGGGCTACTTGATCTTGTAAACGGTTTGACATGTGCGCTCTCTTGCTCAGGGCATGGAGGTGACCCGCTGGACCAGCTGGACCGTAAGGCCCCAGGGGTCGCGCAGGAAGGCCAATTGGTCGCCGGCCGGGTTGGCGCTGATCTCGCCCAGGGGGGTGGCCCCCCCCGCCACCAGGCGCTGGTGGGCGGCGCGGATGTCGGCGGTGGCAAAGGCCAGGTGCAGGACCAGGGGATTCATCGAGCGATAGTCGGGCACCAGTTCGGGCGGGTTGGTGTAGAGTTCGAGCACCACCCGGCCCGAAGCGTCGGCCAGGAAGGTCATGTGTACGGGCCCGTCTCCCTTGCGGAAGACACTCATGCCCAGGTTTTTGCAATACCAGTCGGCCATCATCACCGGGTCAGCGACGTTGATGGCGAAATGCTCCAATTTGAGATCGGCCATGTCAGGCTCCTTTCGGGTGTGGGGGGAATCTAAAACTTTTGTGGGTTGCGGGCCAGCGGTTCCGCCTGGGGGCGTCCGTGTGTATAATCTACCTCCTATGTCGCTGACCGCAGTCCTCCTGTTGGTACCCGCTGCCCTGCTGCACGCACTGTGGAATCTGTTGGGCAAACGCCAGCATCCCAGTACCGCCCTTTTCCTGCTGGCCAATATCACCGCGGTGCTGTTGATGTCCCCATTCCTGCTCTGGCACTGGGGAAAGATCGCGGCCATCCCGGTCCAGGTGTGGGAACTGGCTCTGTTCACCGGGTTTTTCAACGGCGGCTATTACGTCGCCCTGGCCCGGGCGTACCGCGCCGGTGACCTGGGCATCGCGTACCCGCTGATCCGCTCCATCCCCGCCCTGCTCATCACCCTCGTGGAGGTGGTGCGCGGCAGGGGCGAACACTTCGGGCCGCTCTATTTGGCCGGGATTGTCCTGCTCACCCTCGGGTGTTTTATTCTGCCCTTGAGGCTGGGGCAGGACTTCCGCTGGTCCCGCTACCTGAGCCCGTGTTGCCGTTGGGCCGGGCTGGGAGCGGTATTCATCGCCGGGTACACCTTGATCGACAGCACGGCGGTGGGCTTGCTGCGCGGGTGCGGGGCCTTTACCAATCTGGAGGTGCCGTTAACCTATATGGTCCTCCAATCGGCCAGCGTCAGTCTGTGGCTGGCCGCGTTTGGGTTAGTCGAACGCAAGGACGAGGGCAAGACGTTGCGAGGTACGCTCCGAAGCGAAGGCCGGATCATCCTGCTGGTGGGGGTGGGCATCTACTCCTGTTACGGTTTGGTGCTGGCGGCGATGGGTTTTGTCGACAACGTGGGGTACGTGGCGGCCTTCCGCCAGCTGAGTATCCCCGTGGGTGCCCTGCTGGGGGTATGGTGGCTCAAGGAGGCAGGGAGCCGGCCCAAGGTCGTCGGCACCCTGCTCATCTTTGCCGGCCTGGTGATGGTGGGGCTGGCATAGGATGGAGACCGCCATCCTGCTTTCCGGGGGCGTGGACAGTTCCCTGGCCCTGCACCTGTTGCGGGAGGAGGGCCACACCCTGCGCGCCTTTTACCTGAAGGTGTGGCTCGAGGAGGAGCTGTCCTTTCTGGGAGATTGTCCCTGGGAGGAGGACCTGCGCTACGCCCGGGCGGTGTGCGCCCAGGCCGGCATACCGCTGGAGATCGTCCCCCTGCAGGCCGAGTACCTCGAAAAGGTAGTGGAGCACGCCCTGGACGAGTTGCGGGCCGGCCGCACCCCCAGCCCGGACATCCACTGCAACCGGCGCATCAAGTTCGGGGTCTTTCTCGAGCGCCTGGGTGGGGATTTTGCCAAGGTGGCTTCGGGGCATTATGCCCGCCTCGATGTCCAGGGCGATCAGTACCGCCTGCTGCGGGCTGCCGATCCAGTAAAGGACCAGACCTACTTTCTCTCCGACCTGGACCAGGTGCAGCTGGGGCGGGTGCTCTTTCCTATTGGCCACCTGCCCAAGTCAGAGGTGCGCCGGCTGGCTGCCGGGTACGGCCTGCCCACCAAGGACCGCAAGGACAGTCAGGGAATCTGTTTCCTGGGCAAGATCGACTACCGGCAGTTTGTAAAGGCCCGGCTGGGTGAGCGGCCAGGACCCATCGTCGACCGCGGGAGTGGCAGGATACTGGGTGCCCACCGCGGACTTTGGTTCCACACCGTCGGCCAGCGCCATGGCCTGAGGTTGGGCGGGGGGCCCTGGTTCGTGGTAGGCAAGGACCTAGGGGAAGATGTTTTATGGGTGGCCCATGAGGCCCAAAAAGAAGAACGTCTCCGGCATCATTTTGAGGTGGGCCGGCCCCACTGGATTGCCGATAGACCCGCAGAGGGTTCCCTGGAGGTGAAACTGCGACACGGTCCCCAGACTACGCGCTGCACCCTGACGCCGCTGGAGGAGGGCCGCCAGCGGGTCGAATTGCAGCGACCAGATCCCGGCGTGGCGCCGGGTCAGCACGCGGTCTTCTACCAGGATGAGGTCTGCCTGGGCGGCGCGGTGATCATCTAGAAAAGGAGGAGTGCATGTCCCTGTCTCAACGCACGGTCGAAGCCCCCAACAAAACCCTCAGCCAGGAGCAGGTGGACCAGTTCCGCGTCCAGGGGTACCTCTCCCTGGGCAAGGTACTAGAAGACGAACTGGTCGCCCAGTTGCGCGAGGAGTACGACCGCATCTTCGCCGAGGCCCGCAGCGAGGGCAACTTCCGCAATCTCTCAAGTCCCCAGGCGCAGGAAGGGGAAAAGGCGGAAGAGATGCTACAGATCATGCAGATGTGCGAGCGCAGCCTGCTCTTCCGCCGGCTCCTGTTTCACGAGCACCTGCTCGACGTGGCCGAGGACCTGATCGGGCCCAATATCCAGCTCTTCCACGACCAGGCGCTTTTCAAGCCGGCGCACCACGGCGGGGCGGTATTCTGGCACCAGGACAATGCGTACTGGAAATGCGCCCCGGCCAATCTGGTCAGTTGTTGGCTCACCCTCGACGAGGTGGATGTCAGCAACGGGGCCATGCACCTGATCCCCGGCTCCCATCTGCGGCCCATGGCCCATCCGCGCTCGGATACGGGCAGTGTGCTCTTGGATGTAAAAGACCAGGTGGACCCCGCCGAGGCGGCGGTGGTGCCGCTGCCGGCCGGGGGGGCGATGGTGCATCACTGTCAGACCTTGCACTACACCCCGCCCAATCACACTGAGCGCCAGCGCCGGGCCTTTGTCATCCACTTCATGCCCCCGGGCACCTGGTCGGTGCACCGCAACGAGTACATCCCGGTTTCGTTCAGCAACCCCATTTTGCGGATGAGGGTGTGATCACCCCTCTGGGCGCTGGTCCTTGATCTGGCGGTTGCGCTCCTGGATTTCCTGGCGGAAGGTGCGGCGCAACTGGGCCTGCTCGAAGCGGCGGCGGTCCTCGCTGGTCTCGATGGGCAGAGAGGGGACTGGGGTGGGCCGGCCCTGGTCGTCGAGGGCTACCATGGTGATGTAACAGCTGATGGCGTGCCGGCTGACCCCGTTTTTGATGTCCTCGGCGATCACCTTCACCCCCACCTCCACCGAGGTGCGGCCGGTGTAGTTGACGGTGGCCAGAAAGGTGACCAGCTCGCCGATGTGGATGGGCTCCTTAAAGAGGACCTGGTCCACCGTGAGGGTGACCACGTAGTGGCCGCAGTAGCGGGTGGCGCACGAATAAGCCACTTCGTCCATCAGCTTGAGCATGATACCGCCGTGTACATTGCCGACAAAATTGGCCGTGTCCGGAGTCATGAGGATGGACATGGTCAAATGTTTCTCGCGCTTAAATTCCTCGCTCATCTGTCGGCCTCCTCAAGGGGTCGGTGCAAATATAGGGCAAAGGGTCGGGGCTGCGCCGCCTTGACCGTCCGGTGGGGTCGGGCCATATTCCCCGCCATGGATCACCGATCGGCGACGATAGTCCCCTTGCCCCCAGCGCTGCTGGACCAACTCCGCGCGGTCCTGGGCGAGCGCCTGTGTACCGACCCTGCGAGTCTGGAAGCCCGCAGCCGCGACGTCTCCCATCACGGCCCCTGCCCGCCCCAGGCGGTGGTTAGGGTGCAGCGCGAGGAAGAGGTGGTCGCGGTGGTCAGGGCCTGTGCCCGCCATCGGGTGCCCGTCATTCCGTACGGCACCGGCACGGCGGTAGAGGGGGGCATCGTGGCGGTGCGCGGCGGAGTGTGTCTGGACTTGGGGCAATTGAATCGCATCGTCGAGGTGAACACGGCAGACCTGGACGCCACGGTGCAGGCCGGGGTGACCCGCAAGGCGCTCAACCGCCATTTGGAGGCGTTGGGCACGGAGTTGTTTTTCCCCGTGGACCCCGGGGCTGATGCCTCGCTGGGGGGCATGACGGCTACCCGCGCTTCGGGCAGCGCGGCGGTGCGCTACGGCACCATGCGCGAGAATGTGCTGGGGTTGCGGGTGGTGCTGGCCGACGGGCGGGTGATCCGCACCGGGGGCCGGGCGCGCAAGTCCGCAGCCGGGTACGACCTGACCCGCTTGCTGGTGGGTTCGGAGGGGACCCTGGGGGTGATCACCGAGGTGACTCTGCGTCTGGTCCGCAAGCCGGCGGCCATCTCGGCGGCAGTGTGTGCCTTTGAGGATCTGGAAGGGGCAGTGGCAACGGTCATCGAGGTGATGGGCCAGGGCATTCCCATGGCCCGGATCGAACTACTGGACGAGTTGCAGATCGAGGCCGTTAACCGCTATTCCGGTCTGGACTACCCGGTGAAGCCGACCCTCTTTTTCGAGTTTCACGGTTCAGCCACCGGGGTGGAGGAAGAGGCCCTGGCCGTGGGTCAGATCGCCCATCGGCACGGCGGCGCGGGCTTCCAGTGGGCTGCCACACCCCAGGAGCGGCAGCGATTGTGGCAGGCCCGCCACGATGCGTACCTGGCCTGCCTGGCCCTCAGGCCGGGATCTACTGGATACGTGACGGATGTGTGTGTGCCCCTCTCGGCGCTGGCCCCGGCCATGGCCAAAGCCAAGGCCGCGGTGGCGGCTTCCACTTTGCAGGGGGTGTTCCTGGGGCACGTGGGGGACGGCAACTTTCACATCGTGTTCCTGGTAGATCCCGACAATCCAGATGAGATCGCCGAGGCCCGTCGGCTCAACGAGGGGCTGGTGGCCGAGGCCCTGGCCCTGGGCGGCACCTGCAGCGGCGAACACGGGATCGGGCTGGGCAAGATTGCGGCCCTGGAGCAGGAAGCCGGCGAAGGAGTAGAGGTGATGAAAGCCATCAAGCGGGCCCTGGACCCGCACAGTATCATGAACCCGGGCAAAGTACTGCGGGGCTGAGCTAGAAATGGGGAGTCCAATTTTACATCGGTACGGGCAGCACACGGCCACCTTGTACCTGGAAGACTGCATCGCCGGCATGGCCCGGCAGTTGAGGCCTGGGTCGGTAGACGTGGTGGTCACCTCGCCGCCCTACAATATCGGCAGTCGGTATGGGCAGTACGACGACACCTTGCCCAGAGCCCAGTACCTGGATTGGTTGGAGGAGTGGGGCCGGGTGGTGTCTTTGGTCCTCGCAGAACAGGGGTCGGTATTCCTCAACATCGGCTCCAAACCTTCTGATCCCTGGGTGCCGCTGGAAGTGCTTTCCCGCTTGCGCCAACACTTTGTGTTGCAGAACGTGATCCATTGGATCAAGTCCATCGCCATCGACCGGGAAGAGGTGGGGCGAGAGACCGGAGTCAGCGGCAATCTGGCCGTGGGCCACTACAAGCCCATCAACAGCAAGCGATTTGTGAACGATTGCCACGAGTACATCTTTCACCTGACCAAGACCGGCGGGGTGGAGTTGGACCGGCTGGCCGTAGGCGTGGAGTATCAGGACAAATCGAATCAGAAGCGCTGGGGCGGGCAGGACCGACGCTGCCGGGGGAACACCTGGTTCGTGCCGTACAAAACCATCCGCAGCCGCAAGCAGGACCGGCCCCATCCGGCCACCTTCCCGGTCAAGATTCCCCGAATGTGTATCCAACTGCACGGGAAGGCGCGGACCCGGCTGGTGCTGGACCCCTTCCTCGGGCTGGGGCACACGGCCCTGGCCTGCAGGGAACTAGGGGTGGATTTTGCCGGCTTTGAGATCGACCCCGAGTATTTCGCCGAGGCCGGCCGCTTGCTGCAAAACCAGGTTTCGGACAAGAGACGTCCCCGGACAAAGGGAGCGCCCTCCCTGTTCGACGGCGACTAAATAAAATTTGGGGAGGGGAAGATGATAAAATTGCTGCTCATCGGCAGCGGCGGCTTCATCGGGTCAGTGGGCCGCTATCTGGTGGGCCGGGGGATACAGTCCGTGTTCACGGGATTCAGCCCGCCCATAGGGACGCTGAGCGTCAATGTGATCGGCTGTCTGCTGGCCGGCCTCCTGGGAGGACTGCTGGAGACCCGCTTCACCCTGACGGCTGAGATGCAGCTTTTCTTCTTTGTCGGGGTTCTGGGTGGTTTCACCACCTTTTCGGCTTTTGGTTACGAGACTTTTAATTTACTGCGGACCACCCACCCCTTGGTGGCCGGCGCCAATATCCTCGCTCAAGTCGTTCTGGGTATAGGTGCGGTCTGCCTGGGGCACTGGCTGGCCCGCTTATTCTAGACAAGAAAGGGAAAGGGAGTGCCGGATATAGCTCAGGTTTTGAAAACAGAGATGAGACGACTGGGGCGCAGTGAAGTGCTGAAGGAGTTTCAACCCCTGCGCGACGAGGTGCTGGAACTCAAACAGCAGCTCAAAGACCAGCGCAAGCGCATGGACCAGTTGGAAAAGCAATTGAAGCAGGCCCGTTCGCCTGTCCGGACCCCCAAGCTGAAAGTCGTCGACGAAGAGGTCGCCGGCAAAGTCCGCCTGGGGGCAGCCTCGATCAAACGCCATCGGCTGCGCCTGAAGCTGTCGCAGCGGGAAATGGGCGTGCTGCTGGGGGTGAGCACCCAGACCGTGGTGCAATGGGAGGCCGGCAGGTCGGCCCCGCGCGCCCAGCACCGGGCCAAGCTGGTCCAGTTGCGCCACCTGGGTCGGAAGGAAGTGAAGGCTTTGCTCGGAGAAGCCGCGGCCTGAACGGAGCGAATGAAGCGGGCCGCCTGCGTCCTTATTTCAGGGGCGCGGGCGGTTTTTATTTGTGGCCGGCGAACAAGTCGCGGCCTTCGACCAGGGCGCGGATCTTGCGGTCAGCCACGCTGCGCTTGAGCATCCAGAAGCCGCAGTCCGGGTTGATGTAGGCGATGCGCTCCTCGCCCAGGGCCTGGACCGCCTCTTCGATGCGCTGGGCAATCTGATCCGAGCTTTCCACTACATTGCTCTTGATGTCCACCACGCCAAGGCCCAGGCGGATTTTGGGGGATAGCTCCCGCAAAAAGGGCAACTCCCAGTTGCCCCGGTGCGCCAGCTCCAGCAAGACATGGTCGCAGTGCAGGCCATTGAGATAGGCCAGCAGTTTTTGCCAGGTGCCCTGCTGAATGGTCTGGCCGCCGTAGTTGCCAAAACACAGGTGTACGGCCGGGGTGGTGCGCACGGCGTCCAGCACCCGGTTGATGCCGGCCAGGGCCCACTCCGCCTCCTCGGGGTGGCCGGGCAGGTTGGCCTCGTCCACCTGCACCACCTCGGCGTCGAGGTCGGCGACCTGGGCGGCCAGGATCTCGGCCAGGGCCAGGCACAGGGCAGGCTGGGAACCATAATGGCGGTCGAGCAGGGTCTTGCAGAGCATGTGGGGCCCGGTGAGGGTGAACTTGAGCGGGGCGCGGGTGAGGGCGCGGGCCCGGCGGCAGTCTGCCGGCAGGTCGAGGGTGCCTTCGTTCAGGGGACCTTCGACCACGGCGCTGGGGCGGGCGCGGAAGCTCATGCCCTGGTCGCGGCGGAACTGGGCCACGTCGGCGCGGCCCAGAGTGCTGCGCACCTTGCCCAGTGGTTTGACGAAGTACTCGATCATGCCGTTGGTGTCTGGGTGGTCGATGTCGAAGCGGTAGAGTTCGCCGTCGGCCACCAGATCGATGCCGGCTTCTTCCTGGATCTTGAAGACCACGCGCATGGCGTCGGTCAGGGCCTGTTCGGAGGGGAGGGCCGCCAGCCAGTCGGGTACGGGGTAACTGCCTACTACGGTGGTTTTGATTCCCATCTTCAAGCTCCCGGTTTGCCGGCCAGGGCAGCAGCCTCGTTCAGCTTTTCGATAACTAGGCCGGCGGTGATGACCTCGGGCAGGACCAGGGGGCTGTCGAGGCGGCCGGCGGGGAAGATGACGTAGAGGGGTACGCCGGAGCGGCCGAAGGCCTGCAGCAGGGCGGTGATTTCCGGGTTGCGGCTGGTCCAATCGGCTTTTACCAGAGCCACGTTTAACTCGGCGAACTTGCGCTGCAGGGCTTCGTCGGTCAGCACGGTGCGCTCGTTGACCTTGCAGGTCCAGCACCACTCGGCGGTGAAGTCGATGAAGACCGGCCGGCCGGAGCGGACCAGGCTTTCGACCCGGTCGGCGGAGAAGGGTAGCCAGGTCAGGTCAGTGGTCTGCGGCGCGGCGCTGTGTTGGTGTTCTTCTTGGAGCAGGGGGTAGAGGAAGAGCTGGTACGAGCCAACTACCAGCAAGGCGGCCAGGGTCCAGGCCGTGCGCCGGCGGGCCGTGCTGCTGCTCAGATCGATCCACTGCCCCACGATCCAGCAGGCCAGGCCCAGGCCCAGCAGGAAGGCCCCGGTCCAGATCACCGCTTCCATGCCCAATTGTTTGCCCAGCACCCACAAGAGCCAGAGCACGGTGCCCATCAGCAGAAACCCCATGCCCTGTTTGAAGCGCTCCATCCAGGCCCCTGGCTTGGGCAGGAGCCGGGTCCAGCCGGGGCGCAAGGCCAGCAGCAGATAGGGCAATGCCATGCCGGCCCCGCTGGCCAGGAAGATGCCCAGCACCACCGGGCCTGGCTGGGCAAAGGCGAAGCCCATGGCCGCCCCCAGGAAAGGCGCGGTGCAGGGGGTGGCCAGCACGGTGGCCAGGATGCCGTTGAGGAAACTGCCGATCCCCCCCTCGCCCTTCGCCTGCGCGCCGACGGTGTTCAAGCCGGGCAGTTGCACGGTGAAAACCCCGAAGAGGCTCAGACCCAGGGCAAAGACCAGGGCGCACATGGCCATCACAAAACCGGGGGCCTGGAACTGAAAGCCCCAGCCCAGTTGCTGACCCCCGGCTCGCAGGGCGACCACCAGTACCGCCAGGCCCGCAAAGGCGGCGATGATGCCCCCGGCAAAGGCCAGGCCCAGGGCGCGCACCCGCTGGGGCTGGGCCCCGGATTGGGAGACCAACCCCAGCACCTTGAGGGAGATGACCGGCAGCACACAGGGCATGAGGTTGAGCAGCAGACCGCCGAGTCCAGCCAGGAGCAGAAACCAGCCGAGGGAGGAGTCGGCCTCTGGTCTTCTGAAGTCCATGGAAAGAAGGCCGCCGGGCGCCAGACCGCCTTGAACATCCAAGGGCAGATCGACCCTGGCAAAACGCAGGCTGGGATCATCGGCCAGGCGGTAGACCAGCAGGCCGCGCAGTTGGGTCAGCGGGGTCTGGTCGTAGGGTTTGAGCGAGAGGTGCAGGTCCAGTTGGGCAGCGCGGGTGCCCGTTGCCTGCCGCTGTGGCGGGGCAAAGATGAAGCGCTCGCCGTCGAGCGGGTAGAAGTCGGGGGCGTGTTGGTCGGCCAGCAGCGATGCGGCCCGGGCCTTGAGGGTGAGATCTATCTGGACTTCATCGCCCTTGCGCGTCGCGCGGTGGCTCAGTTCGACGGGCGCATCGCTCAGAGGGCCTGGCACCTGGGAGTGGTAGCGGGCGAAGACTTGGGCATTGGCTGGTTTGGTCTTTCCCGTCCGCAGTTGCAGGCTCAGGGTGGTGTCGCCGGGGATACAGACCTCGCGGCAGACCAGCCAGGACACCGCCGCGCCAAAGGTCCACGAGGTCTCGGTCTTGAGTGCTGCCGGGGGCCGGACCTGGGCCATCAACAAGACTTCGTCCTGGTACCCGTATACGGTCAAATCGCCGGATTCGGTGTATTTGTGCGGGGCGGGCCACTGCAGGGGGCCGGCCTCGAAGCCGGGGGGCAGGTGCCACTCTACGGTGGTGGGCAGGCCGGCGTCGCCGCTGAATTCCCAGTAGGTGTGCCATTCGGGGTCCATCTGCAGGCGCACCCCCAGCAGAAAGGGCTGGCCGGGGGCGAGGTGGTTGATGTCGGCCAAGAGCTGGACCTGGACATGCGCGCGCGGGTGGGCGGGGAAGGGGGTGCAGAGGGCGAGCAGGAAGAGCGAGACGAGAAAAACGCGGATGCGCTCGGGCATGGCCCCGGCCTCTTCAGCGGGTGGAGAGCAGCTGTTCGATGGCGACGATGCGGCAGCCCAGGTGGGCGGCAAAGGCCTGCAACTGAGCCCCCCGGGCCATCTGGCCCTCGGGGGTGAGCACCTCGGACATCACCGCCGCCGGCAGCAGGCCGGCGCGGCGGGCCAATTCCACCGCCCCTTCGGTGTGGCCCTGGCGTTCGGCCAGGCCGCCGGCGCGGGCGGCCAGAGGCAGGACATGGCCGGGGATGGCGATATCGTCCGGGCCGGCCCCAGGCTCCAGGGCGGCGCGCACGGAATAGGCCCGGTCCGCGGCGCTGATGCCGGTGGTGATGCCGCGGCGGGCGTCGAAGGGCAGGCCAAAGCGGGGCGTCTTGGCGTCCCCGTGCCTGGGTTGGATCAGGGGGATTTCGAGCTGGCGCCACAGCGCTTCGGGCGCGGGAAAGAGAAACATGCCCCGCGCCTCGGCCAACATCAGATTCACCTTTTCGGCGGTGATGAACTGGGCGGCGGTGATCAGGTCTCCCTCATCCTCCCGATCTTGGGCATCCACCAGCACCAGGAATTTGCCCTGGCGTAAGTCTTCTAGTGCCTCATCCAGACTGCAGAACATCCGCGCTACTCCACCAGTTCGATACGCGCCCCCAGGCCGATGAGGTCCTGGAAAAAGGCGGGATAGGATTTGTCCACGTTCTCGGCGTCCAGCACTGTCAACCCCTGCCGGCAGCGCAGGCCGACGATGGTGAGCAACTGGGCGACGCGGTGGTCGTGGTAGGTGGGCACCTCTACGCCGCCCTCGTACCCGGCCGGACAGCCGCGCACGAGGATCTCGGCGGGGCCTTCTTCACAGTCCACCCCCAGTCGCTGCAGCTCGCGCACCGGCACGGCGATGCGGTCGCACTCTTTGAGGCGCAGGTTGGCGATGCCGTGGAAACGGCTTTCGCCTTCGGCGAACGCTGCCACCGCCAGCATGGCCAGCACCATATCGGTGGCGGTGTCGCCGTCGAAGTCCACCCCGCGCAGACCCTGGTGTCCCCTGAGGGTCACCGTATGGCCATAGTACTCCACGCCCATGCCCATGCGCCGCAGCAGGGGAATCACGGCCCGCTCGCCCTGGCAATCCTCGAAGAGCCGGTCCACGGCGATGGGGCTGTTGGTCACTGCCCCGGCGGCGAGGATAGCGGCCGAGGAAGGGTAGTCTCCATTGACGGTGTACTCGGCGGGGTGATAGTGCTGGCCGCCTGGAACGCGGAAATGCAAGAGATCAGCAGCGGCCTCGACCTGGATGCCGGCCTGGGCCAGGACCTCCAGGGTGGTGTGGATCAGGGGTTGGGAGACCAGGCTGTCGATCACTTCGATCTCGACAGGCTCGCCGATCAGCGGGGCCAGGAAAAGCAGGGAACTGAGGTACTGGGAACTCTTGGCGCCGCTCACCTGTACCTTGCCGCCGTGCAGGTGGCCACCGCGCAGGACTACCGGGAGCCGGCCCTCGTCTGACTGGGTCTGTACCCCTAGCTGTTCGAGGGCGGCGAGCAGGTCGCCGTGGGGGCGCTGGCCCAGGGATTCGCTGTGGCGGGTCTCGAAAGACACCTCGGGCAGCAGGGCGCCCACGCCCAGCAGCAGGCGCAGCACCGCCCCGGCGTTGCCCGGGTCCACCACCCCGGGGTTGGCGGGATGGCGGCCGAAGCCGCGGATATACAAGTGGGGTTTGCCCTGGGAGTCGCTTTCTTCGCGGATCTGGGCGCCAAAGCCGCGCAGACAGCGCAGCATGGCTTCGGCGTCGTCGCTGTGCGCCGGGAAGTGGACCACACTCTCGCCATCGGCCAGGGCAGCGACCAACAGGTAGCGGGAGGTGTAGTTCTTGGAAGAAGGGGGATCGAGGCGGCCGCTGAGGCGTTCGGTGTAGTGAATGTGGGCCTTCATAGATAAGAGAAGATAAGTAATGGATTGGAGCGCTGCTACCGACCTAGAATTTCCCGCTGCGGGATTCGTATTTGGTGGGTTTGCCCAAGCTGGGGCCGCTGATCTTCACCCAGTGGGCCAGCCATTCGATGATCTGGGGGATGGAGATGGAGGGCGGACCCAGTTTGATGATCAGGCGGGAGGCGTCCCCTAGTAGGGCGTTGGCGCTCTCCTGGCCGGAGAAGATGGGTTCTTTGCCCAGCGCCTCGCCCAATTCTCGGGCGAGCTGGCGTACCGAGAGGTTTTCGGGGCCGGTCATATTGATTACCGCCGGAGGTGTATCGCAGAAGGGGAAGAGCCGGCACAGGTACGCGTTGGCATCCCCCTGCCAGAGCTGGTTCACCTGGCCCATACTCAGGTCGATGGGCTGTTGGTTCCAGACCTTCCAGGCCAGGTCGTGCAGGATGCCGTAGCGCAGTTCGGTGGCGTAGAAGAGGCGCACGATGGCCAGGGGCGTGCCCTGGCGGGTGGCCATGAACTGGGCCAGGCGTTCGCCGCCCAGGCGCGATTGGGCGTATTCGCCCACGGGTCCCAACTCGTCCTGCTCGCGGGCCCCGGTGCCGGTGGCAGCGGTGTAGGCGTAGACATTGCCGGAGCTGACGTAGACGATGCGGGAGTTGGGGAAACGCTGCACCACCTGGGCTGGCAGGTAGGTGTTCATAGCCCAGGTCATCGAGGGATCGCCGGAGGCCCCGAATTTGAAGCCGGCCAGCAGAAAGACGAGGGGTGCCTCGGGCAGGTCGGCCAGGGCCTGGTGGTCGAGCAGATCGGCTTGGATGGTCCGCACCCCGGTGCTGGCCAGGTAATCCCGCTGCCACTGGTCGGAAAAACGCGAAACTCCGATGACCTGCGGAGCTCCGGCGCGCACCAAGAGTTCGGCCAGGGTGGGGCCCATTTTGCCGGCCGCTCCCAGGAGCAGCACCGGGCCAGGGAGATGGGATACGGCCTCCCGCACCTCCTGGGTGGGGGTGGTCATCTGGTCGATGAGTTGGGCTTCGTTTTCGATGAGGGTTCCCATCTAGGCCATTTTCTCCTTGCGCACAATGTCGAAGAGCACCACCCCCAGGGCTACGGCCACGTTGAGGGAGTCCATGCCGCCGGCCAGAGGAATCTGCACCAGGGCGTCGCAGGTCTTGCGGATCAGGGGCCGCAGCCCGCGGGTCTCGTTGCCGGCCACTAGCACCCGGCGGGGGGGCCAGTCCACCGAGAAGAAGTCGCCGCCGCTGCCGGCTTCGAGTCCGTAGATCCAGAACCCCTCTTCCTTGAGTATACTCAGATCTTTGGCCAGGTTGGCGCAGGAGACCAGGGGCAGGCGGAAAACCGCGCCGCTGGCGGCGCGCATCACTTCGTCGTTGACCAGCGCGCCTCCGCGGGCGGGCAGGAGCAGGCCGGCGGCCCCGGCCCCGGCGGCGGTGCGGATCGCCAAGCCAAGGTTGCCGGCAAGGAGCACCTGGTCCAGGGCCAGCAGGGTACAAACGGGTGGGGCTGCAGCGAGTACTTCCGGCAATGAACGGTAGCGCACCGGGCTGGTGCGGGCCACCACCTCCTGGTGCTGGCGGGTACCGGCCAGTTGCCCCAGTTTGCCGACCTCGACAAAATCGAAGCGCACCTGGCGCTGGCGAGCCAGGTCTTTGATGCGGTCCACCAGGGGGCCTTTGGCCTGCAGGGAAAAATAAATTCGGTCCACAGGGTGGCCGGCCTCCAGGGCTTCGGCCACCTCGTGCAGGCCCCATAGGGCCCCGCTCTGGGCTGTTGGTTCCATAGATTATAGAAAATAGGAGGTTGATGGGGATCTGTCCGGCTTTTATTTTAGCTGCCAAAGTTATGCAGAGCGAAGGCATGGATCTCTTTGAGGCGGGCCTGCAGGCCCGGTTGGAAAAGGACCAGCCCCTGGCCGCGCGCCTGCGGCCCCGGCGGCTGGAGGAGTTCATCGGCCAGGAGCACATCCTCGGCCAGGGCCGGTTGTTGCGCCGTGCCATCCAGGCCGACCAGCTCTCCTCGCTGATCTTCTACGGCCCGCCAGGCACCGGCAAGACCACCCTGGCAGTGGTCATCGCCAACACCACCCGTTCCCACTTCATCAGCCTCAATGCGGTGCTGGCCGGGGTGGCCGACATCCGCCGCGCCATCGAGGAAGCCCAGGAGCGGCGCAAACTCCACCAGCAGCGCACCATTCTCTTCGTCGACGAAGTCCATCGCTTCAACAAGGCCCAGCAGGACGCCCTGCTGCCCTGGGTCGAAAACGGCATCGTCACCCTCATCGGCGCCACCACCGAGAATCCCTATTTTTCGGTCAACCGGCCCCTGCTCTCCCGCAGCCGGGTCTTCCAGCTCAAGGCCCTGGACGAGGAGGGGCTGCGCCGCATTGCCCTTCAGGCTTTGAGTGATCCGCGCGGGTACGCCCACCTCAAGGTCCAACTCGACCCCGCAGCCCTCGACCATCTGGTCAACGTGGCCAACGGCGATGCCCGCACCCTGCTCAACGCCCTCGAACTGGCGGTGGAGACCACCCCGCCAGATGCCCAGGGGCACATCGCCATCAGCCTGGAGGTGGCCGAGGAGTCCATCCAGCGGCGGGCCCTACTCTACGACAAGGAAGGCGACTACCACTTCGACACCATCAGCGCCTTTATCAAATCCCTGCGCGGTTCAGACCCGGATGCGGCCATGTATTGGCTGGCGCGTATGGTCTACGCGGGAGAGGACCCCCACTTTCTCTTCCGGCGGATGTTGATCTTTGCCAGCGAAGACGTGGGCCTCGCCGACCCCCAGGCCCTCCCGGTGGTGGTGGCCGCCGCCGAGGCCTTTGACCGCGTCGGCCTGCCCGAAGGGCGCTTCCCGCTGGCCCAGGCAGCCCTGTACCTGGCCACCGCCCCCAAGAGCAATTCGGTCTTCGCTTTTTTCGATGCCCTGGCCGCGGTGGAGAAGGAGCAGGAGGAGGAGGTCCCCAGCCACCTCAAGGACGCCAGCCGCGACAGCGAAGGATTCGGCCACGGGGCCAATTACCTGTACCCCCACGCCTACCGCGACCACTGGGTGGCCCAGCAGTACCTGCCCGCCAGTCTGCAGGGGAGACTTTTCTACCAGCCTTCGGACCAGGGGTACGAGGCGCAGCTGGGCACGCAGGTGCAACGCCGGCGCGAGATCCAGCTGGCAGCGATGGTGGAAGGCCGAATTGGTTCGCAGGAGGTGTTGACTTTTTCCCCGCCGGACAAAGAGCGGGAGCGGTGGTTGCAGCGGGTGGCTGGCGAGGCCAGCGGGCAGCTGGCCGCCGTCCGGCAGCAGCTTTTCGCCAGCCTGGCCCTGCAGCGCCACCAGGTGGTCCTCGACCTGCAGGCCCGCTCCGGGTTGCTCACCTGGGAGGCCCTGCGCCAGGTGCCAGAGGGCGGGGTGTGGGCCCTGTGTCCGGACAAGGCCGGCGCGGTGGTGCTCCAGGAAACCGCCAACCATCTGGCCGAGTTGGACCGGCCGGTGGTGCTCCATGGCCCCCTGTCCCACTTGGCAGCGTTGGTAGAGGAACGCTGTCCGGGCCAGCGTTTCGACGCCGTGGTTGGCCACCACGCCCTGGGCAGCCTTAGCGACAAGGCAGAGGCGGTGCGCCAACTGCGCCACCTGCTGCAGCCGGGGGGCTGCGTCAGCCTGGCCGAGAGTCTGCCCCGGCGCGCCCAGCGGCTCTATGCCCTGGCCGGGCTGGCCGGGGTGGAGGAGGGGGTCCGGGAGCGCCTGGTCCGGGCCGAGGAGGCCATCTACACCGACCAGGGCAATGCGCTGGTGAACTGGGATGCGGCAGATTTGGAGGCCCTGTTCCGGGCCGCCGGTTTCACCCAGGTCCAGGTGCGGGTGGAGACGCAGCAGGCCAACCGCCGGCTGACCATGCCGCAGCTGGCCCAGTGGTTCAACCCCGGTGGGGAGACGCGCCATACCTACGCCCATTATCTGGGCCGTCTGCTCAGCGAAGAGGAGGTGCATCTGGTGCGCCGGGCTTTCGAACGGGAACTGGCCAACAGGAGGGTTGCCTGGTCCTCCACGCAGCTCTTCCTGGTGGCCCGTTGAGCGTGCGCGTTGATTTATCCTCTGGCAGCCTTTAAATTACGGGCCTGATCCTCATCAGAATGGCGGTATCTATGTGCAAGACCTTCCGCGTACTCCCCGCACTCGCCCTCTTTCTCCTGGGCGCTTGCAGCACTACCGAACAGCAGGTGGACGAGCTGATCGCCACCATGTCGGCCAATCCCCTCGACTCACCGGCCTGGCAGCAGGCGGTGGACGGCCTGGTGGTGCTGGGCCGACCGGCGGCCAGGCAGCTGGTGGCCCATATCGATCCAGAATATTACAAGGGCGAAAACTACTCCGAGTTCCGCGAGGAAATCGAAAAGATGCGCACGGGCTGTGCCTTGGCCCTGGGCCGCATCCAGCACAAGGCGGCTTCGGCGACCCTCGTTGCCCGGGCCGTGGTGGCCTACACCAAGGCAGAACGACTGGCCTGCATCTGGTCGGTGGGGGAATTGGGCGCCGACCAAGCCGCCATCGACGCACTCAAGGTCCAGTTGAAAGATGCAGATCCGCAGATCCGCCTGTACAGCGGCGTGGCCCTGATCAAGATGAGCGACACCACTGGGGTGGATCAGGTCAGGACCGCCCTGGCGGGCGGGGACGAGGAACTGGCCAGCCAGGCCATTGCGCAGATGGAGGGCACCAATTTCTACGGCTTGCCCTTGTTGGTCGAGCTGAGCCAGAGTTCCCAGGCGCACCAGTCGCAGATCGGCGAAGCAGTGGAAAAGGTCAAGGTCCAGGTGGTCAAGCAGCTAGAAGCGGACGATCCCACCCTGCGTCTGCACTCGGCCCGCACTCTGAGCAAGGTAGGCGACGAAGGCGTGTACCGGGCCCTGGCCAAATTGCTCGGGGATCCCAGCAATCTGGTGCGCTTCAATGCCGCCGCCTCCCTGGCCGAGATGAACCAGGCCGAGGGCATTGGTTTTCTCTTTGCCGCCCTACAGGACCAGGATCCGATCTTGAGAGTAAACGCGGTTAAATTCCTCACCGAGGTGCAGCGGTCCTCCGGTGTGGTCCAGAACCAGCTGGTCGCCGCCCTGGGCAACCAGGAGGCCCTGGCCCGGTCGGGCGCCGCCCAGGTCCTGGGCCAGGCCCAGGTACGGGCGGCGGTGCCGGCGCTGATCGGAGCGGTCAGGGACGGGAACGCCGAGGTCCGCTGGAACGCGCTGATCGCCCTGGGCCGTATCCGCCCTCCCGAGGCGCGAGCGCAGATCGAGTCTCTGCTCCACGACGAAAACCAGACCGTGGCCTATTACGCCGAATGGGCCCTCAAGCAGCTGGGCCAGGGATGATGAACTGGCCTTTCGCCAAAGACAGCCAAATCATGAGCAGATCGTTGGTATTTTGCCTCATCGCCCTGATCCTGCCGCTGGTTCCAGCCTTGGCCGACGAGACGCCCGAGACCCTGTTGATCCGCGTGGCCCTCGACAACGACAAGTTCGGCCGCCGGCGGGGGGAGGTGGACCTGGCAATGTCGGCTTTCGCCCCGGAGGTGGTGGTTTACGCCGGGCAGCGCAGCGCCGACCCGCGGGCTTGGCAGGTCCGACACGAAGACCTCGAGGCCTTCAAAGGGGCGATGGAACAGGACCTGCGGACCAACCGCTACGAAATCGAGCGGCAGGTTCCCTACATCCATGTGCGGGGCAAGAAAGCCATCGTCACCACCCTCGATTCGGGTCAGGTGGTGGAGCGCGGGAGTGGGGTGGCCAAGCCTTTCCGGTCTGCCAGCCTCTGGTATTTCACCAAAATCGAGGACAAGTGGCTGATTACCGGCGTGGTGCAGAATACCGGCGACGAAAACCCTGCCCCGGCTTCGGGCCAGGTGGCCGGAGAGATCGCCGAAGTGCTGCGCGACGAGGAAGCCGGCTGGGAAAAGGGCAGTGTCAGCGCCCTGACCGGGCTTTACGACGACGATTTCACCATCATGGACGCCGGTGGCCTCTTGCCGCCAGACAAGTGGGTGCTACTGCTGGGGACCACCGACGAATTGGAGAAGTGGCTAGAAAAGCGTCTGCAGCGGACCCGCTACCAGCTGGACCGGCAGGTGGTGCACACCTACCTCAGCGCGGGGGGTAAGGAAGCCCTGGCCCTGACCCGGGAGCAGGTCAGCGTCACCTACGAAAGTGGGCCGGCCAACCACCAACTGGAGCGCTGGGTGTTGTGGACGATGAGCCGGCGCAGCGGTTCCTGGAAGATCACCAGCGCCCTTTACCGTCTCGGGCTGCCCCAGTAATCATCCTTTCTACCAGCCGGCGGTAGCCCGGTCCACCAGTTCCTCGACGATCATGTCGAGGGCCGAGGCCACGGCCCGGTCCCGGCCTTCGGCATTGCTCAGCCCTGCATCATAGGTCCCCCAACCCACCATGCCCTTGGCTTCCAGCACCTGGCTGTCGTCCTCGGTTTTGCGCAACTGGGCGTCGAGGGTCAGTTTGAACCGGTATTGCTGCGTCTCTTCGGCGGCAGTGTAGGTAAAGGGGCGATCCTCGATGGCGCTTAGGTGCAGCCGGAGGGAGGCGTCGGCACTGCCTTCGTCGACCACCTGCAGCCGGCCATCGGCGGCAAAGGCGCGGCTCAGGCGTTGGCTCAGGTCTTCGGCGATGCCTGTTTCCGGGGTGTCGTTGACCGCCACGGGGATGGCCACGCTGCGGATGCCTCCGGCGATGCCCGAACCGGCCGAGTAATGGGAACAGGCCGCAACCAGGGCAAGGGAACCGAGCAAGAGCAGGCGGAATGCGTTCATGGGCAGATGAAAAAGCCGGCCTGCAAAAGCGCAGGCCGGCAAAGTGGCAGGGCGGGGCGGCAAGCGGTTATTCTATGGTGTCTGTCGGCCCGATGCCGGCGGTCTTCTCCAGAGAGCCGGGCAGGTCGAGGATGAAATTTTGCGGGTCCACATAACCCTTGCGGCCCATGCGGCGGTCCTTGTAGAGGACCCCGTAGTGGAGGTGGGGGCCAGTGGAACGCCCGGTATTGCCCATGGTGGCGATCTGTTGGCCGCGGGTCACCCGTTGGCCTGGCACCACCAGAATTCGCTCCAAGTGGCCGTATTCGGTCTGGTAGATCCCTTCCTTCTTGTAGGTCTTACCGGTCTCGTCGGTTACCTCGATATCGTGGTTGATGACTACCAGATTGCCCAGGCCGGTATCGCGGTAGGCGTCGTTGACGGTGCCGTCGGCCGTGGCAAAGATGGCAGTGCCGGTTCGGCCGGCGAAGTCCAGCCCGCTGTGGAAGGCCGAGCGGCCGGTGAAGGGATCGCTGCGATAGCCGAAGCGGGAGGAAACCCAGCTGTGCTCGCTGGAGACCGGCGAAATGGTGGGGAAGTGTTTCCAGCCCTCCTCACTCTCGCGGAACTTGTTCTCCAGCAGAGAAAAACTCCCTTCCTGGATCTTGGCCTCCCGCTGCAAGCGCAGGATATTGGCGTTGAGATCTTCGAGGGCGGCCCGCTTGCGGGCTGGCAGGACCGAAGAAAGCGCCGGCGGTTCAACGGAGCCACCGGTCCCGGCCAGGCGTTCATCAGCCGAGAGCGGCTCCATCTGGTGGTAGTTGCGCAGCTTCTCGTCGTCTTCCCGCAGGACAATCATGGTCTTTTCGAGCTCGGATACCACCCCGCGGGTATGCTCGATGCTGCGCAAAAGTTCACCGTTTTCGGCGCGCAACTGAGACAGGTTCTCCTGGTGGTCGGCCCGGGAATAAAATCCGGTAAAATAATAGCCAAAGGCGCACACAAAGACGAAGGCTACCATAGCCGTCAGGGTCAGGATACGGCGGGTGAGCCGGTACTCCTGGACCTGGCCGTCGTTAGGGGGGATGAGGATGAAGGTAAACCGGTTTCTAGGCATGATTGGCTGACTCTCCTTTTCAGGGCACCGGGCAAAAACAAAAATACCGTCCGCCTGCTAGGCGGCAGGCCGTGCCGATGCGCTTCTATGGTTTGTGCAGCAGGCTCCCGGATTTGCTCTGGCCGGGCCAGCCTACGAATTCCCGGGGCGGTGAAAAACCACGGGACAGAGCGTTAGGCGAGGAGTTGGGAATGGGATTGACAGAACGCCTGAGTGATGAGGCGTTCCCCGATCCTCGCAGGTCAGTTTTAATGCTGCCTCGGGTTTCCTCAGCACTGAGCTGGAGGAGGTGGGCAGCAGCCCGGACCAGCTCCCCGACGAAGAGGTTTGCTCTGGGGAGGGTTGCGGGCGACGAGATCAAATGTCAGGAGGTTTCAAGGAACCCACCGCCTGAACGAGGTAACAATCTAGCCATTGGGCCGCCGAAAGTCAACCGTATTTTTCCCTCCCTGAAGGTCTAGTGGTTGGGGCTAGGGCCAGGGCAGAGCCCATATCAAGGGGAGGGCGGGTAGGAGGGCAAGGGGCCTCAGCTTGGGGCAGAAAGGCGCAGCAGAGGGAATTCCGCTGCGATAAATGGGTCGCGCTATTGACGGGGGCCCTGGAAAATTATTTACTTAGGAGCCGGGTTTCCTCTGCTAAGTCTCTAATAAGGAATTATACCGATGCGTTGCTGGTTCAAAAACTGGCTGTGCGCCCTCGCCATCCTCGTAACCTCTTCTAGTCTCGTCGAAGCACTGACGCCGGTCGGGCAGGAATTGAATACCCTGCTGCTGATCGTCAAGAATATCCGCGATTATTATATCGAAGAGGTGTCGCCTGACAGCCTGATGCACGCCGGGGTCAGGGGATTGTTCTATACCCTCGATCCTGCCAGTGAGTACTCTTTTAATACGCAACAGAATCCTGGGTGGAGGGATAGTTTCGACACCTTCCGGCAGATCGCCCTGGCCGTCAACGACTCCTCCCTCTATTCGACCACGCCAGACACCCTGGTCCGCTTTGGCATCGCGGGCATGCTCTCTATGCTCGACCCCTATACAAATTTTATGGAAAACCAGAACCTGGATAACTTTATCATCCACACCCGGGGCAGCTATGGGGGGCTGGGTTTCCGCATTCAGGTGATCTACCCGGACAGCGCCATCGCCGTCTGGGCGCTGCTCCATCAGGACACGCCTGCAGCCCGGGCCGGGGTCAAGTCCGGGGATCTCATCCTGGCTATAGACGACAGCACCACCAAACATCTGTCTTCCGGCGATGCGGCAGACCGGATGCGCGGCGAGCCCGGCACCCCGGTGACCCTTACCCTGGAACGTGCTGGCCTACCCGATCCTTTTAAGGTGACCATCATCCGCGAGGTGGTGCAGGTGCGCAGCGTGCCTTATTACACGCTCTTCTCCGATTCTACCGGGTACGTAAAACTCGACGGCTTCCAGCAGAAATGCAGCCAGGAGGTGCGCGAGGCGCTGGCGGATCTGCACCAGCGGGGAATGAAGCGCCTGATCTTTGACTTGCGCGGCAATGGCGGGGGATATCTGCAGGAGGCCGTTTCGGTTTCGGAACTCTTCCTGCCACCCCAGAAGTTGGTGGTGTACACGGCTGGGCGGGCGATTGCCGATACGGCCCGTTATTATACGGTGGCCAAGCCCTTGGTCCCGGACGAGCCGATGGTGATCCTGGTCGACGGGGAGTCGGCCAGCGCCTCCGAAATCGTTTCGGGGGCTATCCAGGACTGGGACCGCGGGTTGATCCTGGGCGTGCCCACTGTGGGCAAGGGCTCGGTGCAGCAGACCATGCCCATCGGCGACAAGGCCGAACTCAAGCTGACCATCGCCGCCTACTTCACCCCCAGCGGCCGTTCCATCGACAAACGCATGCGCAAGGATTCCACCCTGGTGGGGTCGCCGAACAAGGAGTTCAGAACCCTGGTGCGCAACCGCATCGTGCACGGCGGGGGGGGCATCGTGCCCGACGTCTACCTAGAACCGCTGGAGCGACGGCTGTGGTCTGCGCCCCTAAGTCGGCAGCTGGCCGGGGGAGCTACGCCCAACAACCGCTTCTTTCATTTTGCCAGGCAATATCCGGTGACCCATTCCGGGCTGAGTCCCGATTTTCGTGCCGATACCCAGACGGTGCGCGAATTCCGCGAGTTTGCCGTTGAGCGGGGCTTTGAATACATCAGCGACTACGAAGTCTGGATGAAGGACCTGGAAAAAAAGGCCGCCGAGGAGAAACAAGCCGACAAATTGGCAAACTCTCTCCAGGCCCTGCGCGAGGAAATCGACGACATCGAGGAGACTCATTGGCAGAACGGCCAGGATATGTTGATCTGGAAACTTACCTACGACATCCTGGAAAAGGGGTTCGGCCAGAAGGCCGCCGAGGCGTACCGGGTGTCTGTGGATCCCCAGGTGCTGCGGGCCCGCCAGATTCTCGTGGACCCCAAGGCCTACGAGGAGTACTTCAAGAAACCAGAAATCCTCCTGCCCCCCGATCCCAAGCTGGCCACTGCCGCGCCGGATTCGGACTCGATCTCAGGGGAATAAGCGGTCATGGCTCAGAGTGGCCGTCGCTTGCCCGACTGGCTGAAGGTCAAGGCCCCGGGCAGCGCCAACTATCTGGAACTCAAACGTCTGATAGGCGGGTTGCAGCTCCACACGGTCTGTGAGAGTGCCCAATGCCCCAATATCGGCGAGTGCTGGAACAGCCGCACCGCCACCTTCATGATCCTGGGCGATGTCTGCACCCGCAGTTGCGGATTTTGTGCGGTCAAGACCGGCAAACCGCTCTTCCTCGACGAGGGGGAGCCGGAGCGGGTGGCCGAGGCGATCTCCCAGTTGGATTTGCGCCACGCGGTGATCACTTCGGTCAACCGCGACGAACTGCCCGACGGGGGGGCGCGTATCTTTGCCCGCACCATCGAGGCGGTGCGCCAACGCTGCCCGCAAACTACGGTGGAGGTTCTCATCCCGGATTTCAGGGGCGACTGGGAGGCATTGGGGGTGGTGATGGCCGCCGGTCCCCACATCCTCAACCACAATATCGAGACCGCACCCCGCCTTTATCCTCAGATGCGGCCCCAGGCCAAATACCACCGTTCCCTCGAATTGTTGGACCGGGCTCGTTCACTGAGCGCGGCGCCGACCAAGTCGGGCATGATGCTGGGCGCCGGCGAATGCGAGGAGGAGATCGCCCAGACCATCGCGGACCTAGCCGGGGTGGGTTGCCGAATTCTCACCTTGGGTCAGTATCTGAGTCCTTCTCAGGCCCACGTGCCGGTGGACCGCTTTGTGCATCCGGACGAATTTACCCGCTGGCGCGGTTTTGCCCTGGACCTGGGCTTGGCGCACGTGGAATCCGGCCCGCTGGTGCGCAGTTCTTACCACGCCGAACTTCAGGCCGGCGCCTTCCAGGGAACCGAAGAAGGCGCTGGCGCTAAAGTTGCCTCCCTTTCCTCTCAGCTACAGGCGGTACGATGAATCTGGACAAAAAGAACATCGCCACCTATCTGCGGCGCAAGAAACTGTTGACAGCCAGCGATCCGGCCCCGGTTATCACCCCACTGGGTGACGGGTTGCAGCACCTAGTGTTCCATGTGGCCGTGCCCAGGCAGGAATGGATAGTCAAGCAGGCGCTGGCCCGGGCCCAGATCAAAGAGCGTTGGTGGATCGACCGGAAGCGCATCTTTAATGAGAAGAACTGTCTGGGTATCCTGGCGGGGCTTTTTCCGGTGCTGATTCCCGAGGTGGTGTTGGAGGATCGCACCGACTTCATCCTGGTCACCACTGCCCAGCCGCGCGAGGCGGTGCTGTGGGAGGATGAACTGATGGGTGGCAAGATCGACCTGCAGATCGCCTCCCAGTGCGGGGAATTGCTGGCCACGGTGCACAACCATACCGCCGACGACCGCGAGGTGAAGACCCTCTTCAAGGACACCAAGTCTTTTGAGCAGCTCCGCATCGAGCCCTTCTATGGACGCATCATCCAGGTCTTTCCCGATCTGAAAAAGCCCATTGAGGCCCAGATCAAACAGTTGCTGAGAAACCGCCACGCCCTGGTCCTGGGCGATCTGCGCCCCCGCAATGTCTGGGTGAACAGCGGTCAGGTTTTTCTGGTCGATTTTGTCGCGGCTCACTACGGCAACCCGGCCTTCGACCTGGCCTTCTATGCCAGTGATATGTGCATCAAGGCGATGATCAATAGCCCTCAGAAAGCCGCTTATCTCGAAGGCATCAACATCTATTGGAACTCCTATTTCCGCACGGCTGAATACCCCAACAAGGAAGAGGTGGAAAAATGTGCGGTGCGTGATCTCAGCTGCCTGTTGCTGAGCGCTATCGACGGCCGGCTGCCGGCTGCCGGCATGGACGAACATATGCGGGGCCTGGCCCGGCGCATCGCCCAGAACCTGCTATTTACCGAACTCGACAAGATTGAGGAGATCACCGAGTTCGTCAATCGCACCCTGATCGACGGCTGACCATGGGGCAGACGGGGGAACTGGGCCGGCGGGTTGAACTGGTCCCCATGGACCCGCACTTTCACGACATTACCCTCGCCCTATACCGGCAGGCCGCACCCTCTGGGCCAGTCTACCTGGTCCATACCTACAGCAACCGTCCCGGAACAGCCGGGCGCGTGGATTTTGTCGCCAGCGCCATGGCAGTGTTGGGCGGGATGGAGGCGGTCGGCACGCGGGCCCTGCGTTTTCCCTGCGGCGCTGACCACGAACTGGCCTGCCGGCGGGCCTTTCTTGAGGCTTGCAAGCTGGACCCGAGCCAGCCCCTAGCCCCACGCCCCTTGGTCTTCTACGACAAAAAGTCCAGCCATCAGATCCAGATCTTCAGCCTGGGGGGCGGGGGATACCGGGTGGAACTGGAAGGGGGAGAGGCCAGCCGGACAGCGGCCATTGCCGCTGGGTTGGTCAAACTGGGCCAGATGCAAGCCCCCGAAGCCGACCAGGTGGCCTTTGCCTGTGGCCAGGCCCACGATGCCTTGATAGGCATGCTGCTGGTGCGGGCCGTCAATGTGCGGGCCACCCTGCGCGAACAGGAATTGCTGGCCGCGCGCGGGCTGCTGGTGGCGCCCAGCGCCCAACAACAGTGAGGGGCCGATGATCCAGATCAAATCCATGACCAGCCGTCAGCGCGTCCTGGCTGCCCTCAAGCGCCAGCCAGTGGACCGCACCCCGGTGTGCAACCCCACCTCGGTGGCTACGGTCGAGCTGATGGACCTGGTGGACGCCCCCTTCCCAGATGCCAACCGCCAGCCAGAGTTGATGGCGCGCTTGGCCGCCACCGGATATACCGAGTTGGGATTCGACACCATCATGCCGGTGTTCAGCATTATCCAGGAATCCTCGGCGCTGGGCTGCAAGATGCAGTGGGAGCAAAAAGACAACTGGCCGACGGTGCGCATGCGCGAGCCGATCTGGGAGCAGCCCGAGGACATCGTCATCCCGCCGGACTTCCTCAACCATCCGGACACCCGCTGTGTGATCGAGGCGATCAAGATTCTCCGGCGCGAGTACGGAGATGAGGTGGCCATCGTCGGGAAAACCATGGGGCCTTGGTCGCTGGGGTACCACGGCTTTGGGGTGGAGCCTTTCTTATTGATGTCCCTCGACGATCCGGGGAAGACGAAATTGTGTTTGGACCGGATCAAGGAGGCGACCATCCAGTTCGGCCTGGCCCAGATCGAGGCCGGGGCCGATGCCCTCACCCTGCCCGACCACGCTACCGGCGATCTGGTCAGCGGGGAATACTATGCCCGCTACCTGCGCGACCTGCACATCGAATTTGCCCAGCGACTGCCGGCCCCCATCATTCTCCACATCTGCGGCCGCACCGTGGACCGCATGGAATACATCGCCCAGACCGGCATGGCCGCCTTCCACTTTGATTCCAAGAACAAGCCGGCCGAGTCCATGGAGATCGTGCGCAAGCGCATCTCCCTGGTGGGCAACCTCAACAATCCGGAGACCCTCTTCTCCAAGGGGCCCGAGGAAGTGCGCCAGGAGGTGTACCGGAATCTAGAAGCTGGGGTGGAATTGGTGGGGCCCGAATGCGCCATACCCCTGCAGACGGCCATCGAGAACCTCAAGGAGATCCCCCTAGCCGTGCGCGACTGGCACCGCGAGCGGGAAGCGGCCAACTGAGAGCGAAAGGGTTATGGCAGAACTGAGCGATATCCACAACGAATTCATCCGCCAGGAGATTGAGGAGCACATCGAGCGGCCCGATGAGCGGCAGCGCCTCATCGAGAATTTTGCCAAGGCCAGCCCGGCCATGCAGGCTATCAGCGCTGCCCTCATCGAGGGAGAGCACTTGGTGGTCAACCAATTGACCAAGGAGGCGCTCGACTCAGGGATCGAAGCTCTGGAGGTGATGGACGATGGGCTGATCGCCGGCATGGCGGTGGTGGGTATCAAGTTCCGGGAGAATATCATTTTTGTCCCCGAAGTGCTGGCCTGCGCCCGGGCGATGAAGGCGGGCATGGCCCACATCGAGCCCATCCTCTCCGCCTCGGGCATCAAACCGCTGGGCAAGGTGGTGATGGGCACGGTCAAGGGGGACCTGCACGACATCGGCAAGAACCTGTGCAACATGATGCTGCGGGGGTCCGGTTTCGAGGTCATCGACCTGGGGGTGGACACCTCGTCCGACCAGTTCATCGACGCGGTGGAGGAACACCAGGCCACCCTGTTGGGCATGTCGGCCCTGCTGACCACCACCATGCCCAATATGGGCAAGACCATCGAGGCCTTCATCGACGCCGACCTGCGCGACCAGGTCAAGATCATGGTGGGCGGGGCCCCGGTGACCCAGGATTTTGCCGACGATATGGGCGCCGATGGCTACGGCAAAGACGCCCTGGCCTGCGTTTCTCTGGCCAAGCGATTGTTGGGAGTCAAAGAGTGACTCAGCGTATCGATCCCGAGGCCTTCAAAGAGCGGCTGGAGCGGATCACTGAACTCTTTGCCGGCATGGTGGTTCACGCCGACGAGCAGGCCAAGCAGCGTTGTCCTTACAAGGACCGCCGCGACCAGTGTACCGCCAAGTTCGACTGCCGCAACCAGCGGCCTGCCAGTCAACCTGGAAATCTGCAGCTCTGCGCCGCCCAGGACGATCAACTCGATTACCGAAGCGCCTGGGAGACCCTGGGGCCAGAAAAAGCCGCCGCCCTGCGCGACAAACTCCGCCGCTGAAGGGGTTCCATGCCCCCTGGCTCACCCCCCGGTTCCTCGTCCCGTCCCCTGACCCTGTTCGACCGCGCTGACCAGCTCGAGCTGCGGGTGCCCACCTCCTGCGGCCGCAGCGGGCGTTGCCACGAGTGTATCGTCGAGGTGAGAGCGGGGTTGGAAAGCCTGGCTCCCCGCACCCCCGCCGAGGCCTTCCTGCGCGATCCCTTCCGTCTGGCCTGCCAGGCGCAGGTGGCCGACGAGAGGGCAGTAGTGCGCTTTGCCCCCCTGGCCCGCCGGCCCCAGATCCTGATGCCCGAAACAAGCCAGACCCCGGAATTGGACCCGCTGGTGAAAAGGGAGGGGGATAGGGTGGTCTACGATGGGGAGGTGATCGACACCTACCGGGGCCACGTGCTGGGACTGGCGGTGGATCTGGGCACCACCACCTTGGTGATCGAGCTGGTCGATCTGGAAACGGGCCGGGTGCTGGCGGCCAGTTCCTGCGAGAATCCCCAGCGCTTCGGGGGCAGCGATGTAATGAACCGCATTTCCTACGATGCGGGTCCGTACCGGGGGGAGTTGCACCAGGCGGTGATCAAGGCGGTCAACCGGCAGGCCCGCCAGTTGTGCCGGCAGCAGGGCTGCACCCGGCGGGAGATCTACGAAATGGTGGTGGCCGGCAACGCCACCATGCGCGATCTTTTTTTTGGCCTCGAGGTGCAGAGCATCGGCCAGAAGCCCTACAAATCCCTGGTCGAGCACGAGTGGCGAGAGGGCAAGAGGCAGAGCACTTCGCTGCTGGTGGAGGCCCGCCAATTACGCCTGCGCCTCCACCCTAGAGCCAGGATCTACGGTATGCCCCTGATCGCCAGCCACGTGGGTGGTGACACCGCCGCGGCGCTGGCGGCCATCGACGCCTGGGACCAGCGCGAACTGGTGATGCTGGTGGATGTGGGCACCAACACCGAGGTGGTGGTGGGCGACGGCCAGCGCTGGGTGGCGGCCTCTTGTCCAGCTGGCCCGGCCTTCGAGGGGGGGCTGATCCAGTACGGGATGCCCGGGTACGAGGGGGCCATCGAAAGGGTGCGCTGGATCGAGGGGCATTTCGAGTGTATCACCATCGGCGGGAAAGCGCCCGAAGGGATCTGCGGATCTGGTCTTATCGATCTGCTGGCCGAGCTGCGGCGGCATGGGCGCATGACGCCCAAGGGGGTCTTTGCCGACAAGGCCTACACCTTGTCCGTGGCCCCAGATCAGGGCATCACCTTCTCGCGCGAGGACGCCAGCCACCTGGCCCAGGCCAAGGCGGCCAATTATTGCGGCCAATACATCGTGCTGCGCCATTTTGGCGCCTCGCCGGCCCAGGTGCAGCGACTCTTCCTGGCCGGCGGCTTTGCCAATTATATCGATGTGGCCAACGCGGTGGCGATCGGATTTTTGGCGCCGGTGCCTGCCGAGCGCATATTCAAGGTGGGCAACGCCGCAGCCCAGGGCGCGCGCCAGGTGCTGCTCTCGCGCCGCCGCCGTCAGGCTGTCGAGGCGTTAGTGCAGACCATCGAACACGTGGAACTGGAGACCACCCCCGATTTCTTTGATCTCTTTGTCGAAGGTTGCCAGTTCAAGCCGATGCCGGATACTTTCTGAAAGAAAACGATGAAATCCTTTCTCGAGAGATTGCAAGATTCCGCCCCGCTGATCTTCGATGGGGGTTTCGGTTCCCAGCTCTTTCTCCGGGGCATCCAGCTGACCAACAGCGCCCTGGCCAACGAATCACACCCCGAGGCGGTGGTAGCCATCCACGGGGACTATATCGCGGCCGGGGTCGATGCCATCGAGACCAACACCTTTGTGGCCTCGCCCCTGCACCTGGCCATGGCGGACCGCGACGCGGCCCAGGCCGAAAAGCTGGTGCGGCTGGCGGTGCGCCACGCCCGTCAGGCGGTGGAGGAGAGTGGCCGCCCAGTGTATGTGGCCGGTTCCATCGGCCCTTCTCCTGGGGCCATCGAGGCGGATGCCGGCGGGGTGGACTTTGGCATTGCCGACGCCGCGGTGCGCGAGGCGCACCAGCGGGTGGTGGGGGCCATGGCTGAGGAGGGGGTGGACTTCTTCTGTATCGAGACGATGTTCTCCGCCAAGGAGGCGGCCATGGCTGCCGAAGCGGCGCGGCAGACCGGCTTGCCCATCGCCGTCAACCTGACCTATAAGTACACCCGCGACCGCAAGACCGGCCAGGAGATCTACCGCACCGACTGGGGCCACTCGGCGGGAGATTTGTTAGCCATTCTCAGCGGCGGCGAGTTTTCGGGGGGCGTGAACCTGCTCGACCACATTCAGGTGCTGGGCCTCAACTGCGGGGCCGAGTCGACGCTGCCGGAACACACCGGCATGCCCTACGCCATCAATGGGGTGCGCCAGCTGCGCCTGGCCATGCAGGAGCGCGGCCTGGAGGTCGTGCGTTTTATGGCTTTCCCCAACGCCGGCCTGCCCCGTCTGGACAAGGACCGCAAGACCACCCACTACCCCCATTCGCCCGAGGAGATGGCTGCCAAGGCCGGCGAGCTGCTGCGGGAGGGGGGGTACCTGATCGGGGGTTGCTGCGGCACCACCCCGGACCATATCCGCGCCTTGCGGGCGGCAGTGGAGGCAGCGCGATGAAGCTAGCTGGGCGGGAATTCACCCTCATCGGCGAGAATATCCACACCACCCGGGTGGTATTGCTCAAGGGCAAACGAGTGGCCAATCTGCCCGAGGGTGGGCAAGCCCTGCGTTTCACCGACCCCCAGGGGCGGCCAGGGCTGTTGCCCATCCCCGAGAAAATCAAAGGCACCCAGGACTACCAGGAGGGCCGCGTCAAACACCTCAAGATTGCCCTCCAGGCAGCCATGGCCGGCGCCGAGGAGGGCTTGGAGTACCTGCGCTACCTGGTGCGGCGCCAGGAGGAGGCCGGGGCTGACTTTCTCGATCTAAACGTGGACGAGATCTCGCTGCGTTACGAGGAGCAGCGCCTGGCCATAGAGTGGCTGGTGCGCGCGGTCAGGGAGATGAGTCTTTTGCCCCTGGCGGTGGATTCCTCGCGCGTCGAGACCCTGCGTGCCGGCCTGGAGATGATGGAGGGCCGCCGTTGCTTGCTCAACTCGGCCTCCCTGGAACGCCTGGAGGCCCTGGACCTGGCCCGCGAATACGGGGCCGAGCTGGTGATCAGCGCCGCCGGGGAAAAAGGCATGCCCGAAGGTACCGAGGGGCGGCTGGTCAACGCGGCGCGTATGGTAGAAGCGGCCCTGGCGAAGGGCTTTGCTCCGGAAACCCTCTACATCGATCCGCTGGTTTTCCCGATCTCGGTGGACATCGAGTTCGGCGGGCATTGCCTGGAGGCCATCCGCCAAATGCGCCGCCAGCATGGCCCACAGATCCGTATCACCGGTGGTTTCAGCAATATCTCCTTTGGCCTGCCCTGTCGGCAGATCGTCAACGAAGTGTTCCTGGTACTGGCTGCGGAGGCCGGCGCTGACAGCGGCATCGTCGATCCGGTGAGTAGCCGGCTGGAGCGGATCGCCGCCCTGGACCGAGGCGCCAGGCCCTTTCAGCTCACCGAGGAGATGCTGCTGGGCCGGGACCTCAACTGCAAGAATTTCCTGCGGGCGTACCGCAAGGGAGAACTGGAGGTCTGAAATGGCAAAATACCAGGTGTTGTACTGGCGGGATATCCCGGCCCAGCTCAAGGCGTACGAGGGAAGTCGACCCATCTCGCAGCCGCTGTCGGAACGGTTCCAGTTGGAGATCGACCGCGTCGCCATGAAAGACGGCCTGGTGGGCTCTGACGAGTACCTGGATCAGTGGCAGTGGAGCGAGGCCCAGGAGCGGCCCGGCACCGCCAGGGAAGTGCTCGAAGAACTGGCCGAGGAGTTGGAGGCGCAGTTCGACGATCTGGTCGGTAAAAAGAAATGAGCATTTTTGCTAAGCACTACGAGGTGATTGTGGTGGGCGCTGGCCACGCCGGCACCGAGGCGGCTCTGGCAGCGGCCCGTATGGGCGCCCAGACCCTGCTTTTGACCATGAACCTCGACACCATCGGCCAGATGTCCTGCAACCCGGCCATCGGCGGCATCGGCAAGGGCCATCTGGTCAAGGAGATCGACGCCCTGGGCGGGCAGATGGCCGTCAACACCGACCTGACTGGCCTGCAGTTCCGCCGGCTCAACACCAGCCGGGGGCCGGCGGTGCGGGCCTCCCGGGCCCAGGCCGACAAGAAGGCGTACCAACACGAGATGAAATTTGCCTGCGAACAGCAGGAACACCTGGACATCCGCCAGGGCATGATGGAGCAGCTGTTGGTGGAGGGGGGCCGGGTGCAGGGGGTGGGGATCAAGGGTGGCGTGGTGTACCTGAGCCAAACCGTAGTGTTGACCACCGGCACCTTTCTGCGGGGCAAGATCCACGTGGGGGATTTTTCCTACAGCGCGGGCCGGGCCGGCGAAAGCGCTGCGGTAAAGGCGGCCGACGGGCTGGCGGCCCTGGGCTTTGAGATCGGCCGGCTCAAGACCGGTACCCCGCCCCGGATCAACGGGCGGACCATCGATTTTGCGGCCATGGAGATCCAGCCTGGGGATGACCCGCCCCGGCCCTTCTCCTACGAGATCGAGCAGATCACCCAACCCCAGATGCCCTGCTGGATCACCTACACCAACCCACAGACCCACCTCCTCGTCGAGGAGAACCTCAGCCGCTCGGCCATGTACGGGGGGTTTATCGAGGGCATCGGCCCCCGGTATTGTCCATCCATCGAGGACAAGGTAGTCAAGTTCCGCGACAAGGAGCGGCACCAGATCTTCGTCGAACCCGAGGGCCGGCGCACCCTGGAATACTACATAAATGGCCTCTCCATGAGCCTGCCCGAGGAATTGCAACACGCCATTGTCCGCACCCTGCCAGGGCTGGAGCGGGCCGAACTCATGCGGCCGGCCTATGCGGTGGAATACGACTACGCCCCGCCCACCCAGCTGTACCCAAATCTGGAAACAAAGCGGGTGACTGGGCTGTTTTTCGCCGGCCAGATCAATGGCACCACCGGGTACGAGGAAGCCGGCGCCCAGGGGATCATGGCCGGGATCAATGCGGTGCTCAAGGCCAGGGGCGAGGCGCCGCTGGTGCTCGACCGCTCCCAGGCCTATATCGGGGTACTCATCGACGATTTGGTGACCAAGGGCACCCTGGAGCCGTACCGTATCTTCACCTCCAGAGCTGAGCACCGGCTGATCCTGCGCGAGGACAATGCCGACGAGCGGCTGATGGAGTTGGGGCGGGGGTTGGGCATGGTGAAGGATTCGGTGTACCAGCGTTATCAGCGCAAGCGGGAACAGGTGCGGGAGGAGTTGCAGCGCTTGGGGGTTCAGCGCGTGCGGGCCGACGACGAGCGGGCCAGGGAGGTGCTGGCCCAGTGCGGGTCGGCCCCCATCAAGGAATCGGCTTCCCTGGCCGATCTGCTGCGCCGGCCGGAAATCGGCTATGGGCAGCTGGTGTGTTTTGCCCCACCGCCGGCCCCGCTGCTGCCCGACGCAGCCGAGCAGGTGGAGGCCGAGATCAAGTACGAGGGGTACATCGAGCGCCAGCAGACCCAAGTGGACAAGCTGAAGCGCCTGGAGTCCATGCGTATCCCCGAGGACTTTGACTACCAGGCCTGCGACAAGAACCTGTCCACCGAAGCTCGTCAGAAGTTGACGCAGATCCGACCCCGCACCCTGGGCCAGGCCGGGCGCATCTCCGGGGTATCCCAGGCGGATGTATCGGCCCTGATGGTGCTGCTGCA